>DAOTYA010000070.1:0-12158 GCA_034435075.1 Anaerolineae bacterium
CTGAAGTCGCCCACTTTGGGCCGCAGGCCTTCGGTCGGCCTGCGCCGACCGCTGTTTCCGCATCGGCGCAGGCCGACGCCCGGCGCCGCAGGCACCCGTATAAGCTCGATTTCCAATCGGCACACGGCGTAGAATGTCAAGGTAACTACCTACCCACGCCGAACAGGCGATTAATCAACCGCCCCTACGGTCACCGGTTACTCCTGGCCGTACAGGCAGCCTTTAACCAGTTCGATAGTTTTTCTGACCCCTCCGTATTCGTCTCCGTCAAGCGGGCAACTCTCTACCACCAGGCATCCATTATACCCCGCCTGGCGGAGTGTGCGCAAGGCTTTTAATATCTCAGCGCAAGTACCCGCGTCAAACACGCTGGTATGTACATGGACTGCCGTGGCGTAGCGTGCACATATGTTCCAGCCTGTTTCATGCATGCCGGGAGCCCAGTTATAAGTGTCTAAAAGCAGGCCCAGGCCGTCTACAGCCTCTACGACCTTGACCACGTTGGCCGGGCTAAACAATGCGCCGGGGAGATTCTCCGTCAGGACCTCAATCGGGGTTCCAGGCCCCATTTGTGCCCGGGCCACCAGGTCACGATATCCCTCCACGATCACCCGAAAAACGCCCAAAGTCATATTCTCCGGCCCGCCGGCCTCGAAGCGGACCTGTCTGACTCCCAGACGTCTGGCCACCTCCAGCCAGCCATAAGCCACAGCCATATTGGCGTGTCGCATTTCCCGGGTCGGTGCGTACACGGTGACGTCACCAACGGTCAGGCACCCGAACGGAAGCCCCACATTATCGGCAGCACATTTCACCTGCTCCAGATAGGCCTCATCCTCCGGCAGAAGCTGTACAAAGCACGCCCCGCTTCTCCAGATTGCCTCGGACTTTAATGGTAAATGGCCACTCCATGGATCCAACCTGGTGGCTCCGAATGTTTCGCAGTCAGCTATATATCTGAATATGTCATGCTCTCCGGCTGTCAGCATCCTGTGAAAGCTGTAAGAGCAGATGCCAAGTTCCATGTCTTTTCTTGCGGTCTCGCTGTGGCAGCCGGTTTGCCAAAAAGCTGGGCGGCGTCTGTTGTTCTGGCGCCGCCCAGCCCATTACCGGTCATCCATAGTAAGCCGGTGTGGAAAGACTGTACTCCGGGGCTAGCCCCAAACCTCCCACCACTCGTCCAGGTAGCCCTGGCACTCAGCGTTCAGATTGTCCAGTACTTCCTGTACGTTGAGGTTTTCACCCGAGGAGATCAGACCCCAGGCGGCGTCAACTGCATCGTGGATTCTGTTCCACTCAGGCACCCAGGACTCGTGGTTCGGCTGATCCAGGTAGTTGGCAGACTCCAGGAATACTGCGAAGTCCACATTGGGGTACTTTGCCTTCATGTTGTCCACCCACCCTGCAGCCAGCCCGGTATGAGCAGGGATGCACCCGTAGTTGTCGGTCAGGCGCTGCAGGATCTCGGGCTGGAACAGCCACTTGATAACCTCCCATGCAGCATCCTTGTGCTCCGAGGCCTTCAGCATCACGAAGGTGTCGGCATGCATAGGGGCTACAATGGGGAAGCCCTCAACGGCCGGAGTGGCAGCCACGTTCCAGTTGAACGACTCGGTCCAGGACGGATATGCCCAGGCCATCCAACTATGGCACTCCCACATACCGACCATACCGCTTCCCATAGGATCGCCTGCCACATCATAGAAGGCGCCCGCCTGCTCACCGGTGGCGCGGATATGGTGAGTCCAGATAACATCCCTGGCGAATATCCAGCAATTGACCCATCCCTCCGAGTTGTACAGTGCCTTCTTGTAATCCTCGCTCACGCCGGTGGTGCGGCCGCCGAATTTACCGACCCACTCCTTGGGATGCATCCAGTCCCAGCCGTTCCAGCCCCACTGGACCGTATCTTCCCACTTGAAGGCGGGCGAATCTGCGTTGTTGCCAGCTGAGTCTATGGTCAGCTTCTTGGCGATCTCGACCATCTTGTCGTAGGTCCATGGGTCTCCGTCGGCATAAGGAGCTTCATACTTGTGAGGTGGATAATCCACACCGGCGGCATCGAACAGGTCTTCATTGTAGAAGACCACCGATGGGAAAATGCCGATAGGCAGGCCCAGTTGGCCCTTCTCCGGGTAGTGGTGAATCTGCACCGTGAGGCCGGAGAAAACGCTCATATCATAGTTGTCGCGCTTGATGAAGGGGGTCAGGTCTTCCCATGCCTCGAAGTTGCGGGCCACGCCGCCCACGCCGATGGGCATGCAAATATCTGGGGGCATATCCGCCGCCAGCATTGTGGAGAACTTGGCCTGGTTCTCGGAATAAGGAACGGTGAGGAACTCGAGCTTGATCCGGCCTCCCTGGGCGTTATACTCCTGAGCTATGGCTTCGTGGACGGCTATCTGCTCGGCCGAAGTGCCGGTGCCAAAACCGACAAAGATGACCACTTTTTCCTCGCCCGGAGGCGGTGGCGTCGCTGTGACAACCTTCTCAACCTCTTCGACTACCTTGACCTCCACCGTCTCCTTGATGACCTGGGTTTCCTTGACCACCTGAGGTGTGGCAGCGGGGCCACATCCAGCCAGAGCAGCACCTGCTGCTGTCAGCGCGCCGATGCGCAGAAAATCACGCCGGCTAAGTTTTTTGTCCGTCATCCTTTCTTCCTCCTGAAATTCCTGACTAGGGTTTGTAAAGGGGTTTTAGGGGGTATATTACTGATGCTCTGAAGTCCGCCTGAGTCTACCTCCTTTCAGCAAACAGTTAAACAATACTTAGAACCTGTCCGGGAAACCGCACAAGCGGCATCCCTATGCCGCCTATACCGACGCATAGGGGTGCGTCGGTTACGATTTCCGGATAGGCTCTTACAGGCGCAAAGTGAACTTGGGAATTGCCAGCACTAAGATTCGGTGTATAATCCTTTTGGTGAGAGTCGCCTGTGCACCTTAATTTAACCATGCTTATGTTTTCTTGACCATATCTTTTGTGCCAATTTTGTGCCATTTTTTACCAGGTGATTTGCGACGGGTTCGTGGCGACCTTTAGCCGCCGGACAACTTGCGAGGGGCTACAGGCAATACTTCTAAAATAATGAGCAGAGGCCTCAGCTGATTTTACGCCTGCAGGTAACTACCTGCCCTCTGGCAAGGAGGGAGACCGACCGATGGGCGAACAACGCACGCAGCATAGCACAGACCTTTTGCTCCTGCTTGCGACAGGTGGAAATGACCCCCTGCAAGCGAGCATATACCTTCGCTCCCTGATCGGTGCGAAAACCGCCGCTGACCTTCTGTTTCACTTTGACCGGCCGGCGGTCCCGTTCCGCCTGGTTGTTAGTAAGGGCACCCCCTCCACCAGCGCGGAGGCCAGAACCGCCTCCTCGTGTTACCGCAGGCGGCGCAGCAGATTTCGTCCTGGGGTGCTCTTGGGACGCCCCCGGCCAGCTCGAGGCTCGGGAGAGGGCTCTTCCATCTCCGCCTGACTCAAAATCTGGCGATACCGTTTTTGGCCTCCAGAGCCGCATCCCCGTGTAAGGGGCGCTCCTGGTGGTACAGTTCCAACAAGAAAGCGTGCATCGCTGCCGCCCACACCGGGCCCTGCTCCATCAAGCCGTAGAGTTCCCGCAGTATGGGCATTGCAAGCCCCGTGTTTCGCCTGCGAAAACTTGTAATACGCAGACATATGATCGTGAATGGCCCGCCCGGTGAAGTCTTTCAATACCGAGGCGGCACTGCGCAGGGCCTCTTCCCCCCGCTTCGGATGGACAAACAGACGGGTGTACTCGGCAGTGCTGGCCGTGTGCATCCACCGCAATTTCCCGGCCGCCCGCAGCCCCGTCTCGTCAAAGTGAGTCACATCGGCTTGCTTCAACGCTTCCCGAATCTCCGCCTCTACCGGGGCAGCTAACTCGTATCCCTCTTCCAGCGCCTGCTCCACGGTCTCGGTGTTCAATTCGTAGCCAAACAGGTCCTGGAACAGACAGCAAATCTGTTCCAGGGGCATTTTGTGATTCACCGAGAGTTTCGTGACCAATGCCCGCACCCCGGGCCCGTATTGGACGTTGGCGGTCACATAGGGGGGATACTCCCCCCGTTGAACCCGCCCGCAGCACTCAATTTGACCCAACTGATGTTCGGTCACTTCCAACCGGGGTTCGGGCAGGTCAAAAACCTGGCGTCGGCCCACCACCTGGTAGGGTTGTCCGGAGCGATCGGCCGCCCACAGACGGCACAGGGTTCCGGCAGGTGGACCTCCACCCGGTCCGGTCTCTCTACCGGCCGCAGCGTTTTGCCTTTGTGACCGGGCTGCCCTCTGAGGGGCTTTTTCTCTTTGGGAAGAGCTGCCGGGCTCGTTTCTTCCGATACCCGTCGCTGCCGGGGGGCTTGTGGCTGTTCTGGCTGTTCAGCCCCAGGCGATGCCGCAATTCGGCGTTCTCCGCCGCCAGGCGCGTGTTCTCTGCCTGGAGACGGGCAACCCGAGCTTCCAGAGAAGCCACTCGCTTCAACAGCCAATCGGTTTCCAACCGCATCTTGACCACGGCTATAGTTTGGCACAATTCCTCAAATTGGGCAGGTAGTTACGCGGGAAGAGGAAATTCGCTGATTCGCAGGAGGTGTGTATGGAGGAAGAGCTAAAGAGCAAGGTCTATCTGGCAGCACTGGCAGGGTTGTTGCACGACATCGGTAAGTTCGCGCAGCGGGCAGAATGGCGCAGTGGTAAACATTCTGAGGTAGGAGCAGAGTTTGTCAGCACTTTTGTGCCTGCCCGGTGGCGCAAGGGACTCTATCCGGCGATGACCCACCACGACCAGAGTTTGCCGGATTATGAGACCAAAGTGGTGGTACTGGCCGATCGCCTTTCCGCCGGGGAACGGGCGGATGAGAAAGAGGAACAGCCCAAACAACTGCTTTCGATCTTCTGTCGCCTGGAAACACAGAACGCTCAAGGCAAGCCGCAATCTGCCCCAGAACCGCTTTACTGGCCGCTCAAGCCCCTGGCGCTGGATCGGGAAACCATTTTCCCCACCGCCAGATACGCCGGGGAACCGACAGTGAGCCAGGGCTATAAGGAGTTGTGGGAAGGCTTCCAATCCCAGGTTGAGGCGCTGCAGGAGGCACACCAGGGAGAAGGCGACCTGGCCGTTTATCTGGAGAGCCTGCTGATGGCGCTGCAACGCTTTACCTGGTGCATGCCTTCGGCCTATTACCGCTCGCTGCCCGATGTGAGCCTCTACGACCATAGCCGCATGACAGCTGCGCTGGCAGCCTGCCTGACCGGTAAGCCAGAACACGTGCTCGATCAGGCCTTGCAGGCTCCGGAACAGAGCGCAGAGCCGATCGCTTTGCTGGTGGGCGGCGACATTTCAGGCGTACAGGACTTTATCTACACCATCTCATCCCTGGGCGCGACGCCAGGATTGCGCGGACGCTCGTTCTACCTGCAACTACTCACCGAGGTTGTGGCGCGTTACGTGCTGCGACGCTTAGGGCTGCCCATCACCAACCTGATCTACCAGGGCGGCGGGGACTTCTATCTGCTGGCGCGCCCCGATGACAGCGCTAACTTGCTCCAAATTCAGCGAGAAATCAGCCGTGTGCTGCTGGCCCACCATCGGGGCGATCTGTACCTGGCGTTGGCGCATGTGCCACTGACTGCGGCCGATTTCTACGATGGGCGCATTTCCGGCAAATGGGAAGAACTCGCCCGTGCTTTGCGCCAGGTCAAACAACGCCGCTTTGCCGAATTGGAAGAGGGGTTGGCCGCGCTGTTTGAGGCGCAGGATCACGGCGGCAATCAGGACAAGCAGTGTCAGGTCTGCGGACGCGAGCATCCTGGCACACAGGAGTTCAGGAGACGGCCTGAGGGTGAAGATGGCGTGCGCAAATGTCCTCAGTGCCTGGCTTACGAACAGTTGGGCGATGAACTGCGTCGGGCGCGTTACCTCTGGCTGATGGAACAAGGGCCCTCCATTCCGGATCGGCCGCTCAAAGAGGTGCCTGGCGACTTGGAGCAGGTGCTGACCGCCTTGGGCTACCGCTGCGGCGTGTCAAAAGACTGGCGCACCATCCCTGATGCCTCATTCCGCGTGATCCTGGCACTCAAAGATGAGGCGCTGAACGGGCTGCAGCCCGATGCCCAGACCGCTGTCGGCCGTCGCTTCCTGGTCAACGTGACACCAACCTATGAGCAGGTAGATGCCAATTGGCTGGCAGGCCAATCCGCCGAGACGCGCCGCCGCCTGGCGGAGGATTTGCCGGAGCGCCCCGGCGTTGCGGTCAAACCGTTCTCTCTGCTGGAAGCCCAATCCACCGGCATCGAGCGGCTCGGCGTGTTGCGCATGGATCTGGACGACGGCGGGCGGCTCTTTAGCGACGGCTTTGTGGAGCGCGATGAGGCCGGCAACATCACACGTCGGTTTGCCACGCTCTCCCGTGTCGCGGCGCTCAGTTTCGCCATCAGCCTCTACTTCGAAGGCTGGGTAGAGCACATCGCCGAAGCGATGAACGCCGAGACACGCACCGAGCGCGGCGATACGCTCTATTCGATCTACTCTGGCGGCGATGACCTGTTCTTCGTGGGCGCGTGGGACCGGGTGGTGGAACTGGCCCGCCGCATCCGCGCCAACCTGACGCCCTTTGTCGCGCACCACCCCGGCATTCACGCCAGCGCGGGAGTGGTGCTGGTGGGCGGCAAGTATCCGCTCTACCAGGCCGCGCAGGATGCAGGTGCAGCGGAAGGGAGAGCAAAGGCGCGCGCAGGCAAGGACGCTTTGGCCTTTCTGGGACAGGTGGTATCCTGGGAGCAGTTTGGCCTGGATCGGCGCGAAACAGGGATGATGGAAAGCGTCTCCGCCCTGACCCGGCGGCTGGTGCGCATGGTGACGCCAGAAAATGAAGGCGGTGAAGGCGCTCCTCACACCATCATCCGCCGCCTGATCCAACTGCAGGACCTGTATGAGGACGCCGCCGCCAGACGGCGCCTTCAGGGCCAGGACACAAACCTTGCCGGCCAGGAACAGGTCTATTGGGGGCCGTGGATGTGGCGTGGCTACTACTTCTTGAAGCGTATGACCCGCAACAAGTCGGGCGAGCCGTGGGATAGCATCAATCAACTGGCCGAGGGACTAAAGGGCGACCATTTTGGCGCTATCGAATGGATTGGCCTGGCCGCGCGCTGGGCCGAGTTGTTGACACGGAAGTAAGCAAGCTATTCAACCGTTATTTCAGGAGGTGACAAATGAGTAAGCAAGGGTCTTCGGTTATGTCACGCCCCTCGGATGCCGAGTTGCGGACCATTGTGACCGACCCCAATGGGGCGGAGACGCTGGTCAGGTGGGCCGACAGCCTCGGCAAGTATCTCAAAGACGCCGGACTGACCACCAGTCAGATCCGCGCCCTGTTCGGCGAGGTGCGGCAGATTCAGGCCGAGTGGAGCATCGAAAGCCGCCGTGAGCACGCTCGCCGCCGCCTGATCCTGCTCAAGCCCAAGATGGCCTATCGCGCCCGCAAGGAACGCGGCAAGGCAGTGGAGGAACTGGTCTCGGTGCTGCGCCCGGCGCTCGATCTGGTGACGCAGGCCAGTGCCGACAGGCAAGATGAGTACTTTCAACATTTCGTCGAATTCTTCGAGGCCATCCTGGCCTATCACAAAGCCTATGGCGGCAATTGAGGAGGTGCGCAATGGCAAAGCAAATTCAACTCAAAGGGCGGGTGTTCATCATCTTTGACATCGAGGCCGTGACCGGCCTGCACATCGGCGGCTCCGACACAGGGATCGAGATCGGCGGTGTGGATAAGACGGTTATCCGCGACCCGCTGACCAACCATCCCTACATCCCCGGCTCGTCGCTCAAGGGCAAGATGCGCAGCCTGCTGGAAAAGTATCACGGGTTGAAGCAAAATCAGCGCATCGGGCAGGGCTACATTCACTCCTGCCAGGATGCTCAGGAATACCCCGATTGCAACGTCTGCCAGGTCTTCGGCGTACCCGGGGAGCGCGATTTTGCCACCCCGACCCGGCTGGTGGTGCGCGACACGCACCTGAGTGAGAAAAGCGTCAGGGAACTGGAGGCCTCAGGGCGCACCGACCTGCCTTACACCGAAATAAAGACCGAGGTTTCGATAGACCGCGTGACCTCTGCCGCCAACCCGCGCCAGATGGAGCGCGTGCCCGCCGGTAGCGTCTTCAGCAAGGCGGAACTGATTTACAGCGTCTACCACGGCGATGGCTGCGACGCCGCCAAAGACGTGGAGCGCCTGCAGACGGTGCTGGAAGGACTGCAACTGGTAGAAGACGATTACCTGGGCGGCCTCGGCTCGCGCGGTTCCGGCAAGGTGCGTTTCAAGGACCTCGAGGTATTTGTGCGCGCGCAGAGAAGTTATCTGCAGGATGCGCAACCCAATGCCCAACCGTTGGCCAGGTTTGCCACGCTCGGTGAACTGCTCGCACATCGCGCTGAGGTGCTCGAAAAGATCAGGCAGGCCCTTGCTGTATAGCCGGACCGAAAGGAGGCCGTGTTATGCCTGCGTTAACTGTATATCGGCTCACCTTTCCGGGCGGGCTGCACATCGGCACGCGCGGCGTGACCCTGGAGGAGAGCGGCGTTGACATCCCCTCCGATACGCTCTTCGCGGCGCTGGTTGACGCCTGCCGGCGCCTCAGCGATCCCGCAGCTTTTGTCGAACCGTTCCTGCAAGACGCGCCCTTCCTGCTAAGCTCGGCTTTTCCGTTCGTCGGAGAGGTGCGCTTCTTTCCGATGCCCACGCCGTTGCAGCGTTTTTTTGCCGATCAGACATTGAAAGAACGCCGCAAGGAAATCCAAAAAATCCGCTACGTCTCGGAAGCGCTCTGGCGCCGGATATTGGACGGCGAAAGGCTGGACGAGTGGCTGTTCCCATCGGATAAACGCGCCGGGCCGACGACCGGCGTCGCGTTGCAGGGCGGGACCTTCTGGCTGACGGGGGACGAATGTCAAAAGTTGCCGCCCCGGTTCCAGGTCAATGAACGGACCGGCCGGCCGATTTCCCCTCGCGCCTTGCGCGAGCACAAAGTCTACGCCGAAGCGCGCGTGCCGCGCGTCACGGTGGACCGCATCAGTTCGGCTTCCACCATTTTCCACGCCGGGCGGGTGACGTTTGCGCCGGAGTGCGGCCTGTGGTTCGGCGTTGAATGGCGCGCCCCGCAGGCCACAGCCGGCCAGGCAACCTTTGAGCAGCTCTTTCGCCAACTGCTGACGCTCCTGGGCGGTGATGGCCTGGGCGGAGAGCGCACAGCAGGCTACGGCGCGTTCGGCTTCGAGGAAGATGGCCCGTTGACCCTGCCCGACGCCCATCCCGGCGGCCTGGCGTTGCTCTTGAGTCGCTATCACCCCCGCCCTGACGAGTTACCCACGGCGCTGAGCGGGGATGGTACAGCCTACACGCTGGATTACGTCGCCGGCTGGCTGCGCTCGTGGGACGGGGCGGCACAGCGCCGCAAACGCCTGTGGCTGGTGAGCGAAGGCAGCGTCATCCGCACCGTGGGCGCCCCTCCCTGGGGCGACGTGACCGACGTGCGCCCCGATTACGACGCGACCTCCGGCGGGTTGCCTCATCCCGTCTGGCGTTACGGGCTGGCCCTGGCCGCAGGGCTGAAGGAGGTGTGACGTGGCCGATTACCGCCTTTATCAGGCCAAAATCACGGTCCTGACCCCGCTCCATATCGGCAGCGGCCGCGACCTGCTCAACGAGTACGATTATGCCGTTTACAAGGGGCATACCTGGCGCCTCAACGAGGATGTACTGCTGGAAGCGCAGGACCTGGACGACCCAAAGCTGGCCGACCGGCTGGCAGGAATTCCCCCCGCCCAATTACTTCGGGAGCACGATTTCCAGCCCGACAGCGCCCTGTTCCGTTACGTGATCAGAGGCACGCCGCGCTCCAAAGCGCCTGGCGCGCAGGTACGCGAACAGCTCAAGGACGTCTACGACCGGCCCTATCTGCCCGGCAGCAGCCTGAAGGGCGCGTTGCGCACGGCGCTGGGCTGGAAACGCTGGCAGGTGTTGGGTCTAAGGCCAGATGTGCAGAATTTGAACCGCAAGCGCGAATTTGCCGCGCAATGGTATGAGCAAGAGTTGTTCAGTGAACATAGCGGCAAAGCGCCCAACAAGGATACCTTCCGCGCGCTCCACGTGGCCGATAGCGCGCCGGTGAGCGCCGACCGGCTGATCCTGGTCAACGCCCGCGTGCTCAATCGGGGCGGAGCGCTTGGCTCACCCATTGAACTTGAAGCCATACGCCCCGATACGGTCTTTGAAGCAGAACTCAAGATAGATACAGCCCTCTTTTCCGCGTGGGCGAAAAGACATCACCTGGACTTGAAGGGGGACGATCTATTGCTCGATCTCTCCACTGTGGTGCGCGAATATGCCACCCGCCTTTTGCAGCGTCAGGCAGCGTGGTTTGGGCAAATCTCCGGTGCGAACAAGACAGCACAATACTGCCGCGATCTGGCCAAAACTGCACTGCCTTCCGGCGCGTTCTTCCTGCAAATCGGCTGGGGGGGAGGCTGGGAGAGCAAAACCTTTGGCGATCACCTGCAGGCAGACCAGCAGTTCATGGAGAGCATCCTGCGTCCGCCAAAAGAGGGCGGCTACGGCCTGGCGCGGGGCAGACGCAAGCCCGGCGACCCGTTTCCCAAGAGCCGTCGTGTGCTGGTGCAGGTGCAGCGCGCTCCAAGCGGGCAGACCCATGAGACACCGCTTTATCCGCTGGGCTGGGTGCTGGTGGAAATGCAGGTAGGAGGATAGCAATGCCTGATTTGTTTTCAATTCTTGAACCAGTGATAGTATCTGGCCTGGAAACACGCAAAATTGACCTGAAGCGCCAGGTGGATTTGAGCGACAAAACTCGCGCAGCCAGGTTTGCTAAAATTGTTTCGGCTTTAGCCAACACACCAGGTGGTATGTCTTTTGTTGTGATCGGCGTTCAGGACCGCAAAGAACGACAAAGTGACGATCCGCGTGACTATGTGGTGGGATTTGACCCTGACATGGCCGACGATTTTCAACGCCAGATGCAACAGGCGTTGTCAAACAACCTCGAACCGGTTCCGCTGGCCGAATTGCGACTGATCGAACACCCCACAGCGCGGCGGACGATTGGCGTGATCCAAATTGAGCGCTCGTTCAACCGTCCGCATCGGCTGAAAAGGGCCAGCGGCGAGGTTGAGGCTGGAGTGTATATCAAACGCGGCGCAGAGACAATGTTGGCGACCCCAGACGAAATTGAAGCAATGAAAGCAGCATCAAAAGGCGGCCAATTGATCCTGAACTTTGCGCGACCGCTTACCCATGCCAATCTGCTACAATTGCAGAATTTACTTGGCGCTCTGCCTGAAGTGATTGACCTCCCTGGAATCCCTGTGCAGTTTGACAACGATCAGCCATTGGCTGAACAGGTCGTCAATATTCTGGATGGAGCAGGGTTGACGCTTGAGGAATGGTGTTCTTTGACGTTTATAGTCAACTTGCCTGGGCTTGCCCCGGCCGCCGCAGCGGTGTTGGCCGAGATCCACGGCCGATCAGGACACTTTCCGCACATCATCCGAATGACGCCGTCGCCGGAAGATAAGTCGGTGTATAATGTGAGTGAGGTTGTCATGCTACAAAACATCCGCGATAATGCGCGCGAGCGTTCCAGCAGAGCGCCATGATCCTCCTCAACTTCTCCCACCCCCTCACCCCCGACCACCTGGCACAGGTCGAGGCACTGGCCGGCCAGCCCGTCGAGCGCGTCATCCACGCCCCCGCCCAGTTCGACCACGCCCGGCCGTTCGACGAGCAGGTCACGGAGCTGGTGGAGCGCGTGGGCCTCACGCCGCAGGAGTGGCAGACCGCGCCCATCCTGATCAACCCGCCGTCCTTCAACCTGATCGCCGTCACCCTCCTGGCGCACCTGCACGGGCGAACGGGCTACTTCCCGCCCGTCCTGCGCCTGCGCCCCGTCGAAGGCGCCCTCCCGCCGCGCTACCAGGTCGCCGAGATCGTCAACCTGCAGGCCGTGCGCGACACGGCACGGCAGAGGAGGGGCGGATGAAACGACAGGCCGAGTTCCTGGATGTCTTTCTGCGCAGCGCAGGGCCTTCGCCCGAATTGTTAATGGCTTTCGTACTGGGGCTG
>DAOTYA010000071.1:0-1985 GCA_034435075.1 Anaerolineae bacterium
GGCGGGCACATCAGGAGGGCACATCAGGTAGGGACGACGCGCGGAATACAGTTATACGTATCTCACATTCGCGTGCAAACCTGATCTAGCAGGCTGTCGGGGAAACCCTTGCTTCCAGGGAAGCTGCCGCCACAGATGGTGGTAAATTTTCGCCTGATCCACATATACGGGGATGTTCTGTGCCTTCAGAGAGCCTCTCCGACAGGCTGCTAGAGAGCTATATCAGGCGTTTGAGCCGGTGAGGTACAATGCAATGATGTGGCAACCTGGAGGCAGTAAATGGTCACTTCCTCTCTCGTGGCTTCTCAAGAAGCCCGGGCGGAGTTAAGTACCTATCCGAAAAACGTAACCGACACATACCTATGCGTCGGTGTAAGCGGCATAGGGATGCCGCCTGTACGGTTTTTCGGATAGGAGTTAAGTGGCCACGACAGAACAGTCCACGGCCAGTGACAGGTCTATGTGTACGTCCACACCCAGTGTTTGTGCAGCCTCTTCGATCCTGGCCAATTCCCTCGAAATGGCCTGTACAGCCTCATCGAGATGAACGTTGCGCCCATCGCCCGGCAGGCTCTCTATAACCTCCACCAGATTGCGCAATGCAGAGCTCAGCCCGGTGTACCCCAGGCGGTCGGCTGCATAACTGAGAGTATCGGCGATGGCTCTGACCTTCTGGGTGCACTCCTCTGTGTCCTGCGTTTTGCGGCCGGCAGCGATTTTTCCTAGCAGCGGGGGCAGACATTCCAGCTCGTCGCGAAGCATCTCCAGGAAAATGCGCACGTAGAGGGGATCGCTTCTCAAGTCAACAGTGACTGTTGCGGCGGGCTGGGGCTGCGGCCGGGCATACATTCTCAGCATCTCGCTCAGACGCCATACCAGACCTTCTAACTGCTCCACTTCGATGTCGCAACGGCGAGCCAGGACGCCTCCCAGCATCTCTCTGGAGCGGTCAACCACTTCCAGCAGCAGCTCGATCATCTCACCGGTCAGTCTGACCCCTTCGTCGCGCACAAGTGCCGCCAGGTCCTCAGCATGGTGAAACAGATGCTCCAGTGCAGAAAGTCCCATCATTCGGGCATTGCCTTTGAACTTGTGCAGGCCACGGAAGAGGAGAACAACCTGGTCTGTAGCGGTCGGATTCGATTCCAGGGCAAGAAGGGCATCCTCTACCAGGTCAAGCGCTTCTTTACCGTCCTCGGCGAAAAGCTCCCACGCTTCGTCAAGCTCATCTGAATAGCCAGTATCGTGACCAGGTGGTAGCATATCGTCCTCCACACCTCATATCCTTATCCCTGCGCCTGACATCTCACTCTGGAAATTTGCGGTTATGCCCAGGAGCCGGTAGATGGTCTGCCTGAGCTCATCACCAGCCTTATCTGCCAGATCGTAAGATACCGCGCCTGATGGCTTTGAGATCACAGCATCTGCTCCCAGAGCTTCTGCCTCCAGAGCCTTTGGGGAGCCCTTGGGAGCGATCGAGGTAAGCACCACTACCCTGGCCCGGCTTTTAAGGCGCGCATGGCGCAGGAATTCCAGCCCGTCCATCACGGGCATGTCCAGGTCCAGCAGGATCAGATCCGGCTCTACCTCGGGAAGCTTGTATAAAGCCTCCTGCCCATTTGAGGCCGAAGCAACAAGGCAGAGGTGAGGGTCATTTCTGAGCAGGTTATGGATTATAAGCCGCATCATAGGCGCGTCGTCCACGATCATAATTTTCTTTCTCGCCATTTTTCTCCCCACGGTTCGCTCAAATCTGGACTGGTTTCGAGAATTGATGTAAACTCTCGCTATGAGCGAGAGACAAACTGTGATAAGTGAACGGGTGGATGATATCCCCCTGCTGCTGGCCCAGATGGAGCGGATGGGAGTACCATCCCTGCTGGACGAATTCTTTCCCACCCACGGCAACTGGCAGGGGCTCAGCCTGGGGTGGACGACTACGGTCTGGCTGGCCCACATCATTTCGGAGGGCGACCACCGGTTGA
>DAOTYA010000072.1:0-1758 GCA_034435075.1 Anaerolineae bacterium
ACCACAGTCCGCCCGGACCAGACTTTGCAGACACTGGCTACACTGAGACGCCCCCAGGTGGCTCAGGTGCCATCTGCTCCGCCGCACTGTGGTCCGGCGGGCGCAGGCTGAATAAATACCATTTAACCACGTGCTACCACGCTCGGGAGAAGTTCAAAATTCACCCGTGCGCAGTATACGAGCAAGTATTAAGAGCCTGTCCGAAAAACCGTACAAGCGACATCCCCATGCCGCTTATACCGACGCATAGAGATGCGTCGGCTACGCTTTTCGGATAGGCCCTGGGCTATGGACTCCGGACCAGTGTGAGCAATTACTATTCCTTCCACAGGCTGACCGTTGAGGTGCGTGGTCAACCTCTGGCCCTGGTCGGAAAGCCAGGGGTCTGGTCATGGGACAGAGTGGATCCAGGCTCGCTTGCATTACTGGAGGTGGCTGAGATCAGGCCAGATGATGTCGTGCTCGACCTGGGATGTGGCACGGGCATCATCGGCGCAGCCGCTGCCATGCTGGCCCCACAGGGAAACGTCACGCTCGTGGATTGCAACGTGGCGGCAGTAACATGTGCCCGGCATACCCTGACCACCAATCACCTGGCCAACGCCACAGTCTCCCTTGCCGATGGAGTAGCGGGGCTGCCACCGGCATCTTTCGACCTGGTGCTGAGCCATCTGCCGCGCGAACGCGCTGTGCAGGAAGAACTGATCCGCGGAGCGGCCTGGGTGCTCAAGCCGGGTGGGCGTTTCTACTTCGTTGCCCACAGACAGGCGGGCGTAAAAGGGGCCATTGCCTGCGCCCGTGAGGTTTTCGGGCACTGTGGCGTGATACGGCAAAAGAAGGGGTACCACGTGGCGCTGGCGCTCAAGCCGCCGGATGCGCATCCCGCGCCCCCATCGGAAAGCTACCAGGTGATGACCACAGCCGTAGACGGTGTCCCGACCACGTTGATCAGCAAGCCGGGAGTTTTTGCCTGGAACAGGTTGGATGATGGCACTGCCGCCCTGATCAAAGCGATGGAGATAGCCCCCTCGGATCGGGTGCTCGATCTGGGGTGCGGGACAGGACTGGCCGGGCTGGCAGCCGCCCGCCGCGCAAAGGCAGGGAGGGTCGTGCTGGTGGACGTAGACCTGCGCGCTGTCGAATCGGCCCGTCGCACGCTGGCCGCCAATAACGTCACCAACGGCCATGTCCTGCTCTCAGATTGCGCCTCCGTCTTTACCCAGACTGCCTCTGGGCAGGATGAGTCACACCAGTTCGATGTAGTCATCACCAATCCACCCTTTCACCAGGGGGTGGGAGTGGATTACGAAGTGGCCTGTCAATTCATTCTGGATGCAGCAAAGGTTTTGCGTCAGGGAGGACGGCTGTTTCTGGTTGCAAACCGTTTCCTCCGCTATGGAGAGTTGATCCGCCAGACCTTTGGCAACGTTGAGGTCGTCTGCTCTGATAGCCGGTATCAAGTATTTACCGCCCGGGGAGCGAAGAAACGAGTTACAGCATTCTGATAACCCACGGTTCGCTCAAATCTGGACTGGTTTCGAGAATTGGTGTAAACTCTCGCTATGAGCGAGAGACAAACTGTGATAAGTGAACGGGTGGATGATATCCCCCTGCTGCTGGCCCAGATGGAGCGGATGGGAGTGCCATCCCTGCTGGACGAATTCTTTCCCACCCACGGCAACTGGCAGGGGCTCAGCCTGGGGTGGACGACTACGGTCTGGCTGGCCCACATCATTTCGGAGGGCGACCACCGGTTGA
>DAOTYA010000073.1:0-2385 GCA_034435075.1 Anaerolineae bacterium
CGGCGGAGCAGATGGCACCTGAGCCACCTGGGGGCGTCTCAGTGTAGCCAGTGTCTGCAAAGTCTGGTCCGGGCGGACTGTGGTCCGCCCGGACCAGCACGGGCAGGCTGAATAGACCACAAGGCTCTCCCCAATATTCCTGATCGGGTCTCCTGGGTCAGGGAGGCGAGCAATCTATTCATAGAGGCAGTCCAGGACTCCTCAGTTACATTTTAGCTCGCACTTTGCCCTCCCAGGAATTAGCATACCATCCCTGCTGGCTCTTGGCATGCTATTCGAGGTTTTTAAGGTTCAGGTCCAGTATACAAGTTACGTTAAATGTCCAATTCTTACCCGTTCCCAGTATACCTACCCGGCTGCCTGCCGCCGTGTGCCGATTGGAATTCGACCTTAAATACGGGCGCCTGCGCCGACGCGGAAACAGTCGGCGCAGGCCGACCGAAGGCCTGCGGCCCAAAGTGGGCGACTTCAGTCGGCAGGGGTAGGCAGTTACCTGATTCCTCAAATCACTCCAAGCACCGCCAGATTATAGGCTATATGCAGGGCCGAACCGGCCAGCAGAGCAAGGGGATAACGCCGGACGCCCAACCTGGCCGTCAGCAGGCACACTACCGACGTGAAAACAATATGCGCCACAAGTGGCAGCCATAACATGCCAGCACCAAACAGTGCTGCCGAGAGCATGGTCTCAGAGACGATGCTGACGGAGATATACAGCAGCCCCTTCTCTCCCAGAAGAAATCCCAGTCCGGCCAGGCACGATAGGAGCAAAATGTTTTTTATACTGCGGACTATGTGTTGTTCTATCAGCACCACAATACCGGCTGATTTGGCGACCTCCTCGACAACCACGGCCACGATCAGCAACGCTCCGACCGCATACCGGATGGGCAGATTGAGCGAGACAACCATAGCCACCAATTGCACCATATAGACAATGGGAACAAACAACAGGCTCAGCAAAAAGATCGAGATGTTGAGATGACGACGGTTGATAAGTAGATAGATGGCATCGGCTGCCTTGCGGTACAGCGGCCGGAAACGCATCAGGTACTCCTCGTTAAGCATATGGCTACCCGCGTACATGGCCAGAGCAAAAATGATGTACATAGGCGTCGTTGAGGTCAGATATTCCTTCAAGCCAAAAGGCTGCCCCCTGTACATTTTGACTGCCAGCGTGAGCGGTGAGATGTAGCTCAGGTCATTGATGCCGGAGAATATGGCCGGGAAGACAAGATAAGAAGTGATGATCGTCGTTGCCAGCATAGAGATAAATGTCGTGTCCTTGAAGGTGCGATAGACAAGGGGTACCATAAGATACACGGAGAAGGTAAACAATACTACCGGAGTGAAGATGAGCAACGCCAGGAGCACATTGCCTTTAAGTGATGCGGCCACGCAAACAACCGATACCAGCGCCAGCAGGATGTAGGGAACCATCTTCCCGGCGATGATCTGGAATGGCGTCACCGGAGCAGAAAGCAGCACGGTAATGCGTCTGTCCGTCTTTTCGTGCATGAAACCGCCGGTAAAGAAAACATTGACGAAGAAAACGGGGAACAGATGGAGAGATACTGCGACAACCTGGGCAAATGGTAATGGCGGCGCCATCAATGAGGGGATCAAAACCTCTTCCTCCTCCTGGCTGGCCGGGTCTATTGGGAAGCGCTGAACGCCAACGCGCAAAGGGAATGCCCTCTCCGGCCCGTAGCTCTGTCCTGTCCTGGCCAGCTCCTGCTTCTCAAGGTAGATTTTGAGTGCCCCGGCAGCGTAGAGGGATTTCTCAGCACCGTAATGCACCACCCGGTCGCCATCAATGTACAGGTCCACCGCACCGGCATCGAGCAGGGCATACCCTACGGAGGGGGGCACTGTGGTTACCTCAAAGCGCTCGTCCTGAACACGGGGCCCGTCAGGCGAGACAGCGATCCGGTATAGTCCCTTCCCCTGCACGACCCCGCGCCGAAAGCTCAGCAGCAACAGTATTCCAACCAGGAGCAATACCATGGTGACCGGACTGGCTCGCCCTCTGAAACGTATCCTGATGCGGGTCACCTCTTGCCTGGCGATGAGCAGGATGGTGTACAGATAGGAGAAAGGCATCTTCATACTTGATACCCTGGGGAACGGTAACGCTCGCAACAATAATCCTCGGTGCCTGACTTTAGTAAGTACCTATCCGAAAAACGTAACCGACGCATCCCTATGCGTCGGTATAAGCGGCACAGGGATGCCGCTTGTACGGTTTTTCGGATAGGCTCTGGCATCACACAGGCTTTCTTATTCGCATAACTTATTCTGAGGCGCAAGGTTCTGGCCAATCTCTTGACTATGCGCCGCGCGGATCAAAATCCACGCGGGCCGGGTGCTGGCCGCCCACCGCTG
>DAOTYA010000074.1:0-5063 GCA_034435075.1 Anaerolineae bacterium
GTCAGCCTCAGCCAGTAACAGCTTGACGAGAAATTGCAGGTGTACGCGCTTCTCGCTTCCCTGTGCGCAACTTGATGAAGAGCATTGTCCTGTCCGCCTTTCCGCTCCGGACAATCGTCCACGCGCTGCTGGTTTCAGCTTCAGGCGCTGTGCTGTCGCAGATAGTCCTGTGATTGCGGCAAGGTCATCTGTGATTCGGCTTCATTCAACACACCATTGGTTTGCCAAGTTTGTTTTTGTGGCTGGGATTCGGGATGGTTCATAATTGGTTGACACTTTGCGTTACGCGCCGGATGCCGCCCGATTGAAATCGGCCTCTTTTGGCGCTTCGCGCCGGGCGTCGGCCTGCGGCCCTACGGGCTGACTTTCAGTCAGCGTTGTAGGCGGCCGATTTTCGAGGCAGCCCAAAGTGTAAACCAATTTCGAGGGGAAAATGAACCATCCCTGGGATTCGCCAATATAATGAGCGCAGAGACCCACAAAAGCATGGTTGACAAACCAATATGCTCAACTGCCAGGACTTTTCAGACAAGCTCTCAGACAAGCTCTAAGTCGCCGCCAGGCCTACTGTCCCACCGTGATCAGATCCTTCAGTCCATTGAAAGTTGCCGGGCCAATGCCGGGCACACTTTGAAGCTCCTCGATGGTCTTGAAAGGCCCGTTGGCCTCCCGGTATTCCACAATGCGCTGTGCCATCGCTGGCCCGATGCGCGGCAACGTCTCCAGTTGGGCCGCCGTGGCCGTGTTGATGTTGATCAGGCCGGGCGTACCCTCGCTACCCCCAGATGAGACCTCCGAGGCCGGGGTGCCCGTCTCCCCCTTGCGCGGCACGCGCACCTGCTGCTGATCCCGCAGTTCGACGGCCAGATTGATGCGCTCCAGATCGGCATCGGGAGCCGGTCCACCGGCTGCCATAACCGCATCCCGGACGATGCTGCCAGGGGGCAGTACGTAGACGTCTGGATGGAGCACCGCTCCGCTGACATGCACTCTCAGTGGAATGGGTGTGGCTGTTGCCGGCAGGGTGGGCGTCGTAACCACCACGGGAGGGGCGCTCTGCGGGCGTGAGAAATACCCGAGCACCCCTCCCACGATCAGACTGATCACCGAGAACAGTGCAATCGTTGCACGGTAACGCTGGTTTCCCTGTTCCATCTATATCCCCGGATACCGCAGCAGGTCTCAGTTCGCCTGTAACACCTCCAATAGCAGCCTGACGCCGTTTTCAACGTCCCTCTCGTCAACCATCTCAGAGGGAGAGTGGACATAGCGACATGGGATAGAGATACATCCGGCGGGAACCCCAGCGCGTGTCAGTTGCATGGCAGCTGCATCGGTGGAGCCACCCTCAAGCACCTCTAACTGGTAAGGGATATGCCCGGCCTCAGCCCGCTGCACGAGCAGCTCGCGTACGGCCGGATGAGAGATCATCCCTGTGTCCTGCACTTTTATTGCCGGCCCCTTTCCCAGCTCCACGGCCATCGGGTAGCATTCCGGGGTGTCGCCGGTCCTTGTCACGTCCACTGCGATCGCCATGTCCGGTTCGATGCCGTAGGCAGAGGTGTATGCCCCTCGCAACCCTACTTCCTCCTGCACGCTAAAGACAAAGTGAACGTCGTGCGGGGTGTGCTTCAGGCGGCGCAGCGTTTCGATCAGCACCGCGCAGCCGATGCGGTCGTCCATAGCCTTGGCGATAAGCCGGGTACCCTGGACGGCGAAGGGCTGAATAAAGACAGCCGCATCTCCCACCCGTACAGGACAATCATCCCGGCTCGAAGCCCCCACGTCAATGTACAACTGTTCGAATCCAGGCACTCTGCCAGGATCGTCCCGTTTTCCCTCCACGCTGATGACACCGGTAACGCCGCTGGCGAAGAGTACCCGTGCCCCTACACAGGTGAGTGGAAACACTCCCCCAATGCGTGTGAAACGGGCGAATCCTTTTTCATCCACATAGGTCACCATGATTCCGATCTCGTCCATATGCGCGGCGACGGCAATGCGCTTTCCCCCGCCACTCCCCTGCTTACGGACGATCAGACTGCCCAGCGGGTCAACGCGGACCTCATCGGCCAGAGATGTGACCTCAGCTCGTATCACGGCCCGGATATTTTCTTCTGCTCCTGAAGGGCCGTAAGTCTCCACCAGCTTACGTATTAATTCTCTCATCAATCACTCCTCAATGTGTTGCTGGTGAGGCGTGCGAGGGCCTCACGCATCAGCGTTATGGTGTTATTGAAATCGTCCAGGCTCAAGAGCGAGACCGGACTGTGGATGTAGCGACAGGGAACAGCCACTGTTACTGAAGGGACTCCCTCGCGGGAAGTGTGGATCGCCCCCGCATCGGTACCGCCGATGCCGGGTTGCTTGAACTGGTAGGGGATGCTCAGTGCCTCAGCGGTGTCGGTCAGCAGCCGTACCAGACCACGGTGAGCGATGAAGGTATTATCCATCAGCGTGATCGCCGGGCCATGCCACAGTCTCGTTGTGGGGCTGCTGTCCTTATCCTTGGGCAGGTCGTCGGCGACCGTCCCCTCCAGGACAAAAGCGCAGTTGGGAGCGATGGCATAGGCGGCCACGCGTGCACCGCGCAGTCCCACCTCCTCCTGCACGGTGAAAGCAGCGTGAAGATCGAAGGGGAAACGTTCACCGCGTATAATTTCCACCAGCACGGCACATCCGGCCCTGTCATCGAAGGCTTTTCCGCTGACGGTGACACTCCCTTCGCGGAAACGGGTGGCGAAGGCGATGTAAGTGCCCGGCGGCGCCAGTTTTGTGGCCTCCTCCTTGCTGGCAGCACCGATGTCCACGACCAGATCCTCGATGGAGGGCACCTGTTGTTCTTCCCCTCTTTTGAGCAGGTGGATCGGTTTGATGCCGATGACACCAGGAAGGTGATCGGGGCCAACCTGGAGTGCCGCACCCGGCAACAGCCTGGGGTCAATGCCCCCAACGGCACGCACGCGCAGGAACCCATCTCCATCATGGCTCACGACCATCATCCCGACCTCATCCATATGAGCCGCAAGCATGACCCGCAATCCTTCCTTGCCGGTACCGCGCTTCAGTGCCAGGATGTTGCCAAGTGCGTCAACCTTAACTTCGTCAACGTGCTCCCTGATAGCCGGGAGCAGGATAGCACGTACACTTTCCTCATCTCCGGAAACGCCGGTCGCCTCTGAAAGCTCTTTCAATATCATTGTCATCTCTCGCTTTCGTCCGTTGATGTTTCCCAGGCCAGTCTTTCCAGAAAGTCGGTCTCCAGTCCGGCGATGAAGAACGCCAGCAGCCTGCCAGCGCGCTCAACATCCTGGGCTGCCAGCATTTCCACCGGCTGATGCATGTAGCGGAGTGGAATGCCGATGAGCGCGGTGGGCACTCCCTCCCGGCTTACCTGAATCGCCCAGGCATCGGTGCCGCTGGCACCGGGCAGGGGATCGAGCTTGTAGGGGATCTCGTGCGCCTCGGCCACCTCTCTGAGACGGGCTGCCAGCCTGGGATGGAAATTGGGGCCAATGCCGATAGTAGGACCCTCACCAAGCGGCCACACGCCCGGCTCCGACACGCCCGGGTGTTTGCCAAAGGTAACATCCAGCGCAATGGCCAGGTCCGGTGCGATGCCATATGCCGCAGTGATGGCGCCTTTCAGTCCGGTTTCCTCCTGTGCCGTCGCCACGGCAAACACATCCCAGCCATGTCTCATATGGCTGAGATGTTCCAGGGCCAGGGTGATTGCGGCCACTCCCGCACGGTCGTCCATTGCTTTACCTGCCACACGGCGGTTCTTTAGCTCCACCGTCTCACGCCGCACTGAGATGAGATCGCCAATCGAGACCAGCGCCTCTACCTGCGCCGCGGGCAAACCCACGTCCACGAATAGCTCATCCCACGGCACCGGGCTCTTACGTTCCTCTTCTGATAAGACGTGAGGAGGACGGGAGGCCACGATGCCAGGTAACTCCTCCCGCCCGTGGACGGTTACCTCAAGCCCCGGCAACACACGCCGATCCGTCCCTCCCACACGCGCAATGCGGATGAATCCCTCTTCGATACCGGTCACCACCAAACCGATCTCATCCATATGAGCAGCAAGCATTAACTTCGGAGCGGACGTGTCCGTCCCCTTCTTGAGAGCAATCAGACTGCCGAGTTTGTCCTCCCGCATCTCATCCACCAGGGGTTGCCATAACTGAGTGATCAGCGCACGCACAGGTGCTTCGCGGCCGGCAATGCCGACCGCTTCTGTGAGTTGTTTTAACAGGGATATAGTTTCCACTATGCACTCCTTGTCCGGTCAGAATGCCACCGTCCTCGAGACTGACTCCGTCGGGGTGATGAGCGGGGTCTCAGTAAGGGTCGGTGTCGGTTCGAAAGTGGGTGTCGCGGTGGGTGTGTCGGTAGGTGTTTCTGTAGGGGTGGCGGTTGGCGTTTCAGTTGGCAGCGCCGTCCACGTAGGTGTCGGTATAGGCGTGGAGGTGTAAGTTGGCGTCAAAGTTGGCGTCGGCGTGCTCGTTGGTGTTGGGGTTGGCGTCGGAGTCGCCGGCTGCGTGGCGGTGACAACAGGGGTGTCCGTGCGTGTTGGCGGCATCCATTGCGTCGGCGACAGCGTCAGCGGTGGTGTACTTGTGAAGGTGGGCGAGGGTGTCACTGGAGGAGTTCTGGTGGGCGTCGGCACCTGAGTCGCGAGGCCGGCCTCTGGTTTCAGGGCCAGCATCGAGAAGCCAATGCAATAGCATGGCAGCGTCATCAGGATAATGCTGACCAGCACCCAATGAATCGGCTTCCACTCGCCGGTATTGAACATCAGGAACCCCCGGTCAGAGCACCGTATATTATGCTGCGCTGTGGAGGCTGTGGAATTGGAGGAAGAGCGACAGGCCTGCCCACGGCGGCAAAGCACAGTCGTATATGATAACACCGTTGTATTCGCTTGTCAATCATGCGTGTTATAGGGGGTGCCCGTCATATTTTTGCATCCGCTGGCTCGGGCCGGTCTTCAGACCACGCCCGACGCCGCACGACCGGCCACAATGTAGGGCAACTGCGAGCAGTTGCCCTACAAC
>DAOTYA010000075.1:0-40426 GCA_034435075.1 Anaerolineae bacterium
CGAAGAGTTCGGCACAGCGGCGCTGGGCCAGACACTCCACCAGGTGGACGTAGTCCACGCCTTTGTAGAAGCGGCGGTCGGCGTAGCGGCGGTAGAAGGCCAGTTGCCAGGCCACATCCTGTAGCCGCTCCTCGGGGTCGCGGGTCATGCGCAGGGGCGGGTAGCCCTCGGCATAGACGTTCTGGAAGACGGAGCCCAGGGCCTGCCGGACAGCCTTCGGGGCGTAGGACTCGGACGGGATGAGGATGAGTTTTCGGGCCTGACGCTCTTGTTCCCAGCGGATGAGGTCGGCCATGAAGGGGTCCAGTTCTTCCAGGTCAGCGCGGGAGAGAAAGTTACCGGACATGATCTAAACCTCCGTAGACGCTCGTTACAAGTTCTGCGTGGATCGGCTTTGCGAGAGTATAATACCGGAGAGCTAATGAGACAAGTATCGGTAACCTGGCGGGTGTCCGTTGTTTTTTGCATCCCATGACCCGGCCGCAGCGTAGGACAACTGCGAGCAGTTGTCCTACAATCCTCTGGCTCGGGATGGTCTCCAGACTGCGCCCGACGCCACCGCATGGCCGCAGCGTAGGACAACTGCGAGCAGTTGTCCTACAATCCTCTGGCTCGGGATGGTCTCCAGACTGCGCCCGACACCACCGCATGGCCGCAGCCTGAGGTTCAAGTCCAGTATACAAATTACCACGGCCTGTCTCCGGCAGGCAATCCTTGTCCGAATCGGTTCAATGGGTTAAAATGTCACTTTATCAGGCCCACCGAAAGCTGTCCCGCTATCAGCGGAAACTACCGCAATGGCCGGATCCGTTCCTCCATATAAGCGCCAATACAACAGGTGAACAATGGATCACAAATATCTAAATCCTCTTCGTCAAACACGCCTGATGGCCAGATTATCTGTTCTGGCCTTCGTGTTTGTTGCCTACGCGCTTCAGACATCCACTCTGACCCTCCAGAGCATGTGGTTTGACGAGATCATGGCCCTGGAGTACACAAAGGGGAGCTTCACTGAGACAGTACGTACCATCGTCCAACCGCATCACAATGGCCCTCTCTTTTACCTTTTGCTTTTCTGGTGGCGTCATCTGGCGGGCAGCTCAGATTTCGCGGTGCGCTTCCTCTCCGTCTTTTGCGCTGTGTTGACCATACCGCTTCTATTCCAGTGGACCAGTAAACTGCTGAGCAGACGTGCTGGTGTTGCAACGGTGTGGCTGTTCGCCTTTTCGCCTTTTGTCCTCTGGCTTGCTCAGGAAGCTAAGATGTACGCGCTGCACGTGTTGGTTGCGGTGGCATCCAGTCTGATGCTTCTTGAGGCATTCCGCAAGGGGGGGGGGTGGCGCTGGCTTATTTATGCGTGCCTGACCTCCGCAACACTTTACAGCCATTTTTTCGGCGCGTGTCTGGTCGCTGCTCAGGGAATCATGGCATTGCTCCTGGGATGGCGGAGATGGAAGCGGCTGTCCTCTTATGCGACAACGATGACCCTGCTGGCGCTTTTGCACCTTCCACTGGTCCGATATGCCTGGCAGACCCTGAAGAACTATCAGCCCAGGGATATATGGCGCGGTTTTGTGCCCCTGCACCGTATGTTTCCCGATGCGGTTGGTTACTACTTCTACAACCTCCCCCGGGAGTGGATACCGGGGCCACGATTGCTCTTTCCTGTGGTATTGGTGTGCACAGGTGGCTTGCTGCTGACACTCCATATGCTTCGCTCTCGCAGGCGGGATGGTGGCGTGATGCTGTTGCATGCCTTCGCACCAATGCTGATCTACTACGTTATCTCTTTTCGCATTCCGGTATACTGGGCCAAATACCTCTCCGCAGTTATGCCCGCCTTTTTCGCGCTTGTGGCATGGGGCATAGAGAGGCTCGCACGCTTCTGGCGACCGGCAGGCCTGCTGATCCTGCTCCTGGGTGCGCTGATGACCAGGAGTATGGTACGCTTCTTAACCGACCCTGTAGTGCAAAGAGACAACTGGCGCTTCGCAGCCGATTACGTGGCTGCCCACGAAGGGACAAATGACTCAGTGCTCATCTTCGCTCACTATACCAGATTCGCTTTTCTGCGCTACTACCACGGGAAGTCGGATGTGCGCGGCTTCGGCGGCGATCCCAACGACCCCTGGCCGGTCTATCAGAAGCATGCGGAGCGATATGACCGTTTGTGGCTCATTTTGAGCCACGATCAGGCTATGGCTCCTGGACACAGGCTTCACGAGGTGGCAGCATCCGCTTTTCCTGTAATCACCGAGCATTTCCCCAGCAGTGGAAGGATCCGCATTATCGGTTACCAGATGCGCTACGAGTACCCGGCATTGCCTGCTCAGGCTATCCCTCTCGATGTGCGCTTTGACAACGGGCTGCACCTGGTCGGCTATTGGGTTGATGCCAGGGATTTGCCGGCTACCGAGCGCATCTCTCATCCGCCCAGCAATTGGCTCCATGTAGTGCTATACTGGCAGCGGGAGCCGCAAATAGACCCCTCTCCTTTCCGACCTCTGGTGCGGCTGGTGGATGCTTCCTTCAACGTTTGGGGCGGAAATATGGAGCGCCGCCCGGATTTGTTCGACCGCTACCCGCCAGATCAATGGTCGCCTGAAGCAGTGGTCGAAACTCACTTCGACCTTAACCTGAATCCCATCACCCCGCCCGGAAAGTATCAGCTCGAGGTCAGCCTGGCAATCGAGGGAGACGAGCAACGGCGGGTGAGCGTGGCAAATCCGACTCCTGGCATGCCAGCGGACCGCTTTCTATTTGAGACAATCCACATAATTCCTCCGAAGTACTGAGCCTGCTATGAATCGCAAAACTTTTGGTGAACTCGCAGTTGGGGTGGCGGTACTGTTCGTGGCGGCAGCCTTGCGGATGGTGGCACTGGGGCAGGTGCCGCCGGGTCTCTATCACGATGAGGCCTATTACGGCCTGGACGCCGTGGACGTGCTGCACGGAAAACTGGCACTCTATTTCCCGGCCAACAATGGGCGGGAGCCGCTGTTCATCTACCTGGTGGCGCTGGCAATTGCTGTGCTGGGGAAAAGCCCTTTCGCGCTGCGGCTGGTCTCCTGTTATGTGGGCCTGCTGACCGTGGCGGCGACCGGAGCGGCGGGGCGGGCGCTCTTTTCGCGGCGGGTGGGACTGTTGAGCGCAGCGGTGCTCGCGGTGACGCTCTGGCACGTGCATCTCAGTCGGGTCGGGTTCCGGGTGGGCACACTGCCGTTGTTGATAGCGCTGGCAATGTGGCAGGCGGCAAGATGCAGGAGGCAGGAGGCAGGAAGCAAGAGGCAAGAGGCAGGAAGCAAGAGGCAAGAGGCAGGAGGCAGGAGGCATTGGGTGGCGGCAGGGGTGTTGTATGGGCTGTCGTTCTATACGTACACGGCGGCCCGCTTTACGCCGGTTGCGTTGGCTCTCTTCGGAATCTATGCTCTGGCGACAAAACCGCAAATATGCAACACGCAATACGCTGTACGTTTTGGCCTGGCAATCCTTGTCACTATGGCAACTATCGCTCCATTGGCCGCATACACCGTGCTGCACCCGGATGTAGTGTTGGGCCGGCCGGGGCAGGTTTCGATCTTCAGTCCGGCGATCAACGGCGGTAATCTATGGGGCGCGCTGGCCAGGAGCACACTGCGCACGCTGGGGATGTTCTTCGTGCGCGGGGACCGTATCTGGCGGCATAACGTACCCTGGCGACCGGTGTTCGATCCGCTGCTGGGGGTAGCGTTTGTGGTGGGGGCTGTCGTTGCATTGCGCCGCGCGCGCCGCGATCTGGCCTGCGGTTTTGCGGTGATCTGGACAGCGGTAATGGTGCTGCCCACGCTTCTGGCCGAGGATGCACCACACTTTTTGCGGGCGGCAGGGGTCTTGCCGGTGGTGGTGTTTTTGCCGGCGTTGGGGTTAGACTGGATGGCCGGGTTTGTAAGCAGGCGGGCTGGCAGGTCGCTTTTCGGCATTGGGCGGTGGTTCGTTTTCGCGCTGTTCATTGCCTCTGGCCTGGCCAGTACGGTGTGGGCTTATTTCGGCGAGTATGCCCGCGACCCGATGACCGGCTATTGGTTCGAGGATGGAGCCGTGGCGCTGGCCGGCCGGATCAATGAATTCCTGGGCCAGGGATGGAACAGAGACGCCGGGGATCAGAAAGGCGGAGGAGCAAAGGTATATGTGGACCCGGTGCTGTGGGAGGAGTGGCCGCAGATACGTTTTCTTGCTGCTGTGCCGGAAGCAATCGAAGTGAGGCTGGAGCCAGCGACCGATCTCCAGTCCCCATCCTCCAGTATGGCCGTCTTTGCCTGGCCCTATGGCAACTGGCAGCGCGCCTGGGCGCTCCTGCCGGCACCGGCCGAGGTCATCGCCGAAGAAGGGCCGCTTTCGCAGGGCGATCGCGATCCGGCTCCCTACACGACTTTTGTGGCGCTCTTTGCCCTACCCCCAGACACCACAACGCCGGCGCTGGCCCGCTTTTCCGGTGGAGTCGAGTGGCTCGGCGCGGAGGTGACGCCGACAAAAGACGGGCGGTTACGCGTGCGGTTGCGCTGGCGGGCGATAGCGCCGCTGGCGGAGGATTACACCGTCTTTCTGCACTATCTTCGGGACGGCGAGAGGATCGCGCAGGCTGATTCCCGGCCCGCTGGCGGCCTGTATCCCACCACCCGCTGGCGGCCCGGCGACGTTATCAACGACGATCACTTCATCGCGGGCGCAGGTGCGCCACAACCGGGACGCGACGCACTCCTGTTGGGCTTCTGGCAGCCGGAGAGCGGTGTCAGGTTGTACCTGCTTGATGAGGCAGGGAATCCGGCAGGAGACTGGATCGAGGTGGCGGTTGAATAGGCAGATCGCATGTTGCAAATTGTATATTGCCCGGTTGACGCTGGTGGGAATCGCGCTGTTGGCCGCGCTGCCGCTTTGGGGACCAGGCATGGTCAACACGCGTGGCGGCGGCGATAGCCCGTTTCTGCTCCTGCGGACTCATCAGATGGTCGCCAACCTGCGTGCAGGCGTCTTCCCCGTACGCTGGATGCCCGACGCAGCCTACGGCCTGGGCTACCCGTTCTTCAGCTACTACGCGGCGCTGCCCTATTACCTGGTCGGGCTGCTCGTGCTGGCCGGCCTGGACATCCTGACGGCGATCAAAACCGTACAGACGCTGGGTTTCATCGCAGCGGCGCTGGCGATGTACGGCTGGATGTATCGCCTGACCGGTAGCCGCCCCGCTGCGTGGCTGGCGGCGGTCGCCTACACCGTCGCGCCGTTCCACCTGGTCAACGTCTACGTGCGCGGCGATTCGCTCTCGGAGTTCTGGGCATTCGTGTGGTACCCGCTGATCTTGTGGGGGGTGAAACGAATCGGCGAACCAGCGAGTCAGCGAGTTGCCAGTTGTAAGTCGCAAATCGCGGCGGTCGCGCTGGCATATGCCGGGCTGATCCTGACGCACAATATCTCCGCTTTTATTTTTACGCCATTTGTGCTCCTCTACCTCTGGCTATCCTGGCTCAGGCGAAACAGCAATCTCCGGGGCTTGCTCATTGGACACGGCGCACTGTTTGTGGGGGTTTTGCTTTCGGCCTGGTTCTGGTTGCCGGCAGTGTCCGAACTCGATTACGTGCAACTGGGGCCCTCGGTGGGGATTTCTCCGCAGGACTATTTCCATTACAGCCAGCATTTTCGCACCCTCAACCTGGTGCAGTGGACGCCGTGGTTCGATTACCAGGTCGCACCCAATCTGACGGACCGCTCGCCGTTTGCAATGGGATTGGCACAGGCGCTGTTCACCGTGGCAGGAGCGGTGATCATGGTCGTGCGCGCGTTTCGTCGAGGTTGGGAAACCCATGGGATTTTCGTCCTGCTGGGCCTGCTGATTTCGACAGCAATGATCACACCGCTGTCGAAGCCATTATGGGATCACCTGCCGTTCCTGTCCGTCGTTCAATTCCCGTGGCGTTTCCTCTCGGTACAGGCGCTGTTCACGGCGGCGGCGACGGGATGGATGGCGAATCAACAGGCCTGCAGGTCGGCGAAGAAATCGAACCTGGTCCTTTGGTCTTTGGCCGTTCTGATTGCTGCGTTACTCATTGCTTCTACACTGCTCCCGTTGCGCCCTGAGCGGCTGCACATCGGGCCGGATGACGTGACTGTGGAGCGGCTGCAATTGTACGAGTTGTTCACGGGCAACATCGGCACGACGATTCGCTACGAATGGCTGCCCAATACGGCCAATCCGCGCCCTTACACTTCGGATGCGTTGGTCGAGCCGGACGCTCCGCCGCGCGCGATCCCTTTGGATGGCGCCACGCTCGACGCCGCGCTGGTCGAGCGCAGGCCCACACGCCAGACCTGGCAGGTGTGGGGCGAGGGTGGGAGAATCGCGTTCCCGCTCCTCTACTGGCCCGGCTGGGAGGCGCGGGTGGATGGCAGGCGGGCAGAGGTATGGCCGGTGGAAGGCTCCGGTTACCTGACGCTGGAGGTGCCACCGGGGGAGCATACCGTCGCCTTGCGCCTGGGCCGCACGCCGGTGCGGGCGGTTGCTGAAGGGGCGTCGTTGATCGCCGTGCTGGCACTCCTGGTAGTCGTGGTTTCGCAGGTTGTGGATCGGCGGGTCAGCGAGTCGGCGAAGCGGCATGGGCCGTTCGCCATTTGTTCATTGTTCATTGTTTCATTGTTCATCCTGCTCCAGGGGCGTGGTGGCTATGGGAGCGACCAGGACCTCACGATGGACTTTCACCTGATGCCGTACCTGCACCACAACCCGGAGGGCGTGGATTTCGGGAGCGCGCGCCTGGCCGGATACGCTTTCTCGGCGGAGACGTTATCCCCCGGCGACACGCTCACCGTCACGCTGGATTGGGTCGGGGTGACCGGGGCAGCCACAGCCACCGTGCGTCTCGTTTCCCCTGCCGCCGTGCGCTATCAGGTTGAGCCATTGGCTGAAGCTACAGTCCCCCTATCCTCCTATCTCTCAGTTCCCTTGTCCCTGCCGGCGGACACCCCACGCGGTCTATACCTTGTGCAATTGGAGGCTCAAGGCATAACCGAATATCTCCGGCCGGTGCGCGTTCTTCGCAGCCCGGCGCTCCCCGATAACGCGGCGGTGCTCGCCTGCTTTGGCCCGGTGATCCGCCTGCATACTGCCACTATCACCCAAACTGCAACGGACCGGCTGGCCGTGAGCCTGGCGTGGTCGACAGCGCGACCCATCGCGGCAAACTATGGCATCTCGCTGCGGCTGTTGGACTCCGCCGGCCAGACGGGCCTTCAGTTCGACACCCAGCCCGGCTACGGCTTCCTCCCCACCAGCCTGTGGCGGCCTGGGGAACTGCTCACTGACCGCTATTTGCTTGCTCTGCCGGATGACCTTGCCCCAGGCGGTGGCTACCGGCTGCAAATCGTGCTCTATCAGGTGGCGACGCTCGCCCCTTTGGGGCAGGCGCCGGTTGGCGAATTTGCGCTGCCGCTGGAGGCGGTGTTTGAGGCGCGGCCTGCACCGCGCAGTTTTATCCTCCCACACCTGGAGAACCCGCTGGGAGTGGATTTCGGCGGACAGGTGCGGCTGGCCGGTTACGACCTGAAGCAGGACGACAGCCTGCGCCTGACCCTGTGGTGGCAGGCGCTCCAGCATCCGGCCGGCGATTACATCGTGTTCGTGCACCTGTTCGATCCGGAGACGGAGGAGATTCTCGCCCAGAGCGACGCGATGCCGCGCGGAGGGACGTATCCGACCTCGTGGTGGCAGGCCGGCGAGGTGGTGAGCGAGACGGTGACGCTACCGTTGGCCGGTGTGCCACCGGGAAAGTACCGGCTGGCGGCAGGGTTGTACGACCCGACAGGGCGTCTGCCCGCCGTCGGCGCTGACGGCCGGCGTCTGGCCGATGATCGCCTGGTCTTGCCGGTGGAGATTGTAAGGTAGAGGTGAGATGTACGATCTGCAACAGTGGCGGGCAGCAGTGCTGGAACATCTGGAGCGGGGTGGCCCCACCTGCCGGCACGCTGCACAATACATCCGCGAGCATAAAATCGAAATCGGTTTCGCCCGCCAGAGTACCCGGGCACGCTGGACGTTAAGCAAAAAGATCGAATTGAACTCCAGGTATTATTCTCTTGCTACTGATCCGGCAAACGTGGACCTGCTGAGCGCTGTCGTCCATGAGGCCAGACACCTCGCACAGGGCATCGCACTGGCGCTCACGGTATGGGGAGAGGTCGGGGGATGGAAGGCGGATTACGATGCAGCGGCCGAACTGCACGCTCCGATCAGGGATGTCCACTGGGAAGCTGTAGCCCGGGTTCTCGAGCCGCCAACAGATGATGATCTGCGGCGGGCGCGGAGGGAGATGTTAGCACTGGCCGGCTGGCGCTATCTGGTATGGTTGCTGCCACTGCGGCCCAACTGGTGGACACGCCTCGTCGCATGGCTCGCAGGCATGTTCTGGAGGTAAGGGAAACTGTGCGCAGGCACCTCCTGGCCGCTGTATTACTCCTGCTGTGCCTCTTCGCCCAGGCGATGGTGCACGCACGCAACGCCTCGCTCACGTTCGACGAAGGGCCGCATCTGGCGATCGGCTACGCCACGCTGCGCACCGGCGACCTGCGCCTCCAGCCGGTGCACATCCACCCGCCACTGGCGAACGTCCTGGCCGCCGCGCCCCTTTTGCTCCAGCACGACCTGCCCGATCCGCGCACGGTAGGCGGCTGGGAGATCGCAAGCCTCTCGGCGGTCACCGACGCGGTAGTGTGGCAATATCCCCATCCCAGACGGATGGCCCTGGCGGGGCGTTTCCCTGTCATCTTGATGGCGCTGCTGCTGGGCGCGATTGTCTGCCGCTGGGCTACCGATCTCTCAGGGCCACGAGCCGGCCTGCTCGCATTATTTCTCCTGGCCTTTGATCCAAACACCATTGCTCACGGTTCGCTTATCACCACCGATATGGCCGTCGTGCTGTGGGGGACGATGGCGCTGTTTCTGACATGGCGCTATTTGCGGGGCGAGGGCGAGCACAAGGTGGGCAACCACAAGGGGGGCGACCACAAGAGTTGCCCCTACATCATGGGGGCGGGGGTGGCGTTGGGGCTGGCGCTGGGGTCGAAGGTCTCGGCCCTCTCGCTTGTGCCGGTCCTGGGGCTGCTGTGGCTGACGGGGCCGCGCCGTCTTGCGCTGCGGAGGCGTTTGCTCAGCACTGCGGGTGCTGCAGTGCTGGCAGCTCTGGTGTTGTGGGCCGTCTATGGCTTCGAGGTACGACGGTTGCCCGGGATGCCCTTCCCGCTTCCGGCGGCCACGCACATCGCAATCTATCGTTCGTTACAGGAGCACTATGCCCTGGGGCATCCCGCCTTTCTATTGGGGCAAAATCGCGATCACGGCTGGTGGTACTACTTTCCGGTGGCGTTTGTGCTGAAAACTCCATGGCCCACTTTGTTGCTGCTGGTAGCCACAGCCATCATCGGAATCAGCGAGTCAGCGAATCACGAAATATCCAACTGGCAACCCACAATTCGCCGCTGGGGGTCGTTGGTACTGTTCCCCATCGTCTATGTCATCTCGTCGTTTTTCAGCAGTGTCAACATCGGCTACCGCCACGTGTTACCCCTGTTGCCCTTTGTGTTCATCGTCACATCTGCCGTCACGGCACACGGAACACGAAATACGAAATACGTATTGCGTATTGCGTATTGCGTATTCCGTGGGCTCTGCTATGGTGGGCTTCTTATTGGCACCCTGTCCATCTCTCCCAACTACCTCGCCTGCTTCAATGTCCCAGACGGCCACCGCCACCTGGTGGACTCGAACCTGGACTGGGGTCAGAATCTGTGGCAGTTGCGTGATTGGATGCGGGATCACAGCGTCGCGCGGGTTTATTATGCCCACTTCAGCCCGGCCCGGCCGGAAGTGTACGGTGTTCAGGTGGATATGCTCCCTCCGTCACCGCGTGCCGTTCCCTTCGCGCCGCTCAATCCGGCCCCCGGCACCTATGCCATCGGCGCGACGGTGTTGCAGGGCGTCTACACACCGGACGTGAACACGTATGCCTGGTTCCGCACCCACGAACCGGTCGCCCGCCTGGGGCGCGCGCTGTTCATCTATCGGGTCGAACCACGGCCCGCGCCATCCTGGGCAGCCGTTTGCACCGACCCGATGGCAGTGATCTCGCCGGAGACGGTGCGGGCCGGTCTGGGACGTGCCGACCTGCGCGTGGTTGTGTTCGACTGCAGACAGGCGTGGGTCTACCCGACAGGCGAGGGGCCAGGGGTATTCGTGCTGCCGTCAGATATGGAGCCGCCGCCAGGCGCAACGCTGGAGGTGAAAGCACGCCACGCTGACGGGAGGCCGTTGTACGCGGTCTACCGAATCGAGAACGTGTCGGTCCCTGAACACTCGGGAGACGTCACGATGGACGGCCCCCTCAATTTCGCCAGCTACCGGATAGATGGCTATGACTACCATCCAGGCGATGAGATCGAGCTATGGACGTTCTGGCGAGTGAAAAGAGTACCGACCCGGCCGCTCTCGTTGATGGCGCACCTGACAGGGCCGGATGGCATCCCGATTGCAGTGGGCGATGGCCTGGGCGTACCGGTCGAGCAATGGCAGAGAGGCGACCTGATAGTCCAGCGCCACCACCTCAACATAGCGGAGGAAACACCACCAGGACAATATATCCTGCAAACGGGTGCTTACTGGCTGGACACTATGGAGCGATGGCCCGTGCTGCTGGCGGATAGAGCAACCGGCGATCACATCTTTTTGGCATCGGTAGAGGTTAAGGAGTGAGGTTCATCTTACGGGTAGCGCCATCAGTACTGCTGTTCCTGTTTTTTGCGCAGGTCGTGATGGCCGGCCCTCAGCTTTCGCTCACCGCCGACGAGCCGGTGCACATGGCGCAGGGCTACGTCTACTGGACACGGGGGGATTTCCGTTTCCAGCCGGCTGTGGCCCAGCCCCCTCTTCCCGACCTGCTGGCAGGGGCAGGGTTACTCCTGCAGCCAGGCCCACTACCAGAAGCAATACCCGGGTGGACTGACGCTGATTTTTCCTGCTTTGTACGGGCTTTTGTCAAATGGTATGGACCGGCTCTGGAAGCGGCCACCTTTGTCGCACGTTTTCCTGTCACGGCAGTGGCGCTGATCGGGGCTGCACTTGTCTACCGCTGGGCATATGAACGTTTTGGCCGCAGGGGCGGCCTGCTTGCCCTGACGCTCTTCGCTTTTGACCCCAACCTGCTGGCACATGCCGGTCTGGCTACAACCGATGTTCTGGTGGCCATATGGGGCTTTGTCGGCGTGTACACAGCATTGCGCTGGAGTCGGGGAGGGCACGGGCTATGGGGTATGGCGTCTGGAGCGGCGCTGGGGCTGGCCCTTGGCTCCAAGACTTCGGGGTTCTTCCCGCTGGTCATCGTTGGTCTGCTGTTTGCAGCAGATGCTCTAGAAGCATCGCGCGCTGCATCCGGCAGGCCATTTCTGCGCGTGTGGATATGCCAGGCCGGGCGGCTGGCTCTGATCGTGGTGATCGCTGCATTTACGTTGTGGGCACTCTACCGCTTCGAGCTGCGCCCTCTTCCCGGGGAGACCGTTCCTCTCCCGTTTGTCACCCACCTGCTGATCTGGAAGTCACTGCAGGCGCACATCTCCGAGGGGCACATCGCATTTCTGATGGGTAAGATAAGTTACACCGGATGGTGGTACTACTATCCGCTCGCCTTTCTGCTCAAGACTCCGCTGCCGACGTTGATAACGCTCGTGGCGGCCTTTGTAGAGCTTGCACGTCAATCGCCCCGCCATTGGTGGCGGCAGCGCGACCTGTGGACATGTCCGCTTCTCTACGGCATCGGTGCAATGTCAAGCACCATTGACATCGGCTACCGCTATCTGCTGGTCACTTTGCCGTTCCTCTATGTCTCAGTCGGATGGCTGGTGGCAAAACGGAACACGAAGCACGAAATACGAAATACGGAACACCGAATGCGTGTTGCGTATTGCGTATTGCGTATCGCGTATTGCGTATTGCGTATCGCGTATTGCGTATTGCTCGCCTGGCTTGCTCTCTCATCCTTCCTGATTTTCCCCCATTATCTGGCCTACTTCAACGAGATAGCCGGGGGGCCTCTGGGCGGTTACCGTTACCTGGTGGATTCTAACCTGGACTGGGGACAATCGTTCAAAGCGCTGCGGGCTTATCTGGATGAGCAGAGAATTGAAGAGGTTTATCTCGGTTACTATACCTACACCGATCCATCGCTATATGGCATCCGCTATCAGCCGATCGCACCGGCGCCGGACGCTCCTCCCATTCTGCCCAGGCGCTTCGACCCGGCGCCAGGGGTATATGTCATCGGCGCGACGAACCTGCAGGGCGTGATGGTGGTGGACCAGGACATTTATGACTGGTTCCGTCACCGCGAGCCGGTGGCGCGGCCGGGATTTGCCCTGTTCGTCTACCGGGTGGAACCGCGCAAAGAGACGCCCACCTGGCTGGCCCAATGCTCCAGCCCTGTGGCCCCGCTCACTGCCGGGACTGTTGCAGAGGGTTTTGGGCGAAACGACTTGCGGATTGTTTACTTCGATTGCACCTCAGCCTGGCTGTACCCGGGTGGCGCAGAGAGGCCCGGCTGGTACGCGCTTTTCCGGGACACGGCTTATAGCAACGACCCGTTCATTCGGAGTCACCTGGGGATGGCCCGCCTGAGTTACGAACAGCATCGTCCGGGTGTACTGCCACCCTTTGTGCTATATGAACAGGAAAATGCGCCTGTGCTTCCATCCTCCGCACCCGAGATCAGGGTCGGCCATCTGACCTTCCTGGGCCACACAGCCGCCGGCATTGCCCGACCAGGTGAGACCGTAGGGGTGGAGACATGGTGGCGGGTGGAAAGCCATCCGCAGCGCCCGCTCTCGATAATGATGCACCTGACAGGGCCGGGTGGTGCACCGGTCATTGTAGGGGATGGCCTGGGTGTACCGCTCGAGCAGTGGCAGGCGGGCGACATCATTGTGCAGCGCCACAGGCTGGCGCTCCCCGCCGATGCCCTGCCGGGTGAGTACATTCCGACGGCCGGCGTCTACTGGCTGGACACGATGGAACGCTGGCAAGTGGAGAGCGCAGAGGAGCCACCGCAGGATCAACTGGCTCTGCCGGCGATCAGAGTAGTGGCCAGGTAAGCGGCTGGTCACCGCCAGGCAGGGGCCTGCCTGCGCTGGTAACGCACCTCAGCACAGTGCTGAGATTTGCCATCCATTCATCTGACACCGCACAGCCATCTGGTCGTCAACCCCTCCAATGTCCCATCGGCCTGCATTTCGGCGAGTGCCTGGTTAACCGCGCGGAGAAGCTGACGACTTCGCAGGCGGACGGCCACAGCATAGGGCATACTGACGACCGGCCTGTCCACAATGAAAAACCCGCTTCCATCTGCACAGGTGCTCATCGCTGTGACATGGTCCACAAGCGCGGCATCTGCCTCTCCTCGCTTGAGCGCCTCCAGAGCCTCCACAGCAGTATCGTAGTGCAGGACCTCCAGACCTGGTACCCGCTGCGTCCACTTGCGGGCCTCCTGGTCGCCCGGCGAACCGAACTCCACCGCCAGACGCTGCCCTTCCAGGTCGGCCATCCCTGTACTCGTTGCCCCCGGTGGGGTCGGGAACACCAGCACCTGCCCGGCGTCAAAGTATGGCGTCGAGTAGGCAAAATCGCCCATACGCTGTGGGTTGACGACCAGCGCAGAAATAATAACATCCACTCGTCCTATGACCAGGGCGTCGTAGAGGCCATCGTAGGGGATGTTCGCGATGACCTGAACCTCAAGTTGAAGCCGCTTCCCCAACTCCTGCGCCAGCTCCACGTCGAACCCGGCGGGCGCTCCATCCGGAGCGATGTACTCGAAAGGGGGAAAGCTGGCGTCCATCCCCACGCGCAGCAACCCGCTTTCGGTGACGTGCTCCCACGTATCATCGGGATGGGAACAGGCGCCGACAAAGGAAAGCAACATCAACAGGCAGAGGGCCAGAGCTGAGTAAGGCCGCCCTGGAAGAGTCCGAAGCCCGGAGTCCGAAGTCCGGACTGTGGACTTCGGACTATGGACTACGGAGTGCGTATGGCTGCTTAACGGCAACGGTCACCTGACCACTCAGGCCAGAAGCAGGTAAGGCTCCTCGATAAGCTGTTTGATACGCTGTAAAAAGCGGGCTGCAGGTGCACCATCAACCAGCCTGTGGTCGAACGTCAGACTCAGCCAGACGGTCTGGCGCACACATAACTGTCCATCCACTACAGCGGGGCGCGGCCTGATACGCCCGACACCGAGGATGGCCACTTCTGGCAGGTTGATGATAGGAGTGAAGGCGTCTATTTCCTGAGGGCCAAGGTTGGTGATGGTGAAGGTACTGCCGGTCAGTTCATCGGGAAGGGCTTTCCCCTGACGGACCCTGCCGACCAGCTCCCGCAATTCTCGCGCGATCTCGACCAGTCCTTTGCGATCAGCGTGGCGCACAACCGCCACCATCAATCCCCGCTCCGTGTCCACAGCCAGGCCAATATGGATGTCCTGCACATAGCTTATAACCTCCGTACCATTGGCATCGCGCTCCAGCCTGGCATTGATGTACGGGTACTCCCTCAGGGCACGGGCCGCGATCAGGATGAGCAGATCGTTGTAGCCTATGTTGAAGCCCAGTGTCTCCGCCAGCGAGGTTTTCAGTCGCTCGCGCAGACTCACAAGGGCGGTGGCATCGGCTTCGGTCGTCAGAGTGACGGGCGCGGTCGTCTGGTGACTGGCGTGCATATTGCGGGCGATGACAGCGCGTACGCCACCGAGCGGTACCGAGGTAACGGCAACCTCCTCAGTGACCGCGGGAGGAGGTGGCGGAGCGGGAGGAGGTGGCGGAGCTGCAGGAGCAATGGCCTGCTCTACATCTTCCCGGGTAATACGGCCACCGGGTCCGCTACCTGGTATAGCACGCAGGTCGAGTCCCGCCTGCTCGGCCAGGCGACGGGCAACGGGTGTGGCCTTAGGCTGTTTCTCCAGATAGGCACGCACGTCACGCTCCACGATACGGCTGTCGGGGCCGGTGCCGGTAAGCGCCGCCAGGTCTACCCCCTGCTCCCTGGCCAGCCGCCGTGCCCTGGGCGAGGCGAAAATTCGAGAGGGCGGTGGAGAAACGACATCGCTTACTGGTGGCGCAACCGCCACCTGTGGCTGCTCCTGTGGTTCCTCCAACGGCTCATCAGCCGTGCGGGTAATCAAACCCACCACCGTCAGCACCGGGACGGCCTGACCGGCCGGCACCAATATCTTACGCAGATAGCCCTTTGCTGGAGACTCCACTTCCAGGGTGGCCTTGTCCGATTCGATGGTGAACAGCACCTCGCCGCGCTGAACCGGGTCACCCTCTTTCTTCAACCACTCGACAATGACCCCCTCCTCCATCGTCTCGCCCAGTTTGGGCAGAATAATCTCGGTTGCCATAATCACCTCCTGGTAGATGGCGCTTCGGATGCGCCCTCTATAGCCTGGCGGATGCCAGCGATGATCGCGTTGACGTTGGGGATGGCGGCATCCTCGAGCGGCTCGCTCATCGGCACAGGTACGTCAGCAGCGCACACGCGCACGATGGGTGCATCCAGCCAGTCAAAAAGCTCCTCCTGAATGCGCGCCACCAGCTCGCTGATAAAAGAGCCGGTCCGGTATGCCTCGGTCACACCCACCACGCGGCCGGTCTTCTTCACCGAGGCGGCGATTGTTTCCATGTCCAGCGGCTTGAGCGTGCGCAGATCAATCACCTCAACTTCGATCCCCTCTCTGGCCAGTTGTGCGGCAGCCTCCAGCGCGCGGTGCACCATTCGAGAATAGGTTACCACCGTGACATCGCTGCCGGTGCGTTTCACATCGGCGATGCCGAAGGGAATAATGTAATCCTCATCCGGCACATACCCTTCCACCCCGTAGAGCATTTTGTGCTCAATGAACATACACGGATTATCGTCCCGGATGGCTGCTTTGAGCAACCCCTTGGCATCATAGGGAGTGCTGGGCATAACGACGTAGATGCCCGGGAAGTGCACCCATAGCGCCTCGAGAGACTGAGAATGGTGAGCCGCGATACACCGTCCGGCGCCTCCTTCGGTGCGGATAACCATGGGGACAACCGTCTTGCCGCCGAACATATAGCGGTTCTTGGCTCCCTGATTGGCGATCTGATCCATGGCCAGCGGGGTGAAGTCCACATACATAATCTCGGCAACCGGACGCATACCGCACATCGCGGCTCCTACCGCCGCGCCGCCTATTATTGCTTCTGAGATAGGCGTGTCGCGGACGCGCTCCTCTCCGAATTCCTCGAACAACCCCTTAGTGGCACTGTAAGCGCCGCCATACACGCCCACATCCTCCCCCATGACAAAGACCGTCGGGTCGCGGTGCATCTCCTCGCGCAGGGCTTCCTGAATGGCCTGCCGGTAAGAGATTTTGCGTGTGCCCGGACCGCCTGTGCGGCAGCGTTCCCGCAACTCCCGTTCGCGTTCAATGTCTTTCTCTGTCCACTTGAACGGTGCGTAGACGTATAATTCCAGCTCCTCTACCGGCGGATTAGGGGATTTCAATGCAAATTGGGTGGCTTCTTCAATCTCCCGTGTGACCAGCTCCTCAATTTCGTCAATCTCGGCCTCTGTGGCAATACCGACCTCGACCAGCTTCGAAGCGAAATTGATGATCGGGTCACGTGCCCGCCATGCCGCCTCTTCCTCTTTGGTACGGTACACGCGCGGGTCAGAGCGGGAGTGGCCGTACCAGCGATAGGTTTTACACTCGATGAGGGATGGCCCTTCTCCTCGGCGTGCACGCTCCACGGCTCTGCCTACGGCTTCGCGCACGGCCAGGACGTCCATCCCATCTACCACCTCGCCGGGGATGCCGTAAGCACATGCACGGTCGGCGATGTCCAGTTTGGCCGCCGCTTTCTCTATGGGCACGGACATTCCGTACAGATTATTCTCCACAATGTAGACGACAGGCAGTTTCCACAGTGCTGCCAGGTTGAGCGACTCGTGGAAATTGCCGGTATTGGAGGCGCCGTCGCCAAAGAAACACAGCACAACCCGGCCGGTGCCCATCATCTTTTGCGCCAGGCCCGCACCCGTGGCGACGGGGATATTGCCGCCGACGATGCCGGTCGCACCCAGGTTGCCCCTTTCGACGTCAGCGATATGCATGGAACCACCCCGACCACGACAGTAGCCGGTAGCGCGGCCGCACAGCTCGGCCATCATCTTGTTGTAATGCTCCTGTCGCTCCGCTTCCGTCCTGGCCAGTGAGGCGCCCCTGGCATGGCAGTGGCCGTGGCCACGATGAGTGCTGGTGATCAGATCGTCATCGTTAAGCACGGAGATGGCTCCTACGGCCACCGCCTCCTCTCCGGCATACAGGTGGGAAGCCCCCTTGATGAGATCACGGCCCAGCAGGTCGTACACCGTGTCCTCGAACATACGGATTTCCCACATCTGGCGCAGCAGCTCAAGCGCCTGCTCCTTGGTCAGACCATTTATAAGTTTGGCATCGGACGGTTCTTGATCGCTCATGTTACTCCTCTTTCGTAGGGTTTGCAATGGCAGACGTGTTCCTCACACACTGGAGGGCCTGCGACAGCCGGAAAGTTCCAGCACCTTCAGCGCCGTGGCGTCATCAGTGACCAGCACGTTCACGTGCCCCCCACGCAGGGCGCCGAGGATGGCCTCAGCCTTTGCCTCTCCGCCGGCCACACCGATGACATGGGGAATGCTGTGCAGGGCTTCCAGTTCAATGCCGACCACGCGGTGGTTTAAGTCTATGTCCAGCTCATTGCCGAAGGCGTCGTAGTGACGCGCACAGATGTCACCGATCACTCCCTGTGCACGCAGCGAGGCCAGCTCCACCTGGTCCAGGTAACCGGCTCGCAGCAGGCTGTAGACCCCCACTACGGGCGCACCGATGCCAACCAGCGCGATGTCGGCGCGACGGGCGAGCGCGAGGGTTTCTTTGATGCGCGGTTCCTCGAGCAGCCGCTCACGGGTTTGCCTGTCCGCGACAATGAGGGGGGCGTGGAGATAACGGTACTCGCCTCCGTACACGCCGGCCAGGAGACGCACCAGGTCGGGCCCGTCAATGAGTGGGTCGCCTTCACCAACGGCCCCGACCATCTGCACCGCCGTGATCGCCAGGGGTTTTGCTGCTCGCATTGCCCGCACAGTGTGGTAGACCGCGATGCCCCAGGAGATCCCCAGAACGGCACGCTCCCCAAGCAGGGCCTCGATGTGACGGGCGGCCAGCACCCCCAGGCCACGCTGTATATCCTCATAGGCCCTGCCGCGCCCGGCCAGCACACATGCCTGACGGAGAGGAAAACATCGTGTCAGTTCCTGCTCAAGCGCGGGGACATTTCTCCAGGGATAATGGACGGTGATCTCGACCACGCCGGAGGCGCGGGCCTCCTGGAGCAGACGGGAGACGGTGGAGCGGGACTGGTTGATACGGCGTGCAATCTCGTCCTGCGTCAGATTATCCTCATAGTACATACTGGCCACACTGGCCAGCAACTCCATGCGATCGGTGATCATCTCCATTGGTTCTGCACATTTGTGCAATATCTGCACTAACGTGCAAAAATTCTACCATAGAGCGCGTTTTTGTCAAGCGCGGAAATGCGATCTCCCGGTGATTGCATATGGCCGCTCATAGCGGGCGTATGCGAAAAACGAACTAAAATAGTTGCAAAAATTCGATTATCGTGATAAAATATGGCATACAATATGTAATTCGTACCACGCCGAGTATGGCCATGCTGGAGAGGAGGTTGTGAACACACTGGACGATCTGGACAAACTGATTCTGCAAACTCTGCAAGAAAATGGACGCACGCCTTTCACCCGGATTGCCAGGCAGGCCAATGTCTCGGAGGCGACCGTCCGCAACCGCTATCGTCAGCTCGTCAGGCTGGGAGTCGTCCGCACCGTAGGGGTGGTGGACCCACATGCACTTGATTTCGAGGCGCCGGCGATCATTGGCATCTCGGTCGAGGCCAGCCAGATTGACCAGGTGGCAAAAACACTGGCCGGCTATCCTGAGGTCAGCTACCTGGTAATGACGCTTGGCTCATTCGATCTGATCGCCGAGGTTTTCTGCCGTGATCTGGCTCACATCAACAACCTGCTCACGCAGCGCATTCATCGTCTGCCTGGTGTGCGTTCCACACAGACATTCGTGATCACTCACAGTTACAAGTTGAGCTACCGGTGGTCGCCGGCTCTGGAGTCGCCAGAGTACGAGACAGACGAAGACGAAGTATAGACTTCATCAAAAGATACACTGCGATACGAGGTTTCACCATGCAGAACTTACCTTACATCATCACCCCTCCACCGGGCCCTGAAGCTCGCCTGGTCATCGCGAAATCTGACATGTACGCCAGCCCATCGTTACCACACGTGTACCCGCTGGTCGTCCGCCGCGCCGCCGGGTGTGTGGTCGAGGATGTGGACGGCAACCTTTTCATTGATTTCGCCGCCGGCATCGCCGTTTGTTCCACCGGCCACTGCCATCCCAGAGTGGTGCAGGCTATCAGGGATCAGGCTGGCAAACTGTTGCACATCTGCGGTGCCGACTTCTACGAGCCTATGTACGTTGAGCTGACTTCTCGTCTCAGCAGACTTGCCCCTGGCGCCGGACCGCACAAAGTGCTTCTGCTGAACTCGGGCGCCGAGGCGATCGAGGCTGCCCTCAAACTGGCCCGTTACCATACCGGACGCCCCTACGTGATAGCCTTTTTCGGCGCCTTCCATGGCCGCACTATGGGTGCTATCTCGCTGACAGCGAGCAAACAGACTTACCGCCGTGGTTTCGGTCCATTGGTGCCCGGCATTATCCACGTCCCGTACGCATATTGTTACCGCTGTGCCTATAACCTTTCCTATCCTTCCTGCGGACTGGCCTGTGTAGACTATATTGAGGATATGCTGTTTGCACGCGCCATCCCACCGGAGGAGGTGGCTGCCGTGTTCGTCGAGCCGATCCAGGGCGAGGGCGGCTACATCGTCCCTCCGGACGGGTGGTTGCCCAGATTGCGCGCTCTGTGCGACCGTTACGGAATCCTCCTTGTGGACGATGAGATACAGGCAGGCATTGGACGCACAGGCAAGATGTTCGCTATTGAGCACTGGAACGTTGCACCGGACATCCTGTGTTCGGCCAAGGCGCTGGCTTCAGGGATGCCTCTTTCCGCGATGATCGCCCGCGAGGAGGTAATGAGCTGGTCACATGGTGCTCACGGTAGCACGTATGGAGGGAACCCGGTGTGCTGTGCAGCGGCTCAGGCCACACTTGATGTGATCGAGGAAGAAGGCCTGGTAGAAAACGCTGCCCGGGTGGGGAAATACCTGATTGATAGACTGCGTACGCTGGCTGTGCAGAGCAGGCTGATCGGCGACGTGCGCGGACTGGGGCTGATGATCGGCGTGGAGCTGGTCAGAGATAAGGATACCAAAGAGATGGCCTCGCAAGAGGCACAGGAAGTGGTACAGACCTGTTTCGAGCGCGGGCTGTTGTTGCTTCCCTGTGGCCCCAACGCCATCCGCTTCTCGCCGCCACTCACCATCACTACAGCCGAGGCGGACAAAGCCTGTGAGATCTTCGCCACTGCCCTGGCCGAAGTAGAGGGGCGCCGATAAGGGTACTGTAGCCGGAACATTGCGGCTTCCCAAATGCTGGCAGGCGCAGTAGAAGGCCGATTCCGTGCCTTCTCTGCGCCTTCATAGCCCCGCCTCACGTTCCAGACCATACCGGTCGAGCAGGATGATGCGTTGACGTTCCTGCCGCACCAGCCCGGCTTCGGCAAACTCCCTCAGTATACGTCCCACCATGTCTCGTACTGTGCCTATGTGTGCCGCGATCTCAGCCTGAGTCCACCGCCCGGGTGCGTTTCTGTCGTCTGCATGTTCCAACAAGAAACGCGCCAGTCGCACACGCACTGTGCGTAACGCCAGGTCTTCCACCAATCCGGCCATATGGTCGAGCCGGCAGGCAAAATCCCGCAATAGCGCCAATGCCAGCTCGTGGTTCCCATTGACCAGGCGCAGGAAATCGTCGCAGGTAATGGCGTACAATCTGACCGGTGTCAATGCTTCGGCCGTGGCGTGGTTTACACTGCGGTCGCAGAAGACCGGGACCGCGTTAAACATCTCTCCTGCTCCCAGACGTACCAGCACCTGCTCCCGCCCCTCGATGGAAAGCTGATAGACCTTCACCTCTCCTTCCGCGATGAAATACACTGCTTCGCACGGATCGTCGGCATAGATAATGGTCTCGCCTGGGGCGAAACTGCGCGTGATAACCAGCTCTCCCACACGTCTCAAAACCTCATCCGAGAGAGTTGCGAAGACAGAGATTGAGCGTAGCGATTGGGGCCAGGGGTACAAGCCGAACCTCCGCAAGTTAACTTTCATCCGCAGCAGCAATGACGTCGCCGATCTCCTCCTCCACCCAGACGCCTCCCGGGGCGTGCGCGTTATGCCATCCTATCCCCTGGCGCAGGAGTGTCAGACGCCTTCCGTTCAGCCGAAAGATATGCCGGTACTCGAAGATGTGGTAGTCACTCAAATCCGCGCTGTCGCTGAAGATGACGCCGATGTTGAGTGTGGAGCTGTCGTCAAGCCTTTGAAGCGAGGATAATTGTGTTTTGTACGTGCCCAAGATAACGGCGCCGTCGGCTGTGATCTCCCAGGTGACTGAGTAGCTCTTTCCCTGCCAGGAAGCATCGTCCAGCAGGACTACAGTTCCACTGTCACCATTCCAGGCGAGGGCATATACGTAACGGGCGTCGCCAGGATTGACCAGCCTGATCCTGTGTACGAGCTGCTCGCCTTCGAACCAGGCGTAGTCGCGTAGATAACGATTATACGCGCCGGTGTTTAACCTCCATATCTCCACCAGACGCCTGGGATCGGAGAGAGGACCCCGGATAACAAACGACAATTTCTCGTAGTAGAAGGCCAGTTCAGGATCGCAGATAAGGTTGCTGCCCACTCTCAGAGTCTCAAGATAGCCACAAGGCGGGCGGCGGCCGTAATGGCCAACACGCCACTGGGGATCTATGGGCGGCAGTCGGGCAAGCAACGGATCTGCCAGCCCCAGAAGGTCTACCACGTGCACCTGCTGGCCGCCGAAATAACCGTAGAATCCGACGGAGCCTTTGGCCACCACATCTGGACCTGCTTCCCTGGCAGCCCGCCCCTCCAATGCCCAATCGTGATCCGGTAGCTCCTTGCCCTGGAGGAGCTGAACCAGGGCCGTGTTGTGCCAGTAGTAGCCCTTTTCGTCGGCGACTCCGTACTTGTCCATACCAGCTCCTTCGATGGGGCCGGGGCGCACCGGGGAATGAGGGCCGCTCAGACCGAGACCCACTGCCGTGCATAGCAGGCCAGCAAAGATGAACCGGCCGGTAGTTTTCAACTCACAGAGCTCCGTGCCCGCAAGCGAGAGGAGCGACACAAGGAAAGGAGCGCCGAGGAACCGCCCGCTCATAAAGTCACCCCCAATACGCACCACGTAGAGCAGGTAGAGCAGGTTGCTTATGGCCAGTGGCCACATCCGCGGCTTGTTTAGCCCTCTGGCGATGAAAATGTTCCAGGCCGTTCCCCACCCGGTCAAGAACAATGTCACCGGGTCCCACTCCAGCGCATTGGCCAGATAATGCAGGCCGTGTATGGCCAGCTCGTGGGAAGTGATAAGCCCCAGATTCAGTTTGGCGTAAGCTGTATTGGGAAAGAGGAAACCATAGTAGTAAAGCGAAAACAGTGCCCACAACGCCAGGGGAAGCATGCCGATGCTCACAGCACGCAACTTGCGCCCCCAGCTCTCACCACATATCCATACTGCGTAGCCCAAGGGAGGTAAAAGGATCAGCGCCAGGTCCATCCGGCAGAGCGTGGCTGCAGCAGCCAGAAGCGAGAGACACAGAAGTCGGCGCAATGACACAGGTGCTTTGCCGTAAATCAGCAAGAAAGCAACTGTGATCAGATGGAAAAGCGGGTTCTCCAGGCCGGAGGTTGAGTAATCCACGAAAGCCTTTGAACTGGTGAGGAGGATGAGAGATGCCACTGCCTGCAGCGAAGAACTGCTGCCCTTCCAGGCAAGCAACCATACCGCAGCCACCGATATAGCGATGGACAGCAGTAGACCTGACACGTGGATTTCACGGGTAATGAAGTACACGCCAGACAGCAGAAGCATCCACAGGGGATGCGTGTACGCCTGTACGCGCTCGGCAGGATTCCACGTCAGCCCGTACCCTTTGACGAAGTTATCAACCGTGCGGAAGGTGATGTAAGCATCATCCGAGAGCCAGCCGTTCCACGTGACAACGAGCGCGAAAAACACTAAAAATGGCAATGTCACCAGCTTTTGCCAACCGCTCCGCTTAGAGCCTATCCGAAAAACCGTCCAGGCGGCATCCCTATGCCGCTTATACATGCCCTTATAGATAGTACGCCATAGCTTCATTTTGAGTCCACCACTCTGATACGTCCGTCGTGATGTTACAGCGGATTTTTCAGATGTCAAGCACTGTCTTCCGTCACTGGACAAACTCGTCTGTTAGTGGCATAATCTCCCCCGGGGAGAGAGCGTGAGTATGCCGCACGTGCAGAGCTATCGCTTTGGATATATTGTCGTGGATGGGGAAACCTATACGCGTGACCTCATTCTCTTGCCTGACCGGGTACTGGCTGGCTGGTGGCGAGAGGAGGGCCACAGATTGAGCATTGCGGACCTGCGGGAGGTTCTGGATGCCAGCCCAGAGGTGCTCGTCATCGGGACAGGAGCTTATGGGCTGATGAAAGTGCCTCAGGAGACCAGGGAAGCGTTGCAGGGAAAAGGCATTGAGCTCCACATCGCCCGCACGGGTGAGGCATGGCAGCTTTATAACAGGTTGTTGCAGGCAAACAGACGTGCTGCCGCAGCCTTTCACCTGACTTGCTGAGAAAAGTCAGCAGAGCCGAGGCACTGATGCAGCCCGCGAGTATTCCGGTGAGCACACTTGTCCGGCAACTGCTTGACCTGGGTGTAAACCCGGGCGGTGTGCTGCTGGTCCACTGCTCATTCTCCCGGGTGAAACCGGTCGAGAACGGCCCGTCTGGGCTGATCGAAGCTTTGCAGACCGCACTTGGCCCCGCCGGTACGCTGGTGATGCCCAGTATGAGCGATGATGACGAAAGCCCGTTCAACCCCATGCTCACACCATGCCTGGGAATGGGGATTGTGGCCGATACTTTCTGGCGATTGCCAGGTGTGCTGCGCAGCGACAGTCCGCATGCCTTTGCTGCAAGGGGGCCCGCGGCCGCCCGGATCACAGCACCACATCCTGTGGATGTGCCCCACGGCCTGGACAGCCCGGTGGGCCGGGTCTATGAACTGGACGGACAGATGTTGCTACTTGGAGTTGATCACACGGCCAACACCACCATCCACCTGGCCGAGAATCTGGCCGGAGTGCGTTACAGGCGCAAGAAATATGCGCTCGTTGCCGAAGGCGGGGAGCTGAAGCGGATCGAGTACCAGGAGATAGATCACTGCTGTGAGAACTTTCGGCTGGTAGATGAGTGGCTCGAGCAGGAGCATCTGCAACGGCGAGGATATGTCGGGTATGCTCCGGCGCGCCTTGCCCGTGCACAGGATATAGTCAGGGTGGTGGTGGAGCGGCTGGAGCAGGACGAGACGATCTTTCTGCATCCGTTTGGTGTTGATGAGCAGTGCGATGAGGCAAGAGCAAGCCTGCTCTCCTCCCCAACGCTGAGCTGAGGTTTATAGCAAGAGATGGAATTATCTGGAAGCCACTGGTTTCGCCTGGCGCTCGCAGCCGTACTGCTGGCCTCCATTCCTGTCATCTCGGCCTCTGCCGAACCACCTGATCCCCGCTTCGGGGTCGTCGAGGCCTACGCCGCACCCGACGCTGCCACCGCTTTGGGCGCAGGATGGACCCGCGTCACCTTTGAGTGGAACCGCATTCAGCCGAACAGCCCGGACGAGTGGTACACTGTTCCACTTTCCGATGAGGCGCTGAACAACGAGCTGGCCCAGAGCCGATTGGTGGTGGGACTGCTGATCACCACCCCTGGCTGGGCAACCGACCTCGGCATCGGGCCGGGGGTGCCCAAAGGGTTATACCTTCCCCCTGATGACCCACAGAATCACTGGGCGAACTTTGTACGCACCATTGTCACCCGCTATGCCGGCCGCATTGACCACTGGACGATATGGAACGAGCCGGAGATCCCTGCCAGCTCGCCGGATATGACGTGGGGCGGTTCTATCAAAGATTTCATCCAGTTGCTGCGCACCGCGTACATCGTTGCCAAACAGGCTAACCCCGACGTGGTTATTCACCTGCCCGCCATCACCCACTGGCACAATGAGCACTGGTTCGGAGAGTTCCTTGACGCGCTTGTCGCCGATCCCGATGCTGCGGCCCATAATTACTACTTCGATGTGGCGACGCTCCACCTCTACCACGAGCCGGAGAAGATTTACGACATTACAGTCCACTACTACCGTCTGATGCATAATCGGGGCATCCATAAACCATTCTGGCTCGCCGAGACAAACGCTTATCTTTCGCGCGTCAGCGAGGACGAACAGGCTTTCTTTGTCATTCAGACCTTTGCGCTGGGGATAGCTGCCGGAGTGGAGCGTCTCGCCATCTACAAGATGGCCGACACAGAGACAGATGCTGCTGCCGACCCGGAGCCATTCGGCCTGGTGAGAATGGATGGCAGCCGCCGCCCGGCGTTCACCGCCTACCAGGTGGCCACACTTCACCTGGCCGGCTTTCGGGGTGGGAAATGGGAGCGGCGGGACGAGATAGCGTTGGTTACTGTGGATCGGGGCAAGAGGACTACCACTGTGGTCTGGGCACGCACTCCTGAGAGCCAGACAGCCATCATCGCGGCGCGCACAACCAGAGCAACGCTGGTGGATGTACGGGGCACCAGCCGCGATATCTACCCTGATCACGGTTACTACTTTGTGGACCTGCCCGGCGCCAATTGCGCGGCAGGCTGCCAGGTGGGCGGTCTGCCCTTCATGCTGATCGAAGAGGCTGGCGTAGAAGCTCAGAGCGCTCCTATGCCGCCCACTCCGACGCCGCCAGGCATGATAGACGCTGAAACAACGCCGGAGTTTGGCGTCCTTCCTACACCTACCCCTACCTTCACCCCGACGCCAACATCAACGCCCACGAAAACCCCTACCCCTACCTCCACGCCGACCGTCACGCCCACCCCCACCGACACCCCTACACCAACTGCCACGCCCACACCGACCCTCACCCCGACCGCAACGCCTGTGCCGGTGCCGGTGTCTCAGGTCCCACAGGAACGCTCGTGGACGCTGGCCGGCATGCTGGCGCTTGCGTCAGGAGGGATGGCCATAGCCAACGGTCTCAGTAATCGTCGTCTTATGGTTCCCCGGTTCGCCCACGCAGGCCCGGCCGGTCGGAAAGCCGACATTGGTACCACGGTGCGTTGTGTGCTTCTGGTCTTGCTACTGGTAGCCGTGCTGCTTCTGGGGCGGCTCTATTACAGGTAGCAGTAGGCAGGAAGCAAGGGGCAGGAAGCAGGACCACCGTGGAACATACCGGCCTCCTCCGACGTCTCAGTAAGCAGTACAGGCCTGAAGCTGGAGGAGGATATGGTGAAGAGTCCACGAACGGCGTCTAAATTTCTTCTGCGTTGCCTGGCAGCATCGTTCCTGACGATCCTGGCGCTGTTACCTGGCCTGGCCGGCAGAGTTCTGGCCGACGGCATCATCATCCCCGACCCCCTGCCTGAGCCAATCCCGTTACGCGATTCCTGGCTCACCATACGTTATCATCGTGTGGATGTCACCATCGAAGAGCAGGTTGCCAGGACGCGTGTAGAGCAGGAGTTCGTCAACGAGCACGAGTGGGAATGCGAGGGCACTTACGTATTCCCTTTGCCGGAAGGAGCCGCGGTTTCCGAGTTCGCGATGTGGGTAGATGGTGAGCGGATTGAGGGAAAGATTTTGACGGCTGAGGAAGCCCGCCGTGTTTACGAGGATATTGTGCGGCGACGCCGTGACCCCGCCCTGCTGGAATACACCGGGCGTAATGCTATTCAGGCCCGCATATTCCCTGTCCCGCCAGGCGGCTCCCGCAGGATCGAACTTGAATATACCCAGGTTTTGCCGATGGAAAACGGCCTGGTGCATTACATTTATCCCCTCAGCACAGAAAAATTCTCCGCCCGAGAGCTTGAGGAAGTACGCATACATGTCGAGGTGCACTCACGCGAAGCGCTCCGCGCCATATATTCGCCCTCTCATCAGGACCGTGTCTATATCGAACGGGATGGCAAGTACCGGGCTATCGCAGGATATGAAGAGTATAATGTGCTTCCAAAGCGCGATTTTGAGCTGATTTACACCGTAAGCCATGAGGATGTGGGGCTGAATCTGCTCACCTACCGCGAGCCACCCGAAGATGGCTTCTTCCTGTTGCTGGTCGCCCCCACTGTTGAGGTGCAAAGGAAGCAGGTGGTCCCCCGTGATATAATCCTGGTGCTCGATGTATCCGGGTCTATGGAGGGGGAAAAACTGGCACAGGCTAAAGACGCGCTCAGCTATGTGTTGGAGCACCTGAACGAGGAAGACCGCTTCAACATCATCGCCTTTTCCACCGGTCTGCAGCAGTATGCTCAGCAGCTTCGCCCTGCCTCCGAATGGCGCCAGGCCGTCGCCTGGGTGAAACGGCTGGAAGCGCTCGGCGGCACCGACATCAATCGCGCTTTGCTGGAGGCACTGACCTATGCAGGCGAAAGGCCCACAGTACTGATATTCCTTACCGATGGCCTCCCTACCGAGGGTGTGACTGAGGTTGAGCAGATCATCTCGAACGTGAAAGCTGCCGCGCCTGACAATCTGCGGCTGTTTCCCCTGGGTGTGGGAGACGATGTGAACACGGTCCTGCTTGACACGCTTGCTGAGCAACATAGAGGAGCACCCGGGTATATTCGCCCGGGTGAACGTATTGACGAGGCGGTCTCGGCTTTCTACGCCAGGATAGGTCTGCCTGTGCTCACAAACATCGCACTTGACTTCGGCGATGTAATGGTAGAGGACATTTATCCTTCTGCTCTCCCCGACCTGTTTGCCGGCACGCAGCTCATTCTGGTGGGGCGGTACAGAGACGCCGGAGCGACGCGTATCGTGCTGACCGGCGAGGTCGAAGGCGAGCGACGGGAGTTTATCTACGAAGGGAACTTCCGGGCGAGCGGTGGCAACGAGTTCATCCCTCGCCTGTGGGCAATGCGCAAGATCGGTCACCTGCTCACGCAGATCAGGCTGCATGGTGAGCAACGGGAGTGGGTGGACGCCGTTGTGAAGCTCAGTATACGCTATGGGATCATCACCCCTTACACATCATTCCTGGTCGAAGAGGACGATATCCTGACACCAGGAGGACAGGAAAGAGCGGCGGAGAAATTATTTAATATGCCCCTCTACGACACGGGCGCCCCAGCAGTCGAGATGGCTCAGGAGCAGGCCGGCCTGCGTGAAGGTGAGGTTGTCGTCGAGCTACCGACAGCGCTTGCCCCGAGCATGCAGGTGGTAGGGAGCAAAACGTTCATCCTCCGCGACGGCATTTGGACTGATACTGCCTTCGACCCCTCCCTGATGACTACCCGGAAGATCGGCTTCGGCAGCAAGACTTATTTTGATTGGCTGGCAGCCCGGCCGGAGTGGGGACAATATCTGGCACTGAGCAGCCGGGTGATCTTTGTCGCTGATGGTATCGCTTACGAGGTGGTGGAAGGGGAAGGAGAGGATTTTACTCTCCCGACTCCAACTTCCACACCCATCACAGCAGAAAAGATTGAAACACCCACACCGGAGCCGGTGACGGCCCAGCCGCCCCCCAGGCCACCTTCTGCTGACGGCGTATGTTCGGGTGCGGCGGCAATGGCCACAGTCGCTTTTGCCCTTTGCCTTCGAGGGTCTGCCAGGCATATGAGAGCGGCTTTGCGGGGTGCCCGGCCCGCCCGCAAGTCCCGGAACACTGCACGCCGGCATGCTGCCGGGCTGTGACGACTGGTTTGAGTCATATGGCGGGGTGTAACGCTGGGCTGATTCCGATCGGCACCTGGCACGCATTGTCTTACCTGACAACTATAGTATAATTTGGGCAGAGGTGAAGACAATGCCGTTAATTTTCCCGTTTACCGCCATAGTCGGACAGGAGCGCATGAAACGCGCGCTGATCCTCAACGCCATTCATCCCCAGATCGGTGGCGTGCTCATCCGGGGCGAGCGGGGTACCGCCAAATCCACTGCTGCCCGGGCACTGGCTGCATTGCTGCCGGAGATAGATGTGGTGGCCGATTGCCCCTTCGGATGTGACCCCGATCAGCCATCAACCTGGTGTACCGAATGCCGGGAGCGGGCCGAAGCCGGTGAGACGTTGCCCCGCGCCCGCCGCCGTATCCGCTTTGTAGACCTGCCTGTCAGTGCCACCGAAGACCGCGTTGTGGGCACGCTTGACATCGAGCGTGCCATCCAGAAAGGCGAACGGCGTTTTGAACCGGGCGTCCTTGCTGCGGCAAACCGGGGCATCCTCTACGTGGACGAGGTTAACCTGCTGGACGATCATGTGGTGGATTTGCTGCTTGATGCAGCGGCTATGGGGATCAACATCGTCGAGCGTGAAGGCATCTCCTTCAGCCATCCTGCCCGTTTCATTCTCATCGGCACGATGAATCCTGAGGAAGGCGACCTCAGGCCTCAGCTTCTCGACCGCTTTGCGCTGTGCGTGGACATCCAGGGCATCCGTGATCCGGCCGCTCGTGTCTCGATCATCGAGCGCAACCTGGCCTGCGAGGCCGCGCCTGAGGAATTCTACGCCGAATGGCTGCCCAAGGAACGGGCACTTTCGGAAGAGATCGCACGGGCACGTCTCCTGCTCCCGCACGTGCGCTATTCTCACTCCGATCTGGCTACTATTGCCACGATGATGAGTGAACTGGGAGTGGATGGCCATCGCGCCGATCTGGTTGTGCTCAAAACCGCCCGCGCTCATGCGGCCTACGAAGGGCGCACGCGCCTGAACGACCGCGATATTCTGCTCGCTGCCGAGCTGGCACTACCTCACCGCCTGAAGCGCCATCCCTTACAGGAGAGCGAAGCCACGCTCAGTGACCTGGCAGAGCGCCTGGCTGAAGCACGCTTCCGTAACCCGCCGGAATCTGCGGAGGAGGAAAGCCAGGAAGAGGTAGAGGCACAGGCAGCGCGTAAAAAAAAAGCCCTATGTGGTGAGACGGCTGAGGACGGCCCTGCCGGCCAGGGCACTGCTCACCGGGAACCCGCCTGGCAAACCGTCCCGCAATGGCCCTCTGAAGGCACCTGGTGGGATTACGGTGAAGAGGTGCCCATCGGCGAGCCTTTCGCTCCCCGGCGTCTGGACACGCCACTTGACCGGTTGACCCGCTCCAGTGGCGGGCGGCGCAGCCGGACCCGTACCGACCGTAAACGGGGCCGCTACATTCAGGCCCGCGCTTCCCCTGGCGATCCCACCGATCTGGCCTTTGACGCGACGTTGCGCGCTGCCGCGCCGCATCAGAACGAACGCCGCGTCGGCGATGATGGGCCAGCTCTGATACTCCACCCGGACGATTATCAGCGCAAGGTACGTGTGCGTCGCGCAGCCAATCTGATCCTCTTTGTCGTTGATGCCTCCTGGTCTATGGCGGTTGCCGAGCGTATGGAGGCGACAAAGGGGGCCGTCCTTTCACTGCTTATGGACGCCTACCAACAGCGCGACCGGGTCGGGCTGGTCGTTTTCCAGAAGGACAGTGCCCGTATGGTGCTGCCCCCCACTAACAGCGTCGAGCTGGCCAGACAGGCGCTGGCTGACATCCCGGTGGGTGGCAAGACTCCCCTCTCAGCAGGACTCCACCTGGCATACGAGGTGATTATCCGCGAAGTGCGACAACACCCGGACCTGATGCCGCTGATGGTGCTCCTGACCGATGGAGCAGGCAATGTCTCGATGATGAACCTGCCTCCCCAGGAGGAGGCCTATCGCATCGCCGAGCTATTCCCGCGCAGCCACATCCGGTCGGTGGTGATCAACATGGAACATCAGTCGTTTGACCAGGGGCTGGCCAGCAAGCTGGCAGAACATCTGCAGGCCCCATGCTATACCCTGGCCGAACTCAAAGCCGAGTTTTTGCTGAGTACGGTGCGCGGAGAACTACCAGAGCATAAGTAACCACGTCTGCCTGTCCTGGCTTTTGCTCGCCGGGTAGTCGGCATTATGGGCCGGATGTGTGACGTCAGATGATGAGCATGGCTATCCTATCTCCTCCAGCCCGAACCGGCAGTGGCTCCATATCCCCGATCCTGCGCCTGTTCCTGCTGCTCCTGCTTTTGCTCTTTGCCTTTGCGCTGCGTCTCTACCGGCTGGACGCTCAGTCTATCTGGATTGATGAGGGAATCAGTCTTCATCTGGCCACCTCATCCCCAGGCGAGATCATCGCTGACCGGGCTGCCAACGTCCATCCACCACTTTATTTTTTGCTGCTTAAAGGATGGGTGATGTTGGTGGGGCCGGCTATTTTCCCGGCCCGGTTCTTCTCGGTGATATTCAGCCTGCTACAGGTCCCGGCGATCTATACTGTAGCCAGGCGCAGAGCAGGGCAACGGGCCGGATGGATCGCCGCGCTGCTTACCTCCCTGTCGCCGCTTTCCGTGATCTACGCCCAGGAAATCCGCACCTACTCCATCCTTCCTTTGATATACCTGGCACTGCTGGAGGTCTCGCACAACCTGCTTTATAGAACGAGATCCCGCTCTGGTGCGCTCTGGGCCTGGTGGGGACTTCTCGCAGTCCTCGGAATGCATCTGCACTATTCAGCCTGCTTTCTCGTCGTTTATGTGGCCGGCAATGCGCTGCTTGTTTTGTGGCGAGCGGGGCGTCGGGCCGAGCTGCACTGCTGCCTGACCGTACAGTTATTGGTGGGCCTGACCTGCCTGCCCTGGCTGAGCGCCATCATTGCCCACCGGGCAGAGATGCAGGCTTACCTGCAACGGGGGTTGGGGCTTACAGAACAGATACCCCTGGACCATCTGTTACGCCAGGTGTGGGTTTTCTTCCTGACCGGGCTGACCGGCCTGTTGCGGGTGGCCGGCGTACGTCTTCTGGCATATCTCACTTTTCTGCTCCTGGTCATGCAATCAACCCTTCAACTGGTTATCGGCTCCACCAGACGCCAGCTGCTGTTGTTACTGACGGACTGGTTGTTGCCTGCGGGAGCTACACTGCTGTTCTGGGTGGTGCGCTCATATTCGCACCCGCGTTATTTATCCATCTACGCACCAGGCTTAACCTTGCTGGCCACTTCTGCTATTCTTAAGCCGGCACAGGCCATCGGCTTCGCGCTTCCGCAGGTCACTCCGATGCTTTCGGCACGAACGGGTGTTCCGGCTGTTGCCGGTAGAGTACCGAAGAGCCTCTCACTCGCTGCCTCCGTATTGTCGGGAATCTGCTTTCTTGCACTCTCGTTATTTGGGCTGCGGGCCTACTTCCTCGATCCGCACTTTGCCAAAGACGATGTACGCGGAGTGGCTCGCTACCTGGAGGAGACCGCCGGTGAGGGGGACCTGATCCTGGTTCCTCCATCCGATTGGTCACTGACGTTCGCTTACCGGGGAAAGACACCGATCAGGATGACGAGCACCGATCCGGATGAGCTGCTGAGCGAGCTCGAATCCTGGACCTCACCCCCTCAGTACGTCTTTGTTTTGGATTACCGTGGCGAGTTTTTGGACTGGCATGAGGCCTTATTTTTCGCGCTGGAAAGGGCCGGCACGAAGATCGCACGGAAGGATTTCAGAGGCATCACATTGCACCTGTACCGCATTGACCAGACCGTAAATCCCCCACTGCTTGAGCCACAAAACGTGCGCTTCGGTCCACTTCTTTTGACCCACGCCTGGATCGAGACCTCGGCCCCGGCCGATACGGCACTGACCCTGGCACTGCGCTGGTACTGCCAGGAAGCGCCCAGGCAAAGGTATAGTGTCACCATCCGTCTCCAGGACGCGATGGGCGACTCCACTGGCTGGCCAGTTGTTGCCCGCGACTATCTCCTCCTGGATGGGCGAATGTGGCCTGCTGAGCATTGGCCGGCAGGTCATGAGGTAACCACTTACCACGTTTTGCCTTTGCCTGCAGGGGTTCCTCCTCTCAGCTATACGCTGAGCATCGGACTGTACGCCCAGACACATGATGGTCTACGTCACGTCGAGATAGAGGGCGCTGCGCATGGACAGTGGCTGGCCCTCGGCGCCATCCATTTGATCCCCGCGCTGGGTCTGAGCGATAATCCCTACATGGTAAGTATAGCCCCTCCCGCTCTGCCCCAACCTGTTGCAATGGCTGCGGGCTTCCTTCTACTCGGTGTCAGGCTTGACCGCCAGGTGCTGGCTCCAGGCCAGTCGGTCTTCGTCACTCTCCACTGGCAGGCCACTCATGCGCCGCTCCCCGATCTCCAACCGAGGCTCGCTCTGATACAGACCGGGCAGGAACTTGATGCTGTGGAATCTGCCCCTGTCGGCGGCCGCTACCCAACCTGGCGCTGGCGAAATGGTGAGACGGTCATTGAGCATCGCCGTCTCACGTTGCCGCCCTCCGCTTCAGCAGGTCAGGCAGAAGTGGTACTCTCGTTAAAAGAGCAGCAATTTTCGCTGGGGTATGTCGAAGTAGAGGCTATCGAGCGCAATTTTACGCTGCCACCGATTTCGCACCCGCTGGACGTTCCTTTCGGTAGTGTGGCTCGGCTTGTCGGATACGAACTGTCCGCGCCGCCTTTCACCGCCGCCATTCCTGTTACGCTGACGCTCTACTGGCAGGCTCTGGACAGCGCGGGCGATGCCGATTATATCGTTTTCACGCACATACTGGCGGCTGACGGTCATCTGGTGGGGCAACATGACGGCCCTCCCGCGCTGGGAGCACGTCCGTCGCGCGGCTGGGCGGCGGGCGAGATCATTACTGATGTGCATCCAATTGTGTTCCGGGAGCCTTATAGCGGCCAGGCACAGATCGAGGTAGGGATATACGAACAGGGCACTCTGGAGCGGGTGGTGCGCGCAGACAGCAGGGAAAGCTACTTTTTGCTGCCCGTTACTATCGTGATTGGAGAATGACACTAAGCGCCTATCCGAAAAACGTAACCGACGCATATTTATTCAGCCTGCGCCCGCCGGACCACAGTCCGGCGGAGCAGATGGCACCTGAGCCACCTGGGGGTATCTCAGTGTAGCCAGTGTCTGCAAAGTCTGGTCCGGGCGGACTGTAGTCCGCCCGGCACAGCACGGGCAGCTGAATAGTACAAGTTACACCGACGCATCCCTATGCGTCGGTATAAGCGGCATAGCATCAGGTTTGCATGCGGTGTGAGATACGCATAACTGGATTCCGCGCGTCGTTCCTGCCGGACGTGCCCGCCGGATGTGCCCACCGGATGTGCCCGCCGGATGTGCCCACCGGATGTGCCCGCCGGATGTGCCCGCCGGATGTGCCCACCGGATGTGCCCGCTGGATGTGCCTGCCGGATGTGCCCACCGGATGTGCCTGCCGGATGTGCCTGCCGGACGTGCCCGCCGGATGTGCCTGCCGGATGTGCCCGCCGGATGTGCCCGCCGGATGTGCCCGCCGGATCACAATCCGGCGGCCGGCGGTCGGCGGCCAGCACCCGGCCCGCGTGGATTGTGATCACGCGGCGCATAGTCAAAAGATTGGCCGGAGCCTTGCGCCTCAGAATCAGTTATGCGAATAAGAAAGCCTGTAGGTAACTGTTCAGCCCGATTGAAATCGGCCTCTTTAGGCGCTCTGCGCCGGGCGTCGGCCTGCGCCGATGCGGAAACAGCGGTCGGCGCAGGCCGACCGCTGGCCGAAGGCCCAAAGTGGGCGACTTCAGTCGCAGGGGTAGGCAGTTACGTAGAAAAATGTGATGTTAGAACTCTGGAGTCCGGGGCTGGAATTTTCGAGGTAACTTTCAGCACAGGGGGCAGGGACGCCGGGGTGAGGCAATACCTCACCCCGATGCTGTGGTAAACGCATGGACAGATGCTGTTTGGGTATGGACGATGGCACGTACACTGCCCTTCCGCAATCTGAGTGCCCGGGAATGGCATAACCTGGGATTACTTGCCATACTTGTTTTTTACCTGCTTCTCTTCTGGTGGGGCTTTGCCAGCGGTGGCCTGTTCCTGGGCCTTGGCGGCGACTACCGCAGCTACTGGAGCGCTGGATATATAGCCCGCACCCGCGGATTTGCCCGTGCCTACGATCTGGCCTCCCTGGCAAAAGTCCAGGAAACGATGTTGCCGCCCCCGTACAATCAGAATCTTTTTCCTCTGCCCATGTTCTTCCTCCCCACTTTCCTCCTGCCCTTCTGCCTGCTTTCACATCTGCAGCCGTCGGCCAGCTTTGTAGTATGGACGCTCTTGAACAGCGCCGCACTTTGTGCATATATGTTCTTTCTACCACGTTCCTGGAGAGGAAACACCTTTTCCCCACAGCTGTACGTGCTCCTCCTCTCCTTTCCCGTATTCAATGCCCTTTTCTGGGGAACCGCCAACGTCTGGCTGCTTATTGCACTGGGTGAGTTCATACGCAACGGATGGAATGGCAGGCAATTCCAGGCCGGCGCCTGGCTGGGAACAATGTTGCTCAAGCCTCAAACCCTTGTCCTCCTCTTCCCGGCGTTGCTGTTCCAACGGGCCTGGAAGGTCGTTGCCGGTTTCCTGCTGGCGGGGTTCCTGCTGATCGGAGGCTCCTGGCTGTTGGTGGGGACACGCGGGATGATCAAGCTCCTGCACCTGTGGCTCGGACTGGCTGGAGGAATGCCCACTACCAGCGCGGAGCAGATGATGAACTGGCGCATGCTCGCTGTGAACTTAAGCCCTCCGTTACCCGCCGCGCTCGCCTGGGGGGTAGCGCTAATCGGGATGGCGATAACACTGCTCCTGACATGGCAGTGCTGGACCGTGCCCTTATTTCAAGACCCGGCGCGTTCGGCGCCGGCCATCCTGGGCCTGCTGGCAGCGACAAATGTGCTCTCCTGGCACGCTCACTTCCATATCGCCATCACCATGTTGCCGGTAATGGCCTGTCTTGTGACACAAAATCGTCTCCCGTTGACTATCCCTTTGCTATGGGTTTATCTCCCCTCAGCAGGATTTTTCCTCAGCCTGGTAGCCTCTGTGCTTCATCTCCCCACCCTGGGCAATCTTGTTTACGGGCTGAGTGGGTTGATCACCAATTTGTACACCCTCGTCTGGGTCTGGCAGGGTTTCCGTGCTTCTCGATGACACGTTCCTGCGCAAGCTGAGCAATCTGAAAATGGTCACCCGCCGCGTGCGCACCGGACAGGTGGCCGGGGAGCGGCGTTCCACCAGACGCGGCACTTCGGTGGAGTTCGCCGATTACCGCGATTACACCCACGGAGACGATCTGCGCCGTGTGGACTGGAACATCTACGCCAGGCTGGAGCGCCCTTACGTCAGGCTATTCGAGGAAGAGGAAGACCTGGCCGTTTACATTCTGCTCGACGGGAGCGGTTCGATGGACTGGGGAGCCGGAGAGGGGAACAAATGGCTCTGTGCGCGCCAGCTGGCAGCGGCGCTGGGATACATCACTCTGGCAGGCGGAGACCATCTGGCAGTGGCCGCAATACGCTATCCACAGCCAGTGTTCTTTGGGCCGGTAAGAGGACAGGGAAATGTACTTCGTTTGTTCGAATGGCTGGAGACGTTGAAAGCGGAGGGCACAACCGACCTGAACGCAGCACTGCGCGCCTGCGCGCTCTCCGGCAGGCGGGCTGGATTGGCGATCCTGATTTCTGATATGTTCTCTCCAACAGGGTTTACCGACGGTCTGACAGCACTTGCAGCGAGCGGCCACGAAATCGCCATTATCCATGTGCTGGCGTCGGACGAAATTGATCCACCGCTTGGTGGCGACCTGCGGCTGCTGGACGTGGAAGGGGGTGCTCCCCAAGAGGTTACGGTTGATGCCGGTGTGCTGGCACTATACCGTCGGAGGCTGGCAGCCTGGCAGGAGGAGATCCGCGCTCTCTGCCGCGCCCGCGATGCGCGCTACCTGCCTGTAGCAACCGAAGTGCCTTTGGAGCGTATAGTTTTATACGAGATGCGACGGACTGGATTGGTGAAATAACTTCCTACCGTCCGGTATGGGGATGCCGCTGCTAAGTGCCTATCCGAAAAACGTAACCGACGCATACCTATGCGTCGGTATAAGCGGCATAGGGATGCCGCCTGTACGGTTTTTCGGATAGGCTCTAAGGAAGGCCGCGATAGGGCAATCCGTAGGGCGGGCAATCCGTAGTAAGCGGGCATCCCCATGCCCTCTTACAGGGAGGTAGAGATGAACGAGAGACCCGGTTGTCTATCCGGTTTGCTCAGGCTGGCCTTTTTGAACTGGCTCTTCAACCGGTTACAGGAACGGTTTGGTTTCGGCAGGGGAGCGTCATGCACCGGATGCGGTTGTGGGGTTATTCTGTTGATCCTGTTCTTGATCCTGGCCTGCTCGGTCATCACCGGAACAGACTGGTTTCGTCTGGGGTTCTGACCGTCAGGACCCGGCTACAGGGACGGTAAACGAGAATGTGGTTCCCTTTCCTGGCTCGCTTTCCACCGTAATCCGGCCTCCCTGCAACTCGACCAGGCTTTTGACGATGCACAGCCCCAGGCCGGTGCCGGGCATCTCACGGACTGCGGGGTTCTCGGAGCGGAAGAACTTGGTGAACAACCTGGCCTGTTCCTCCAGCGAGATGCCGATGCCGGTGTCGGACACGGCGCAATGTACAAAGCCATCCTGCTGCCAGGCCCGCACCTGGATGTGGCCGCCCTCGGGGGTGTATTTGTAAGCGTTGCTGAGCAGGTTGATCAGGATTTGCGCTAACCTGGCAGGGTCAGCCCGGACCTCTGGCAGATCCTCCGGTATCTTTACCGTAAGCTGCTGCGAGCGGGCCTCGATCTGAGCCTGCGTGGCCTGCAAAGCATCCTTCAGTGCCTCGGAGAGATGTACCGTTCTGAGCTCCAGGCGCATATGGCCGGTTTCGATGCGCGAGATGTCCTGCAGATCGGAGACCAGAATCTGCATGCGTACAACATTGCTGCGCATCGTGGTGATAAACTGCTCCTGTTGTGGCGTAAGCGGACCGCACATGCCCTGTAAGAGCATATCGGCGTATCCCCGGATCGAGGTCATCGGTGTGCGCAGCTCGTGGGCCACGACAGAGACAAACTCCGACTTGGCCAGATCGGCCCGGCGTACTGCCTCATAAAGGCGCGCGTTCTCAATGGCAATGGCCGCATAATCGGCAAGGGCCATAAGTAGCTGCTGTTCGTGTCCGGAGAAAGGGCGCGTGCTCACACGATTCCCTGCTCCCAGTGCTCCGATGATCCGGTCACCTATCTTCAGCGGCGCCGAGAGCATTGCCCCGGTGGTGGTGATGCTCCCGGCACTGGCGGCGCTGGCTGCCAGTTCCTCGGCGGAGCGATGTCCCGTGGGCCTGATCTCTCCGGGCACCCGCTGACGACGGACCATCGGGCGCAACTGGCCGCCCTCCTCATCGAGCAACATCAGTGTGGCCTCCTCCGCGCCGATCAGGTAAAACACGGCGTCTATGATGCGTTCCAGGAGCTGGTCGAGGGAGAGCAGAGCAGCGACCGATTTCCCCACTTTGTACAGGGCGTCCAATTCCTGTACCCGGCGCCGCAACTGTTGATTGATCGTAGCGAGGTGCTGGGTGAGGGTCTCCTTTTCCCGCCGCAGGCGCACCTCCGTCAGTGCCCGGTCAATGGCGCCATACATCTCCTCGGCAGTGAAGGGTTTGCTGAGGTAATCCTTTACACCTTTGCGGAAGAACTCTACAGCAATGGCTTCGGAACCGTGGGAAGTGATGAGGATGATGGGAATGTCTAACTGCTGGGCACGCACTGCATCCACGACCTGGAAGCCGTTTAAATGGGGCATCTCCAGGTCACACAGGACCACATCAGGTTTGTCCGCCAGGATTTTCTCTAACCCCTCCGCCCCATCGGCGGCTTCGAGCATGACAAACCCTCGCCTGTCAGCCAGTGCTTCGGCGATGAACTCCCTGATGTGGCGACTGTCATCTATAACCAGGACGCGTACCTCTGTATCTCCCATACTGCTGCTACCCGTGAGCGGAGAAACAGACAGGTGTGGCAATGCTCTTCTAAACATTATACCGTCTCGCGAACATACACAGGTTACAGGAAAGTTACAATCTGGTAACAGCAGGCCAGGCAGCCGCTGGCAGAAGCCCCTTCACAACAATCCTCGCACAGGGCAGTCCGGCGTGGAACGGGCGATGCCTTACTCTGACCGATTTTACGCTGTAGCCGGTCTCCGACCGTGCCGGTGTGGGCACAACCGGAAACTGGCCCGAGCCAGGGGGCGCAAAAATATTCGAACGCCCTCGCCGAGGGTATTCGAAGCAAAACACCAGGATAAGATGGGAAAAGCAGGGGAAAGGGGGGATGAGGCGGGGTTGATTGAGCAAAAGCACCCCGTCTAAAGCATCCGGAACGAAGCAAAAGCGATACAGAACCTGGAACAAGATGGGAATATCCTCGATTTTGTCAGGGAGGGGGCGTGAGCGGCGGATTAGAAGGTCAAAGAGAACGCTCAAAATCGAGCAGCAGGCGTGGGGTAACGCGCCTCGCAGCAAAGCTGCCAAGCGGAGGAGCGACTATGGAGGAGGCAGAAGTGTGTCAGGCGCCGGTGGCAGCCGTCGCCTCGCGGAAGAGCCGGGCCAGCGTGGTGAGGTTGGACCAGACATCGGCGAGAAAGATGATAGCCTTGCCGCGGGGTTCGCCATAGACGGGCAGACGTTTCAGGCCCCAGCGCTCGAAGGTGGCGTTGCGGCTCTCGGAGGCGTTGCGGGCGCGATGATAGAGTTGTTTCCAGGCCGGGGAGTCGACGGCGATGTCGCGGACGAGGCGGCAAGAGCCGTCATTATTGAACGAGAAGCCAACGTTGATGACCTGACCATAGTTGCTGTCAGTGTGGAGATAAGGGCACTCAGAGATTGGAGTGGGTAGACCTGGGATGACAACAACGGGTTCCTGGCCCTTTTGGCACACGTGATCGCAGAACCACTTGTGGCGGCGTTTTTCAAAGTCGAAGCCATTGGAGGTGAAGGGGTAGCCATAGGCGCAGATGGGGCGGCCTTTGTCGTCATAGCCACGGAGTGGCCAGAGTGTCCTGTCCTGGTCGGTCTGGTGAGCGCGCAGGTCGATCACGCGGCGGGCGTCGAGGTGCTCGTGGACAACGCGCAGGACAC
>DAOTYA010000076.1:0-3201 GCA_034435075.1 Anaerolineae bacterium
CCATCCCACCGCCGCTCACCTCCACATCCCCTCCTACCAGCGTCGCCAGTCCTCCCAAACACACGCCGCTCTCTATCTCCACGCTCCACGGCTCAAACAGCCGCTGCGGCTCTTCCACGCGCAGCACCTGCGCCAGCTCCGTCCTCCAGCCACCGGGGAGCAGTTTCAGCTCCCATCTGTACTCCCCGCCTTTCAGGTGGGCCGGGAGGCGCAGGAAGTGCTGTCCCCGCCAGACATGGCCTGTCCTCCATTCCGTTGTTGGGTGCCACGACGCTGTTGGTGGGAGGAGGTAGTCCGCCGCTTTATGTCCCGTGCTGTCGGCGAGCACCAGCCGCACCGTCAGCTCCTCTTCTGGCTGTGCTCTGGCCTGCCACAAGGTGGTGAGCAGCACCCCGTCGCCCGGGGCGGCCGTTCCCCGATCCAGCTCAGCGCCGAGGAGGGTGAGCGGGCCGAGCGGAACATCCAGACGCCCCCTCATCTCTGCCTGTGCCGGAGCAACCGCACGCCGGGGGGTGGTCACTGTAATCTGCCCCAGAGGAAACCCCGGCCCGAGGGTGTGCCCATCAGCTTCGTGGGCGGTTAATGGGAGCAGCGTGGCCATGTCAAAGGCCACAAGTTCAACTGTGTAGTTACCGGGAGGGATGCCGGGCAGTAGAGGTACGACAAGTGCTGTCATCGCGTACTGGTCGGGCGGCCAGGCCCACACTGGCGGTGGGCTGTGCTGCCAGCGGGAGAGACGCACGTCCGGACCCTGCCAGTGGAGGCCGTCAGCATCCACAATATGGATGGTGACGCCGTAGTCGGGGCCACCAGGATGCAACGCTCTCCAGTAAGTGGTGATTTCCAATTCCCCATCGCCCGGCACACTTACCGGCAGCGCGTTATGCCCCAGGAGGACGAACTCGTCGCCGAAGGTGATCTCAAGCGGCACATCCACATGCCGCAGGCGACCATCGGCCAGATTAGGACGGCGCAGCGGCGTTTCCACCCGGTCGAGAAGCGCGATTTTGATGATAGACAGCCCAACTGCAGCGACACAGTACCATGTAAGCCCACCATCTCGCTGCCGGCCGCCTGTCCCATTATGCCGTCCCTTCATCCACAAGCACGCCGATCCGGCCAGCACAACCAGGCTGATAAGTGAGAGCACGTCCGCCGCAAGACGCTTCAGGCTCTCCCCGAAACGCACGTGGACGGTGTGACGACCGGCCGGCACGTCGAAGGAGATCAGGCCTTTAGCGGAGGCACTGACCGGGACGGCTCGCCCGTCTACAGTGACTTTCCAGCCGGGGAAGTAAAAGGCCAGATAGCAGGCGCGGAAAGGGATGGGCGTTTCCAACTCCAGGAGCGCGCCTGCAGGCCTGTATTCAGCGCGGAGGACTCTGGCTCCCTGGGGGAGGCTCTCCGGTGCCAGACGGATTGCGGTGCCGTCAGAGGCGTATGGCACGTCAGATTCGGGCATGTGCTCAACCCAGAGCGGGAGATATTCGCCTTTAGCTGTTGTTCCGAGTGTATCTGTGGAACGCTCCCAGGCGATCATCCCGGCTACGGAGGTATCCTGCGGAGGAGCACAATGGCGTGGGTAAAACCAGCCCAGATGAGTCAGGATCAGTAGCGGGGTAATGAGCAGGCCACTCCGGTGTGGAAAAGGCGGACGGGCAAGCATGCCGGCCAGAAAACCCGCACATAAGGTGGCCGGGCCAACCAGCCGCCACGGAAACTGGACCTGCTGCAGCAGGGGCAGAGCATCCCACACCGGCCTGGATAGCGGCAGGGTCAGAAAGATGCAGCATCCCAGTACCCCCCCGAAGAAAGCGATGAGCGGGCGGAGCCGGGGTGTCCGCCACCCGGAGAGTCCGCACAACGCTGCCAGCAGCGGTATCAGCCCAAGCCCGCGCTCTGGCCAGTCGTTCAGCAGGGTGGGGTCCGCTGTGCGCGGCAGCGCGAAGAGTTGATCTGGCGGGAGGAAGTTATACCCATACTCGAAGACCCATGCCCCGCTCAAACGCTCACTGTGCACGTAACGGAGATCGGTCAGTGCCGGTACCCAGAAAAAAGCGCTCAGCCCCAGTCCCATCAGGAGCGCTGCCATACCCTGCAGGAAAACGCGCCAGCTATGCCCCGTCACACCTGCCACGATGAGGTAGCCCAGAAACACCGGGGTGAACAGCAGTGCGAAAGCGTTGTGAGTGAGCACCAGGCCGGCAAAGCCCAGTGCAGCCACGAACGCACCCGGGTTTAAGTATAAGCGGCATAGGGATGCCGCTTGTACGGTTTTTCGGATAGGCTCTAAGCTGCCCGCCAGTCTGGCGCTGCGAGATAGTTGCCGGCATAATGGTGATAGTTCGACGGGGCTGTGCGCGACGGCACGACGCAGCCCCCACAACACCAGCGGGGGAAAAAGCCAGGCACTGGCCTGAGCCAGCCCTCCTCGATAGAAAACGTCGTAGGCGTGAAAGGGAGCGTAAGCGTAAAGCACGGCGGCTATCATTCCGGCCTGGGAATCCAGCACGTCGCTGACGAAGAGGTACATCGTGTACGCTGAAAGTACCCATCCAACCGCAAAGGTCAGGTTCAAGGCCCATGGCCAGGATAGCCCCAAAAGATGCAGGAACACCACGGCATAAGCCGAGGCGGGAGCAGCGAAGTTGAAGAGCGGATAGCCGTAGCCGTGAGCCATGTTCGGCGCCCACCGGGAGAACAGCACGCCTCTGCGCACCAGATACTCCAGCTCTACCGCCCGCCACAGGTGAAACCCATTATCGTATCCGCAGGTGAAATCTGCGGTCAGCAGAGGCTGAAGCGCCGGCAGCATTAACAACATAATGCCGATCGGTGGGGAACAGAGGACTTTCCAGAAAGAGCGTCTGCCCGTCATTCTGCACCGTCATCCGACTGAGAGCGGAGGTGGACCGTGGTGAGCGCTATGGCATCTCTACCGTCTGAAGCTCTCAGGCGCGCGCCCCCAGGCTCGTACAGCCCGACCACAACGCTGTACTCACCCGCGGGTAACCCCGCCACATCCAACCGGTGCTCATCCAACACATACTCACCTGCAACCCATCCCGTCGTCGGTCTCCGCCAAACCCCAGGCACACCATCCGATTGCCTCACCAGCTGCCCCTCACCATCCACCAGGTGCACAAACACGTGGTACGACTTCTCGCCTGTCCCCTCCGCCCGCCACTCCAGACGCACCAC
>DAOTYA010000077.1:0-16369 GCA_034435075.1 Anaerolineae bacterium
GGCCGAGTTGCAGGAGGTCTTTGACGCGCGCACCGTCAAGACGCTGCTGAACGTGCTGGACAAAGTGGTGGCGCAGGTGCAGGCGGCCGGCGTAACGCGCGAGGATTTCAGCGAACTGAAACAGATCGTCGCCGAACTGGCCGAGGCGCAGCGGCGTAGTGAGGAGCGCCTGAGCAGCGTGGAAGAGCGCCTGAGTCGGCTGGAAGAGACAGTGGCAGCGCTGGCCGAGGCACAGCAGCGCACCGAGCAGCGGGTTGCTGAACTTGCCGAGGCGCAGCGACGCAGCGAGGAGCGCCTGAGCCGGCTGGAAGAGACGGTGGCAGCGTTGGCCGAGGCGCAGCGGCGTAGCGAGGAGCGCCTGAGCAGCGTGGAAGAGCGCCTGAGCCGGCTGGAGGAGACGGTGGCAGCGCTGGCCGAGGCACAGCGGCGCAGCGAGGAGCGCCTGAGCCGGTTGGAAGAGACGGTGGCAGCGCTGGCCGAGCAGGTACGTCAGTTGGTTGCGTCTCAGCAAAAGATCGTGGACGAGCTGGGCGGTCTGAAAGGAAAGGTGTTGGAGCTGACCTACCATAACAAAGCCGCCGCCTACTTTGGACCTCTGCTGCGCCGGGTGCGAGTGGTGTCGCTACCTGCTCTTGAAGATGAGCTGGAGGCCCGCCTTTCACCGGAAGGTTTTAAGGATGTGCTGTTGCTGGACCTTGTGGTGAGCGGACAGCCCCGTCACCTGGCTCAGGCGCCGGAGGTGTTGCTGGCCGTTGAAGTCTCGTCGGTGGTAGACGAAGAGGATGTGACGCGGGCACGGCGGCGGGCGGAACTGCTCCGGCAGGCCGGCTACTGTGCGGTGCCGGTGGTGGCCGGCGAACGGGCCACCCTCGGCGCGGAGGATGAGGCCCGCCAGCACAAGGTGGTCGTACTGCAGGATGGACAGAGTTTCCTGTGGGATGAGGCACTGGCTGCCTGGGTCGCTTGAGTGCCCGATGCCGCGCTCCGCAACCCCTTGAACGGACCTGTCACTCTGTGCCCTGCTTGTACCGTCCAGGCGGTATGGATGTGGAGCATGTGACAAAATCAAGCAGCCCTGTGCATCTGTGCTCTGCGCAGGCAATGCAGGAGGAAACACGTGTCCACTGTGTTGAGGATAAGCCCGGAAGAAATGGCCGTGTACCGGGCTGCTGCACGGCGGCGGCAGGAACGGGAACGGCAAGAGCTGGCGCAGTTACAGGAGCGGGCCTGGCAGGCAGCGCGGCGTGCAGCGAGGCTGCTGAAGGAGCAATTTGGCGCTACACGGGTGGTCGTATTCGGCTCACTGGTGCGCAGAGACTGCTTCACCCGCTGGTCTGACGTTGACATTGCTGCCTGGGGTATTCCTCCTGAGGATACCTTTCGAGCCATCGGTGCGGTAATGGATATAGATGCAGAGGTCGAGGTCAACCTGGTAGACGTGGGAGCCTGTCGTCCTTTGCTGTTGTCGGTCATCGAGCAGGAAGGAGTAGAGTTGTGATCGAGCGCTACGCACTGGTGACCGGACGCGTCCGCCAGGAGTTGACCGAATTGGAGCGGATTGTGGCGCGGGCGGAACGGGCCCTGGCTGCTGCAAGGCGGCATCCCGACGATCAGGACCTGTATCTCGATTCGGCAGCGTTGAGCCTGCATGACTTTTACGCCGGGCTGGAACGCATCTTCCGCTACATCGCGGTCAGTGTGGATCAGAGTGTGCCAGCCGGCGGCGAATGGCACCGTGATCTGTTGCAACAAATGAGTGTAGCGCCACCAGGGGTACGCCCGCGCGTGTTGTCGGTAGAGACCGTGAGAGCCATAGATGAATACATGCGCTTTCGACATGTAGTGCGTAATGTCTATGCCTTCAACTTTGATCCTGAGCGCATTGAGCGCCTGGTGCAAAACCTGCGTCCCATCTTTGAACAAACCCGGCTCGAACTCCTGGCCTTTGCCGACTTTCTGGAGCAATTGGCCCGAGACGGCTGACGACGGCAAACTTGCGGCAACTGGCAGCGAGTGTTGTCGGCGTCCCGGTCCCGCATAATCTGTCGCATGCCGCTTCCCTCCTTTTGCCGCTTCCTCATGGTGATGCACAAGCCCCCCATTATCTTTGCTGTTGCCCTGTCTCTGGCGCTGGCAGCCTTGCTGGCGGAAGTTGAAGGGCGCACCCTTCTCCTTTTCACGCTGGTTACAGCCACCGTGTTCACACTGTGGGGACTGGCATTTACACGCGCCTGGCACAGTGTGCGCTCCCATCGCTATCTGCACCTGCTCAGCCTGACGGGCCTGACAGCCGCGCTGGCCCTCTACCTCTGGCTCTCGGTGTGGATGCTCCGCCCCGCCATATTGCCCCAACGCACCGAGTATGACTTTATCGCCAACCTGGAGGTCACCAGGCGGCTGGTGGACCCGGCGCTGCTCAAAATCGAGCGCTGGGAAATCCTGGGCCGCGAGCAGCAAGTGCTCTTTGTGCATCCTGCCCCCTCCGGCAGCACCGCGCTGGTCTACCCGGTCAGGATCGCGCCGCATGCTGCACTGCGGGCCGATCTCGCCGTGGCGCCGGAAGCCTGGACGGCGGAAGGGGACGGCGTCACGTTTTCCGTCTACGTCGAGGACGAGACCGGCATCCACCTGCTCTACAGCCGCTACGTGGACCCCAAGCACCACCAGGCGGACCGCTACTGGCTGCCCATACGGGTTGATCTCTCACCGTTCGGCGGCAAAATCGTGCGCATCATCCTGGTCACCGGCCCGGGGCCGGCCGGCGACAGCCGCTACGACTGGGCCGGCTGGGGTGCGCCGCGCCTGGAGCGGCCCATCTGGCCTTGAGGACCCGACGCCGATGCGGAACACCGTCCTCCGCTTTCCTCACCCCTGGCTCCCGTTGCTGACGGCAATGCTTCTGGCCGGCGCAGCGGTCGGTGTGCTGACGGGTTGTATCGGCCGTGCGCAAGCCACCGCGCCTGCCCTCCGCATCGAAAGCCCTTCATGGCGACCCGGCAAGGAGGTGGAGTTGATACTCCACACCACCCCGCCGCGCGCTGCCGCACCCCTCACGCTCACCGTGCTGGCGCCGGGAGGAGGTCAGCCTCAGGTAGCTGGCCTTGCCCCCGAGTTCTTTGGACTTTCGGGCGTGCAACTCTCGTGGCTACCGGCGGAGGATCGGGCCATAGAGATTGCGCTGGCGGCTGCCTCCGGGGCACATTTCATCGGCCTGGATTTCGACTGGCGGCGCATCGAGCCGGAAAAGGGGCGCTACGTCTGGGAAGAGACGGATGAAATTGTGGCGCTGGCCCGACACTACGGCCTGCGCCTGGTGCCCATGCTGCTCTACACGCCCCGCTGGGCTTCGAGCGCGCCCTTTGCTCCCCTCGATTACCACCGCGCGCCGCCGGTCGGTTACCATGATTACCGCGACTTTGTCTACGCCGTCGTCAATCGCTACAAACCCTACGGACAATCGCGGCTTACTGCCGATGGGTATGGGATCACCGACTGGATCATCTGGAACGAGCCGAACGTAAGCGGTGTCGGGGAAGCGCCGCAGCCCGGCCAGTTCTGGATCGGCAGCCTGGAGGAGTATATCCAGTTGTTGCGCGCCGGCTACGAAGGGGCCCATGCTGCCGATCCGAACTGTAACGTCCTGAACGGCGGTCTGGCCGATGTCTTTTGGGCGGCCGGCAAAGGGGACATTGTGACCGCGTTGGAGCGGCTATACGACCCCAACGGAGACGGCAACGCCGCTGACGGCGGACGGCCATTCTTTGATACGCTCAACGTGCATATTTATCCACCCGGCACACCGGACGCAGCCTGGTATCGGGAGCGGCTGGAAGCCATCGCCCGGGTTATGGAGCGGTTCGGGGATGCCGACAAGCCGCTCTGGATCACCGAGACCGGGTATGGCGCTGTGCCCCACCTGCCCCCCGGATCGTCATCCTACGTGGATGAGGAGACGCAGGCGCAGGCTGTGCGCCTGGTCTATGAAACCTGCGCCGCCTTCCCCCAGGTGCAGCGCGTCTTTTGGTGGAGCCTGCGCGATTACTATCAGGACGGCTCGGCAGCGAACCAGGCAATGGAGGCCCATTACGGTCTGCTGCGGACCAATTTTGCACCCAAGCCGTCTTACCTGGCTTATGGCAACCTCACCGGCAGCGTGGGCGAAACGCTCGTTCTGACGACGACCACTGACGAGAGAGGAATCGCGCGACTGGTCGTCCCGTCCTCCTTCGTAACCCGGCAGGGAAAATACATTGTGTTTGCCTGGTTAGACGACAGGACGCGGGCCGCCGCAGGCGTGTACGAGGCGCAGCCCGACGCCGGAGAGGCCCGTGGAACAGGCTTTCCAGCCTGTGGGACAGGCTTTCCAGCCTGTGGGACAGGCTTTCCAGCCTGTGGGACAGGCTTTCCAGCCTGTGGGACAGGCTTTCCAGCCTGTCGTCAGCGCCATTGAGCACAGGACTGGGATGCAGCGAGAGGATTATCAGGCGACGTTCATTGTGATGGCAGGTCTGGCGGCGGCGACCATCACCGGGTTCCTGCGCCAGGCAGCCATCGCATATCAGTTGGGCGCCGGCCGCATCGCCGACATTTACCTGGTCGCCTTTGCCGTGCCCGAGTTTGTGTCCATCGCGCTCCCCATCATCCTCCCACCGGCCTTTATCCCGCTCTTTGCCGAATGCCGGCAGCAGCACGGCGAAGCAGCGGCCCGGCGTTTCGCCCTGCGGATGGCAGGCGCGCTGTTGGCAGCCTTGCTCGCGTTTACCCTGGCGGCCGGTGTGGGGGCGCCGCTCTACCTGCGCTGGCTGGCGCCGGGCTTTGCGCCCGCCGAACGCACCCAGGCGGTCTGGACGACGCGGTTGATGCTGCCGGCCATCGGGCTGATGGGGCTATCCACGCTGACGGGAGCCGTCCTCCAGGTCTACCGCCGCTTCGTACGCCCGGCGCTGGCGACCGCCGTATACAACCTCACCTTCATCGGCACGTTACTTCTTGCGCCTCTCGCTGCTCCGCTGGGCCGTGCAGGATGGGGCGTGACGCTGGGAGCGGCGGCAGCGCTTGTGTTTCAACTGATCCTCCTGCGGCGGCGCTCCTTTCCGGTCTCTGCAATGCACACTGCCGGCGCATCTGCCCGGCATCCTCCCGGAGTGAGGGATGTCGCGCGTCTGCTTGTGCCGTTGGGAGCCGGCTATGCCGTGCACCACCTGATCCTGTTCATAGACCGCGCCATGGCCACAACGCTGGGGGCGGGCAGCGCCGCAGCCCTGAATTATGCCTATCACCTGGCACTGGCTGTGGGCCAGTTGAGCGGACTGGCCGTCTCGACCGCGCTGTTTCCGCGCCTGGCGGAGCAGCTCGCTGCCGGTGATATATCCGGTGCCCGGGCAGGCCTGGCCGGAGCGCTCCGGTTCACGATGGTCGTGGGGTTGCCGGCAACGCTTGGCCTGATCCTCCTGCGCGTTCCCCTCGTGCAGGTACTCCTCGAGCGTGGCGCTTTTGACGCAGCGGCCACCACAGCGGTCAGCAATGTATTGCCCTGGTACGCCCTGGCCGTGCTGGCCGATGCCCTGTGCCAGCCTCTGTGGCGGGTGGTCTACGCTCAACGCAGCATGTGGACCGTGCTGGCCGTCAACAGTGTACAGACTTTCCTGCGCCTGATCGGCAACCTTGCCCTCATCTCTGTATCAGGCTATAATGGACTGGCGATCTCGGCTGCCGGTGGATTGTTGGTACAGGCCGCCATATTGGGGGGACTGGTACACCGCTGGTTGGGAAATTATCTGACAAAGGCCACGTAGAGGCGCAGCGGCGCTGCGCCCCTGTTACCCGTGCGCCCCTACCCGGCCGCTGCGCCCGTACCAGGTGCAGGCCGACACCTGGCGCGAAGCGCCAAAAAGGGCGATTTTCACAGTCGAATTATCTCATCACGCGCAAATACCTGGCCACGATCAGAGGAATTAGGGAGGACACGATGTCAAAGCGACTTTCCGTGATTGATGTGGACCGCTGTGTGGGTTGCCAGTCCTGTATGTTTGCATGCGCCCGCAGACTGGGAGAGGGGGGACTTGCAGCCTCCTGCATCGGGGTCCGCTCACAGGGCGGAATGCGCAGGGGATTCGTTGTCATCGTCTGTCGCGCCTGCTCCGATCCCCCCTGCGCGCGCGTATGCCCCACCGATGCGCTGACGCCGCGCAGCGGGGGCGGTGTGCGCCTGCGCCACGAACTGTGCATCGGCTGTGGCAATTGCGCCGCAGCCTGCCCTTTCGGTGCGGTCTTTTGGGACGGCGCGCAGAGTAAACCACAAATTTGCGTCTACTGTGGTTACTGTGCCACCTACTGCCCGTATGACGTGCTGGCCCTCGAAGAACTCGTCCAGGAGGTAGCCGATGCTCAAAGATAACCCGCTTGCCAGAGTGCTATACGTGGACCTCTCGCGCCGCAGATTCTGGGTCGAGGAGCGGCGTGAGCTTTTCGAGAAATGCCTGGGCGGGACAGGCGTGGCGATCCGTTTGCTGGAAGAGGAATGCCCGTCCGGCGCTGATCCACTGGGGCCGGAGAACCCGATCATCCTTGCAGTTGGACCTCTGGCTGGCCTTTTCCCCATGGCATCCAAGACGATAGCGATGTTCAAGTCCCCGCATACGGGTAACCTGGGCGAAAGTCACTGTGGAGGACGGAGTGCTGTATCCCTGCGCCTGGCCGGGTATGGAGCGATCGTCATCAGAGGACTCAGCCCTTCGCCGGTCTACCTGGTCATTGATGGGGACAATGTCCAGTTCCGCGATGGAGCAGCATTATGGGGAGTGCGCTCAAGTTACACTGTAGGGAGCGTTCTGCGCGACCATACCCCGGCTTCGGGCCTCCGCACGATCATGCGTATCGGCCGGGCCGGAGAACGAGGTGTTACCTACGCCTGCGTCATTGCAGAAACATACCGCCACTTCGGAAGGCTCGGGCTGGGAGCCGTCTTCGGCAGCAAGCGGCTGAAAGCACTGGTCATCTCCGGCCGACGCTCCCTGCCGGTCAAAGACCGGAAGGCCTACCGGGAAGCCTACGATGCCATTTTCAAGGCCGCTACCGGCTCGCCTCTGATGCAGAAGTATCACGAACTGGGGACGGCGTTGAACGTGCTCCCGCTGAACGAGATCGGCGCCCTCCCTACACGTAACCTGCAACAGGCCCGTTTCGAGGGCGCAGAAGCCATCTCTGGGGAACGGCTGGCGAGGGAATACCTGGGGCGACGCCTGGCCTGTGCCCACTGTCCGGTAGCGTGCATCCACCTGGCTGCCCTGCGCATTCCCCATCCCAGGGAGACCTACTTCTATAAGACATCCATGTTGAGCTATGACCATGAACCGATCTACGCGCTGGGCAGTATGCTGGGCGGCTCCGATGTCCAGGGCATGTTCATGTTGCTGGATGAGGCAGAGATACTCGGACTGGACGCCATGAGCACCGGCGTCGTGCTGGCGTGGGCCACGGAGGCGCAGGAAAAGGGACTTATCTCTCATGCGGAGACCGGAGGTCTCACGCTCCGCTGGGGTGACTACTCTGCCTACATTGAAGCGGTACGCCGCATCGTCTCGCAGTCAGGCGATTTCTATCGCTCCCTTGCACGGGGAGTGGAGTATGCCGCATCGCTCTACGGCGGCACCGATTTCGCGCTTGCCTTTGCGGGCAATGAGATGCCCGGCTATCACACCGGCCCCGGAGCCCACCTGACCTATCTTACCGGAGCCAGGCACAGCCACCTCGATAGCGCTGGCTACGCCCTCGACCAGAAAATGGCTGCTGAAGGAATCACTCCCACGCCCGAGGGAGTGGCACAGGCACTCCTTTCAGAGGAACGCTGGCGGCAGGTGCTGGGCAGCCTGAGCGTCTGTTTCTTCGCCAGAGGCGTGTATACACCGGAGGCAGTGCTCCGCTCACTGGCAGCGGCAGGTTTTGAGCTGACGGCAGATGAACTGAGCAGCCTGGGACAGGATACCCTGCGACGCAAGTACGCCTTCAAGTTGCGCGAGGGATTCGACCCGGCAGCGCTGCGCGTACCACGCCGTATTCTGGAAACCCCCTCCCCGCTAGGCATGCTGGACGAAGAGTTCATACGCCGGGCGGTCGCGCGTTTCGTGGCAGAAGTCAGGGCGGGAAAATAGCCTCCCGCGCTGTGGTGAGGAAAACCAATGCACTCTGATCGGAACGGGCTCACAGAAGGTCTGACATGGACTTTCCGTGGCCAGAGTCTGGACATGGCCCAGTTCATCACCGCGATGGCTCACTTCTATCGAGCTGAGGTCAGCCGGTGCAACACCTGGCGCACGCGGCTGGATACCACCACCAACTGGGCAGTGGTTACTGTGGCGGCGGGACTCACTTTTGCGTTCGGCGCTCCCCAGAATCCCCACTTCGTGCTCTTGCTGGTACTGTTGTTGGTGCTTATCTTCCTGTACATAGAAGCGCGCCGCTACCAGTACTACGCTCTCTGGTCTTATCGGGCACGCTTCATAGAGACCGATTTCTTCGCTGCCATACTCGCCTCACCACGCGGCGCCTCCTCGGACTGGGCCGACCACCTGGCGCAGAGCCTGGTGCAGCCATCATTTCCCATCAGCCGCCTGGAGGCATTGGGGCGGCGTTTTCAGCGTAACTATGTGTGGCTGACCACACTGCTGCTTCTGAGCTGGATACTTAAACTGGCCATACATCCGGTGATAGCGTCCAATCTCTCCGTGCTCACCGGGCGGGCCGGCTTCTGGCTCTTGCCCGGGCTGTGGGTGATGGCCGGGGTAGGACTGACGTATGCCACCCTGCTGCTGCTCTCAGCAGCAGTGCTCTTGCGCCTTGCCTGGCTACAGGAAGAGTTCCCTGCCCGCTGGCTGGGAAAAAGACTGCAGCGTGTGCTCGGTCCGCTGACACCACAGCGACGCCCCCGGGAGCGGCTGGCGACCGTTATCACAGCGTACGGGAAGGAGATAGCACTGCAAATCCTGACCGAACTCGGACGAGGGGTTACCGCGCTGAAGGGGATCGGTATGTACACAAGTGAAGCTCGCGATGTGCTGCTCTGCGCTGTGACCGATGTGCAGGTGCCCCACCTGGAGCGGATCGTATACCAGGTTGATCCCAGGGCTTTCGTGATCGTCAGTGCAGCGGAGGAAGTCCGGGGGTGGGGATTCCGCCCCTTCGAGGCGCCAAGCTGACCACCACGCCCTATCTGCCTGCCCTGGGCCATTCATGACTAAGAGCCTATCCGAAAAACCGTACAAGCGGCATCCCTATGCCGCTTATACCGACGCATAGGGATGCGTCGGTTACGTTTTTCGGATAGGCACTAAGTCGGGTGCGGTCTTGTAGGACAACTGCGAGCAGTTGTCCTACACTGGGGCCGGTCTTGCCTCTCTGCTCGAGCCGCTGTACAATTAAACCACGCGTCTCCGTATTGAAGGCGAGGAGGGTGAGGGGACATGGGCAGGCGCATCGGAGTACTGAACTACAAGGGTGGCACAGCCAAGACCACCACGGTGATCAACCTGGGAGCAGGACTGGCTCTGCGCGGAGCGCGCGTGCTCTGCGTGGACCTGGATCCTCAGGGAAGCCTGGCGACCTGCCTGGGCGTGCGCTATACCTATTCGCTGGCCCATTTACTGTTAGGGCAGGTTGATACCCGCTCCTGTATCGTCAGGGCACGGGAGAACCTGGACCTGATTGCCAGCGATAGCAGCCTGCTCCACGCGGAAGGGGAAATGTGGCGCCTGGGTGATAACAGACTGGCCCGGCAGATGCTCTCTCAGAAGATGCAGGGACTGGATAACCTCTACGAATACGTGATCCTGGACTTCTCACCTTCGGCAAGCATCCTCAGCGAAAGCGGACTCCAGTACGTGCAGGAACTGATCGTGCCCGTGTCAACCAACTACCTGGGCCTGGTGGGTGTGCGGCAGGTGCTCGGCACACTGCGTAATCTGAGCCGGATACCCGGCCATCGGGTACACCTGTACCTGATAGTGCCGACCATCTACTCCCGTCAGATACGCCAGGACCGCGAGGTATTGGGATTGCTGCAATATCACTTCGCCGAGCGGGTGACCCACCCCATCCGCGCCAATGTGAAATTGGTCGAGGCTCCCAGTCATCATAAAACCATTTACGAATACTCTCCGCGCAGCTCGGCAGCGGCCGACTACCATAGACTGGTCGAAAGGGTGATGCAGGATGGCTAAAACCAGGAAGGTAACTCCTGCTGAAAGTCAGGAACACGAACGGCTTCTCGGCCATGACCCCTTTGAGGGCCTGGATACCGAATGGTTGAACCGGGAAGAGGGCGCGCTTTCCATCGAAGTCCTGGGCCACGATCCCTTCGAGGATATGGACCTGGATTGGATGGAGGAAGGCAAAGCGTCAACAGGCCTGCAGTGGGAAAGCATGACCGGTGGGACCGTGCCGATCACTTTACCATCTGCTGCGAAAGAAGCGGCTGAAGAGGCCGCCAGGTGCTCGCTGGGGCAGATCATTGTGGAGCAGCCCGGCGTCACTCCACCACAGACAGCAGCTCCTGCCATAGCAACTCCCCAGCCCACACCCGAACAGCCGACACGTCCAGCTCTCAGAGCGCCTGCGGTCCCAATCACGCACCCAAGGCCGGAGGCCACCTTCCACTTCCCGGCCGACTTCAAATGGGGAGTTGCCACTGCCGCTCATCAGGTCGAGGGCGATAACGTTAATAGCGATTGGTGGGCCTGGGAACAGGAGCCCGGGCGTATCAAAGAGGGCCACACCTCCGGGCTGGCATGCGACTGGTGGCGTAACGCCGAGGCCGACCTGGACCGTGCCGCCGCTATGGGGCTGAACGCACTGCGCCTCTCGGTGGAATGGTCGCGTATTGAACCACGCCCGGGCGTCTTCGATGAGCAGGCGCTGGCACGGTACGCCCGGATACTCCAGGGGCTTCGCGAGCGCGGCATCGAGCCGATGGTCACCCTCCACCACTTCAGTAATCCACGCTGGCTGGCAGAGCGTGGCGGCTGGGAAGCGACAGAGACGATCTCACTATTTGCACGTTTTGTGCGCCGCGTGGTCGAGTCGCTGGGCCGCTACTGTAACCTGTGGTGTACCATCAATGAGCCAAATGTCTACGCCTTCTTCGGCTACCTGGAAGGGAAGTTCCCACCCGGCAAATCCGACTTCAAGGCCGCGCTGCGCGTGATGCGCAATATGCTCAGGGGTCATGCTGCAGCCTACCGGCAAATCCACGCCGTTCAGACGGATGCCCGCGTCGGATTCGCTCACCATATGCGCGTCTTGGACCCTCTGAATCCGCACTCGTTGCTTGATCGGCGTGTGGCCCGGAATGCAGACACGATTTTCAACCAGGCTATCCTGAGCGCGCTGGTGAGTGGGGTCTGGAAGCCACCTCTGGGATTCGGATTGGCTCCTGGCCTGCGCCGTACCCTCGACTGGATCGGCCTGAACTACTATACGCGTGATACGGTGACCTTCGACCGCTCGCAGGCCCAGGCAATGTTCACTCGTCGCCAGCGTAGCGAAGGGGCTGAATTGCTCGACGGCGGCTACGGTGAGTTCTACCCTCATGGCATTTTCCGCTGTATCAGGCGGCTGGCCCGCCTGGAACTGCCTATCTATATAACCGAGAACGGCATACCGGATAGCGACGATGATCAGCGCCCCCGTTACATTCTCACCCATCTGCATCAGGTGTGGCGTGCCATTCAGCTCTGTGATCCGGTGATGGGGTACTATCACTGGACTCTGGTGGATAATTTTGAATGGGCAGAGGGGTGGACCCTCCGCTTCGGCCTGATCGAGCTGGACCCGGCCACACAACGCCGCCGACCACGCCCCAGCGCTTCCCTCTATGCCGACGTCGTGCGGGCCAACGCGATTACTCCCCAGATCATTGATACTTATGCCCCAGAGCTGCGCTCTGAGCTGCTCCCCGTCTGGTAGGGGCGCGGTAGGGGGCGTAGCGCGCTGCGCCCCTACTACCGTGGCCTATGGTCGGCCTGCGCGTCGGCGCAGGCCGACGCCCGGCGCCGCAGGCGCCCGTATAAGCTCGATTTCCAATCGGCACACGGCGGCAGGCAGCCGGGCAGGTAATTACCAGTCCTCACCACAAAGGTTTTCCGGGTAACTCTTCGTGTCCTGGTGCCTTTGTGGTAAGCCCGCCGGGTCAGCCGCGTAACTCCAGCGTGAACCAATTTCACGGCGGACACGGCGGAAATGAGCCATCCTCTGGTGGGAGACTGATTTGCCACTCTGGAGCGGGCGGGGAAGTACTTCCTCTTGCGCCAGTCAAAAGCGAGTGGCGCTCTATCTCAGCGAGTCGGTCGCCATCGGCCATAACATCCGTGGCGTGGGAATGCCCGTCAAAGCGGGGAGTGCGATCGCGTGAAGGGTAATAGTGGAATAGGGCCGTCAGGCGACGACCTACAGGCTTATTCGCATAACTGACTCTGAGGTGCGACGCTCCGGCCGATCTCTTGGCGCGCGGCGCGGGTCATAACCCGCGCTGCCGGCCTGCCGCAGGCCCGCCGGACTGTGGTCCGGCGGGCACAGCGGGTAGGAAGACGCTAAATCTCTACCAGGTCTTACAAACGGACCTGGATACGATCTTTATCCCCTGCCGGCTTCACCAGCACACCCTGTGGACTCTTGCATGCCGTCCCCCCTTCGACAGATCCTACCGATGTGATGTTCACCAGCAGAACCTGCCATCGCCGGGCCGTTCCCCGGCACTCTACGGTGAGGGTAGCGCCCTGACGCCTGACCTCAAACGTGGCGTCCACGCTGCCCGACAGGGAGGGGATGACAGCAGTGGCGTGCCCGCCATTGGCCATTTCGTATACCTGGAGGGTGACGCCATCGCCGTAATCATAGTCGGGACGGTCCTCGCACGCGCCTATGGCGACTACGGAATTGGGCCGCACCATCAGCGGGAGGCTCAGGAACCCGTGCGTCTCGCGCATCCAGCCAGGCCCCACTTTGACCTCGCCCGTGAAAAAGTTCGTCCACCGCCCTGCGGGGAGATAGTAGGTGACATCACCGTCGGACGAAAATATCGGCGCGACCAGCAGCGCATCCCCCAACATATACTGGCGATCCAGATAATCACAGGTGGGGTCGTCCGGGAATTCGAGCAGCATCGCGCGCATCACCGGCGTTCCTTTGCGCACAGCTTCGAGCGCCTGCGCGTACAAATAGGGCATCAGCCGGCACTTGAGTTTGGTGAACAGCCGCAGCACGTCAACCGCTTCCTCGTCGAACAGCCAGGGGACGCGGTACGAGGCGTTGCCGTGGAGGCGGCTGTGGGAGGAGAGCAGGCCGAAGGCGATCCAGCGCTTGTACACGTCTGCTGGCGGGGTGCCGACAAAGCCGCCGATGTCGTGGCTCCAGAAGCCAAAGCCGGACAGGCCGAGCGACAGCCCGCCGCGCAGGGTTTCCGCCATAGACTCGAACGTGGATTCGTTATCCCCGCCCCAATGGACCGGGAACTTTTGGCTGCCGGCGGTCGCCGAGCGGGCGAAAAGCACCGCCTCGCCAGCGCCACGCCGTTCCCGCAACACCTCAAAGACGGTTTCGTTGTAGAGGTAAGTGTAATAGTTGTGCATCCTGACCGGGTCCGAGCCGTCGTGATAGACCACATCGGTCGGAATGCACTCACCAAAGTCGGTCTTGAAACAATCTACCCCCATATCCACCAGCGCGCGCAACCTGTCGCCGAACCATTGTCGCGCCGCCGGATTGGTGAAATCCACGATCCCCATGCCGGGCTGCCAGCCATCCGTCTGCCAGACCTCGCCGTTCGGTTTCTTCAGCAGGTAGCCTTTCTGCATCCCCTCGGCGAACAGAGGGGAGCGCTGGGCGATGTAGGGGTTGATCCAGACGCAGATGTGCAGGCCGCGCTCCTTGAGCCGTCTGAGCATCCCCGCGGGGTCGGGGAAGACCCGCCTGTCCCATTCGAAATCGCACCAGTTGAACTCCCGCATCCAGAAGCAGTCGAAGTGAAAGACGTGCAGCGGCAGATCGCGGTCCGCCATGCCCTGGATGAAACTTGTCACCGTCTCTTCGTCGTATGAGGTGACGAAGGAGGTGGTGAGCCACAGGCCAAACGACCAGGGCGGCGGCAACGCGGGCCGTCCCGTCAGCGCGGTGTACTTTTCGAGCACCTCCTTGGGTGTGGGGCCGTAGATCACAAAGTATTCCAGAGACTGACCGGCCACGCTGAACTGGACGCGCGAGGTCCTCTCGGAGGCCACCTCGAAGGAGACTTCCTCGGGGTGGTTGACGAAAACCCCGTATCCGCGATTGGTCAGGTAGAAGGGGATGTTCTTGTACGCCTGTTCTGTGCTGGCGCCGCCGTCCCGGTTCCAGATGTCCACGGTCTGGCCGTTTTTGACGAAGGCCGTGAAGCGCTCGCCGAGGCCGTACACGCACTCCCCTACTCCCAGCGAGAGTTGCTCGTGAATGTAGTGGTTCCCGCCTTCCAGGGCGATCCCCATCCCGCGCTGCTCGCTCGCCGTGACGAGGCGGCCCCCGGCGATGAATTCGACCCGCCAGGTCTCTCCGCGCGGGATGCGCACAGACAGCCGGCCGCTGGTCAGGGTGGCCGTATCTTCGTCAGCAGTGACGGTGACGGCCGTTGCCTGTTCGGATAGCTCGAAATGCGGCGCTCGAGGCTGCTGGCCGGCTAAATGAGTGAGCCGCACGCGGATCACATCCGGCATCGGTGATGAGAACTCGATCGTCAACAGCGGGCCGCCGAGCGTATCGGCGCGGTGGCCGATACGGCGCGTCGGCGCATAGACGGTGAGTGAATCGGGCGCGGTCTGCACGTCGTATGCCTGCGCTGCATAGAAAGCCTGCACACCTTCTCGCACTCGCCAGTATCCATCAAGGAATTTCATCTTTGTATCCTCCATTTTGGTAATGTGGTCTATTTTATGCTCCCTGTGGTGATTACTCTGGTCAATGTGCGCTTTAAGATGACGTCACCCCGATGCTCACCACCTGCTTTCCCCACTTCGGCGGCAGGGGCCGGAACTGCCGCGCACGACGAGGCGACACGGCACCACCTCTTGCGTCGTATCCGGTTCCTGTGACTCGAGTTGCCGGATCAATCGCTCTGCCCCCAGCCGACCCAGTTCTATTGCCGGCGCTTCTGCTGTCGTCAACGGGGGTACCATCATCTCGGCCATGCGCGCCGATGAGACGATGGCAACCAGCGAAAAGTCGTCTGGAATGCACCAGCCCCGGTCGGCGATAGCCTGTACGATGCCGGGCACGGCGCGGTCGTTCATAGCCACGATGGCGGTCAAATCGGGACATCCTGCCAACAATTTGTTGAACACTTCGTATCCGGCCTGTGGTGTGGCGTGACAGAATCTTGTGATTCCATGCAATCCGGCAGCCCGCATCACCTGCTCGAAGCTGGCCTGCGCCCGCACGGCCGGACCATAGCCTGCGTTGAACACCGACCGGGACTGGTTCAGAAAAGCGATGTGCGTATGTCCCAGTCCAGAGAGATGGTCAATTGCCGCCTGCACAGTCTGCTCGAAGTCAATATCTATGTAGCCAATGCCGTCCGTGTTGGCGGTGCGTCCGATCATGCTGAAGGGAAAACCAATTTCGCGTAGGAAGTTGATACGTTCATCAATCAGGCACACTTCCATAACAATCACGCCGTCCAGCAGCCCTGGCTGGATCAACTGCTGCAGTTCGCTCAGGTCTTGCTTCTCAGACGGCCATAGCACCAGGTGATAACCGTGTTCCCGGGCGGCATCGGCTGCACCGGTGACGAACTCGAGTTCAGTAATGCCCAGGCCGCGTTCAGAAACGGGGAAGAGCAGGCCAATGATCCGGCTGCGTTTGCTGGCCAGGCCGCGTGCCAGGATATGGGGGCGATATCCCAGTTCCTCCATCGCCGCGAAAATGCGTTGCCGGGTTTCTTCGGAGATGGGGCGCTTGCCGTTGAGCGCGTAGGAGACCGTGCTGAGGGCAACGCCGGCTCGCCTGGCCACATCCAACATTGTAGGCATAGCACATCTCAGAATTTAGAGCCTATCCGAAAAACCGTACAAGCGGCATCCCTATGCCGCTTATACCGACGCATAGGGATGCGTCGGTTATGTTTTTCGGATAGGTACTTAGTATCTTACCGGGGGATGGTTCATTTTCTCCTCGAAATTGGTTTACACTTTGGGCTGCCTCGAAAATCGACCGCCTGCAACGCTGACTGAAAGTCATCCTGTAGGGCCGCAGGCCTTTGGTCGGCCTGCGCCGACCAGCGCGTCGGCGTCGGCCGACGCCCGGCGCGCAGCGCCCAAAGAGGCCGATTTCAATCGGGCGGCATTCGACGCGT
>DAOTYA010000078.1:0-40841 GCA_034435075.1 Anaerolineae bacterium
CACGACCGGCCACAGTGTAGGGCAACTGCTCGCAGTTGCCCTACAGCTGACGTCGCCACGGCCAGCCATAGCCTGCTCTCCCTCCCTCCTCGCGCAAAAAAGCGACGGACACCCGGGGGGTGTCGTGCCGGCGCAGGTCTCCGCAGCCGTGCAGCACGGGGCACAACTTGAACCGGGTGCCGGCCGGATCGGGTGCCACTCCTACCAGAACAGGCTCCGGAGCTGAGAGGGCAGGGTAATCATTGGGGTATGGGTAACCCGGTCCGATCATTCTGGACGGCTGCCTGCGCCCCCAATACGCAACGCTTCTCTCAGATCTACCCTGCCTTCGTACAACGCCCGGCCAACAATGATCCCGCTCAACCCTGCGTCGTAAGCCTGTTGCACATCTTCCAGGCTTGCGACACCTCCGGAAGCGATCACGTGTAATCTGGTCGCTTCGGCCAGTTGCATCGTCGCTGCCAGGTTGATGCCGCTGCCCATACCGTCACGCGCCACATCGGTAAAGACGATCCACCGCACTCCCCTGGCGGCCCATTGATGGGCCAGAGCAATCGGCGTCACCCCGGTGGCCTGCTGCCAGCCGCGCGTCTGGACCTTACCTTCGCGGGCGTCAATGCCTATGGCGATCCGCTCCGCACCAAACTCTTCCAGCGCAGCTTCGACCATTGCCGGGTTCTCGAGTGCCGCCGTGCCAATCACTGCGCGGCTCACTCCCAATTCGAGCGCTGAGCGGACGGTGGCGAGGGTGCGCAGTCCTCCGCCGAACTGCACTTGCAGGCCGGTTGTGAGGATGCGTTCCAGTGCTTCCTGATTCTCCCTGCCGTGCTCATCGAAGGCGCCATCGAGGTTGACGACGTGCACCCACCGGGCGCCGGCCTCCTGCCAGTGGTGTGCCACGAGCAGCGGGTTGTCGGCGTAGCACTTCTCTCTGTGGGGGTCTCCCTGTGTCAGCCGCACGACCCGCCCTCGTCGCAGGTCAATCGCCGGGTAAACTGCCCACACTCGATCGGGTAATCTTTCTACCATCTCATTCTCACCTTCACCCCGCGCTTGTGGAGATATTCTTTCAACTCGCGGACGGTGTACTCGTGATAGTGCAATACCGAGGCTACAAGTGCGGCGTCGGCGTGCCCCTCAGTCAGTACATCATAGAGATGTTCCGGTCTGCCCCCGCCTCCGGAGGCGATCACCGGGATGGAGACCGCATCGGCGATCATACGCGTCAGTCGGATTTCGTAGCCCTGTCTGGTGCCGTCGGCGTCTATCGAGTTGACCACGATTTCGCCGGCGCCCAACTGCTCGCCACGCCTGGCCCATTCTACAGCGTCGAGATCGGTCGGAGTGCGCCCGCCGCGAATGACGATCTCGTAGCCGGAGGGGATCGAAGGCGTGGGCGGCACCGCGCGCACATCCATCGAGAGCACGACACATTGTGCGCCAAAGGCCTGTGAGGCGTCGGCAATCAACTGCGGATTCTGCACGGCGGCAGTGTTGAGGTTGACTTTCTCCGCGCCTGCCAGGAGCACCATACGACAGTCCTCGACTGTACGCAGGCCACCGCCGACCGAAAACGGGATAAATATCTGTGCTGCGACCTGTCTTACGACGTCGAGCAGAATGGCGCGATTATCGCTGGATGCCGTGATGTCGTAGAGGACGAGTTCATCAAGCCCCTGCTCGTAATACTCCCGCGCTGCAGCTACTGGATCGCCGATGTCCTTCGTATCCACGAACCTGATGCTCTTGGCCAGTTTGCCGTCGCGTACATCCAGACAGCCGATGATCCGTTTGCTCAGCATCAGTGTTTACCATCCCAACTTGCGAAATTTCGCAGTATCGCCAGCCCGATCCGGCCGCTTTTCTCCGGGTGGAACTGGGTGGCGAAGAGATTCCTGTACCCGATTGCAACCGGGAAGGTGATCCCGTATTCGCAGGTTGCAAAGACCTGGGCGCCAGAGCGGGGGTTGGGGTAGTATGAGTGCACGAAGTAGAACTCGTCGCCTGGCTGTACATCGCGCAGAACAGGGTGCGGCTGGATGATCTTGATCTCGTTCCAGCCCATATGCGGTACCTTGAGCTGGGGATCGCTGAATCTGAAGCGCAGGCACTCGCCGGGGATGAGGTCGAGGCAGGGCGTGTCGCCCTCTTCTGAATGGGTCAGCACAATCTGCGCTCCCAGGCAGATACCCAGGATCGGAACGCCGCGCGCGAAGGCGTCCTGCAGCGCCACATCCAGCCCACGTGCTCTGAGGGTCGCCATTGCTGCGCTGGCGTGTCCCACGCCGGGGAAGATGATGCGTTCCGCATCGCGCAGCTCATCTCCGAGTGCAACAACCCGACAGGGCACCCCCAGGTAATTCAATGCCCGCCTGACCGAAGTGAGATTGCCCGCTTCGTAATCTATCAGCACGATGGGTTTACTTTTCACAGCATTCCTTTAGTCGAGGGCAGTGCGTACCCACGGCGTGGGTCTACTTGAGTGGCCGCGTCGAGTGCCCGTCCCAGAGCTTTAAACAGGGCTTCAGCTTTATGGTGATCGTCCCGTCCGTAGAGAATACGTGCGTGGACATTCGCCCTGGCGGTGGCGGCAAATGATTCAAAGAAGTGGGGGATAAGGGTCACAGGTATGCCGCCCACTGCCGGACCACTCCAGGCAATTTCGGTGACGGCATAGGGTCGGCCTGAGAGGTCAACGGCGACGAACGCGAGCGTCTCATCCATCGGCGCATAAGCTGACCCGATCCTCACGATTCCGGCTCTGTCGTCCAGCGCTTTATCCAGTACAGCACCGAAAGTCAGCGCCACATCCTCCACTGTATGATGTGCATCCACGTGCAGATCACCTGTGGCCTCTACAGTGAGATCAAACAGTCCATGCACGGCGACGTGTGCAAGCAAATGATCGAGGAAACCGATGCCGGTGGCAATGGTATGCGTCCCACTGCCGTCGAGGTTTAGCGTGACGGTGACGTTCGTTTCACGGGTGGCACGTCGGATGGTGGCCTGTCGCATTTAGCCTCCTGTTGCGTGTTGCGTATTCCGTAGTTGTCACGCAACACGCAATACGCTTCATAGTTCCTTCAATACCGCTATCAATGCATCTGTCTGGTCTGGCCGGCCCACGCTGATACGGATGTGATCGCGCAGGCGTGGGGTGGTGTAATAGCGCACCAGGATGCCCTCCTGTTCCAGTGCAGACTTGAGTGCTCCGGCATCCCGCCCGATCACCTGACAGAGCACATAAGTGGCCTGTGAGGGGTAGGGGCGCAGGTAGGGTATCCCGGCCAGGAGAGCGAGCATCCGCTCTCGCTCCGCGATCATGCGGGCGATATGGCTTTCCAGATAACCGGGCGTTTTTAATACGGCGATGGCTGCAGCGGAGGCAGCCACGGGCACGTTGTAGGGCTGTTTGATCTTCCACAGGTGGGGCATCAGCGCCGCAGGAAAAGCCCCGTACCCCACACGCAGCCCGGCCAGTCCGGCCCACTTGCTGAACGTGCGCAGGACAATGAGATTTTCCCGCTCCAAAACTTGTTTGATACGGCTCCGCTCCAGGCCGGCGAACTCTACATAAGCCTCGTCCAGGATGATGACTGCCGGCAGGGCGAGCAGGCGCTCCAGGTCGGCGTCGGATACCAGGCTACCGTCCGGGTTATTGGGAGAAGCGATAAAAATGAGCTTGGGCCTGTGTCTGTATGTGGCCTCCTCAATGCCTTCTATATCAAGTGAGAAGTCGGCTCGGCGTGGCACGGCAACAGTACGGGCTGCATTGACCGCAGCATCGAACGCGTACATGCCGAAGGTTGGCGGACAATCGAGAATGGCGTCGCCCGGCTGCAGGAAAAGGCGCATGATCAGGTCTATCAGCTCGTCCGCTCCCAAACCGGCGAGCAACATCTCCGCCGGGACGCCAGTGAACTCAGCCAGGGCCTCCCGTAGCGCGCGGCTCTCCGGGTCAGGGTAGATGTGAATATAGCGCAGGCTGGCCAGAGCTTCCCTCACCTGCGGGGGCGGACCGTAAGGGTTCTCGTTGGCATCCAGTTTGATGATCTCCTCGGGCGAGCGTCCCAAACGCGCTGCCACCACCTCGAAAGGGAAGACCGGCGTGTATGGCTCCATTGTTGCGATATCGGGGCGGATCAGCTCTGTTGCACGCATAGACTTGCCTTCACGAACTATCTTCCCCAAACACAAACAGGTCACCTATGGACTGGCGCAGATAGTTGCGTCGGATTGCCTCACCAAAAACGTGCGCTACCGAGAGGATGTGTAGCTTGGGATGCCGCTTTTCCGGAGGGATGAACACAGTGTTGGTCGTCACGATCTCCGTTATTTCAGGCACGGCGACCAGTTTTTCAAGCCCACCCTTGACGAAGACCCCGTGCGTGCAGGCCACCCAGACCTCCTGGACCCCCTCTTCAAGCAACAGCCTGGTAAGTTCCAGGATTGTACCGCCGGTAGCGATCTCATCATCGTAGATTAAAGCCCGCTTGTGGCCACGGATCCTCTGGCCGATGATATGGCGGACGCGCACCTCGGTATCGGAGAGGCGTTCTTTATCTCCTGCTGCAACCGGCAGGCCGCCCAGGTTTTCGGCGAAGCGGGCAGCAGATTTGGCATGCCCGATGTCCGGCGAGACCACAATGGTGCTTGAAAGGTCATGCTGCAAAAAGTAGTGCCTGAACACAGGCCGGCTGCTCAGCGGGTCGGTGGGGATGCTGAAGAAGCCGTGCACCTGTGGTGAGTGCAACATCATGGTCATCACGTGCGTGGCGCCGGCTGTGTGTATCAGGTCAGCCACCAGCCGGGCCGTGATGGAGATGCGTGGAGCATCCTTCTTATCGGAGCGGGCGAAGGAAAAGTAGGGAATAATCGCATGTATCTCCCTGGCGGCCGCAGCCCGGGCGATGTCCAGCATCATCAGCAGCTCCATCAGGTGATCGTTCACGGGCGGGGAAAGCGACTGGACAATGAACACCGCGCGCGAGCGCACACTGGCCCCCAATTGAATGTAGAGACAGTCGTTGCTGAACCGGTTGACCGTGGTTTTTTCGAGTGGCACGCCCAGGTAAGCGGCTATATCGGCTGCCAGTTGGGGGTTGGAAGTTCCACTAAAAAAACGGACCTCTCGCGGGTCAATGCTCTCTTCTGTCATGCACATTTTCACCTGTTACTGGTGTTCAACTCTTATCCTGGCTGCGGCGGCATGTGCGCTCAGTGACTCGGCCGTAGCAATGCGGGCTGCAGCCGGGCAGAGGCCGGTCACGCTATCTTGATCCAGGGCGATTATATTGACCACTTTGATGAAATCGAGCACACTCAACGGCCCCGTGAAGCGGGCCGTCCCGCAGGTAGGCATGATGTGACTTGGTCCGGCCACATAGTCACCCAGTACCTCGCAGGAGTGCTCACCCAGGAAGATACCACCGGCGTTGGTGATCTGCCTGCTCCAGTGCTCTGGCTCCCGGACGGAGAGACAGAGATGCTCCGGTGCGAACTCATCGGCCAGACGAACGGCGGTCTCCAGGTCCGGTGTGATCACAATCCCACCCTGTCCGGCCAGGGCCTGAGCGGCTATCGCTCCACGGTTCAACTCCGGCACGAGCTTTGCCACCTCGGCCTGTACCGCCTCTGCCAGCGCCCGAGAAGGTGTCAACAGGATGGCTGTCGCCAGTACATCATGCTCGGCCTGTGCCAGCAGGTCGGCAGCCACCCAGGCCGGATTTGCCGTATCGTCTGCTACAATCACCGTCTCGGTTGGCCCGTACAGCCCGTCCAGCCCCACCAGTCCGTAGACCTGGCGCTTGGCCAGTGTGGTGAAAAGCCCGCCGGCGCCGACGATTTTGTCCACCCGTGGGATAGTCTCTGTGCCGAAGGTCAGTGCGGCAATCGCCTGGGCGCCCCCCACACGGAACAGGCGGTTAACGCCCGCGATGTAAGCCGCAGCCAGGACAACATCCGGCACACGGCCATCCGGTTTGCCGGGCGGGGTGCAGACGATGATCTGGCTCACACCGGCTACGCGCGCAGGAAGCGCCGCCATCAGCAGCGAAGATGGGAGTGGGGCGGTACCGCCCGGGACGTAGACTCCCACCTTTTCCACAGCGACCACCCTCTGGCCCAGGGTGCCCCCCAGCGCCTCGGTAGTCCATGAGGTGATGGGCTGCAGGGCATGAAACTCCCGAATACGCCGGGCAGAAAGTGTCAGCGCCCCGGCGAGATCGGCGGGTAGAGCGTGGAAAGCAGCTTCCCATTCCCGCGGCGCCACCTCGAAATCCTCAAGCTCCAGGCCATCAATACGGGCCGTCCAGTCGTGCAATGCCTGGTCGCCGCGTTTACGCACATCAGCCAGGATACGGGCCACGGCCTGGTCCGGACTCAGTTCCTCTCCGAAAATGTGCCGGATTGATTCCTGCACCTGGTGTGGCACCTCTTCCGTCAACACACCTCGCCTCCGGAGCAGTGTGCTCTGTGCCTCTGCCAGGTCATCATAAATCTTGATCAATGCTTCATTCGTCACGCAGTGCCTCCATCATTGCCCTGCACCGTGTTGGCTCCTCCTCAAAGATGTACGTTACCGGCATGACCACAACACCGCTACCGCCGATAGCCCGCAATTCGCCGATCACCTGGAGCAACTGCTCTCTGCGCACAACAATGTGGACGGCATACCAGTTGGGGTTACCGTTTGGCGCGATCATACGTGATATGGTAGGCCCTTGCAGTCCACCCAGCGTGCTCTGGGCGAACATTCGCCGGGCGATAGCCTCCGGTGATTCGCCACGGATATTGGCGAATACAGAGAGCCGCTCCTGGGCTCGCAGATGCGCCTCGATCACCTCCAACAGAGCCCGGGCCATCTCCAGCACCTCAGGGCGTTGCTTGAGGGCGGTGCGGTTGGCGATCAACACGGCCTGGGAATGGATGATGGTGCCGTCCTCAATGGCCCGCAGCCGATTATCACGCAGGGTCTGACCGGAGGAGACCAGATCGCAAATGAGGTCAGCGTAGCCAATAGCCGGGGCGGCTTCCAGTGTCCCCTCAGCGTGGATAAGCCTGGCTTCAATATGGTGGCGGGCCAGGAAGTCAGAGGTGAGCCTGGTAAACTGGGTTGCGACACGCAGAGGACGGTTCAGTTGGCGAGCGTAGGCCACCAGATCGGCCATAGTGCGGACTTCCTGCCACTCCTCTGGCACCGCCAGTGCCAGGCGACAGTGGCCGAAGTTGAGCGCATCATGGAGGATGAGTACAGTGCCGTTGTCACCGCCTCGCTCTGCCACCACGTCCCTGCCGGTGATGCCGAAATCCACACTGCCGTCCCGGACGCTGACGACAATGTCACCCGGGCGCTGGAAGAGGACGGTCAGGCCGGGCAGGGCGGGTATACTGGCCGCGTACTGGCGGGGGTTGGGCTTGAAGACCGCCAGTCCGCAGGAGGCCAGGAAGTTGACCGCATCCTCGGCCAGGCGTCCCTTGCTGGGCAATGAAAGACGGATGTCCGCACGCCGGTTCATCTCAGGCTCTCCGGAAAACGCAAGCAAAAAGCCCTCGCCGGCACGCCGGGAGGGCTTCAATAAGCTCAGGCACACACAGCTCAGCCTCCCCGGTTAACCGACGGGGGCCTGCCCAGGTGCCTGTGATGATCACACCTGAATGACGTAACACGTGCACTTTTCGCTCTGGTCATTATCTGCGGTATATTGTACCAACAAGTGCCAGGAAGTCAAGTTGCTAACCTTTTTCTAATCCCGTTCTTATCTTCATCTTATGTTTTCTGTGTAAACTTTGCCATGTCTTAGTGCCTATCCGAAAAACGTAACCGACGCATCCCTATGCGTCGGTATAAGCGGCATAGGGATGCCGCCTGTACGGTTTTTCGGATAGGCTCTTAAGGTAGCCGTGAGGAGCATTCAAAAGAAGGAGGTGAGTGAAAATGGCGTTCACCAGTCTGATTCCATGGCGAAGGGGTGAGAGAAGGGTACCCATCAGGAGGGAGGAACATCCGCTTCAGATTTTGCAGAGGGATATGAACAGGTTGTTTGATGAGTTTTTCCGGGGCTGGGGCCTGAGTCCGTTCCGGCTGTTCGAGGAAGCGTGGGACGTTTTCAGCCCGCGCGTGGACGTGGTCGAGACGGACAGGGAGATCAAAGTCACCGCCGAACTGCCCGGAATGGACGAGAACGACATTGAGGTTTCCCTTTCCCAGGATATGCTGACTATCAGCGGCGAAAAGAAGGAGGAAGAGGAATATAAGGGCAGGAACTATTACCGGATGGAACGCTCCTACGGTTCGTTCCAGCGCTCGATTCCTCTCCCCTGTGAGGTGGACAGTGAAAGGGCAGAAGCCACCTTCAAGAAAGGGGTGCTGACCATTACGTTGCCGAAGACGGCTGAGGCACAGACACGCAAGCGTATCCCCATCAAAACCTCTTAAGTGCCTATCCGAAAAACGTAACCGACGCATCCCTATGCGTCGGTATAAGCGGCATAGGGATGCCGCTTGTACGGTTTTTCGGATAGGCTCTAAGTAAAACAGGGAGACCTGACTGGTCTGGGAGGCCAGTCAGGTCTCAGAGAACGCAATAAAATCTCAGGATCGGGAGGTGCTTTCTATGTCTCGGTGGAATCGCATCATTGCACTGGGTGTCACTTTGTTGTTGCTCTTGTCTCCTGTTACCTCTGTGCTGGCTCAGGAGGGTGATCAGCCACAAAACAATAAGTCCCTGACCATCTTCACTCAATATCCTGTTCAGGAAGCTGCTGTCGGTGAGAATGTCACGTTCAATCTGACCTTGCAGGGCGGAGCTTCAGCTCAGGTGGTACGTCTGGACCTTCAGAACCTGCCGGAGGGATGGACGGCCACTTTTCGGGGGGGCGGCAAGGTCGTGCGGGCGGCTTATGTCAATCCTGACAATACCACATCCGTTGATCTCAGAATAGAACTCCCCAAAGAGGTTAAGGCAGATACCTACCGCTTTACCGTCGTCGCCAGAGGGGAAAAGGAAAGGGCTGAACTCCCCATCGAGTTGATTATCAAAGAGAAGTTGCCCCCCAGCCTGGAGTTCGAAATCGAATTGCCCACCCTGCGCGGCACCACGGACACGACCTTCCGATACAGCACCACACTGAGGAACCGTGGCGACGAGGATCTCTCGGTAAATTTGCTCGCTGAAGCGCCGGAGAACTTCCAGGTGCTATTCAAGTTGACCGGCCAGGAAGTGACCAATATACCTGTTCCGGCCAATGGGTCTAAGCGTCTGGATGTTGAGGCGAAGGCACTTGTCGAGGTGCCGGCAGGGACATACCCGATCAAGGTCATAGCTCAGGGTGGCGAGGCAAAGGCGGAGCTTGCGCTTGTTGCTGAGGTTGTCGGTAAATCGGATCTGACCCTGACCACACCAGATGGGAGGCTATCGGGCGATGCTCATGCTGGTGAAGAGACATCACTTAAGCTGATCTTGCGTAACAGCGGCACGGCGCCGGCCCGTAAAGTTGAGCTGAGCGCATCCCAGCCGTCAGGCTGGTCGGTGGAGTTCGATCCAAAAGAGGTGGCCGAGGTGCCGGCTGATCAGCAGGTGGAGGTGACGGTCAAACTGCGCCCGCCGGAGAAGGCCATCGCCGGCGACTACATGGTGACGTTACGGGCACGCCCTGAGGGTGGTTCCTATGAATCGGCCGAATTTCGGATCACTGTACGCACCTCTACGCTGTGGGGTGTTGTCGGTGTTGGCCTGATCGCCGTAGCCGTGCTGGTTGTAGGGCTGGCCGTCATGCGCTTTGGTCGTCGCTGATGCCATTGCACGGGAGGTGGCTATGGCCGATGATGTCGTTCTGGAAAGTCACGGCCTGACCAAACACTACAACGGCTTTGTGGCCGTTGATAATCTTGATCTGACCGTGCGACGCGGCGAAGTGTTCGGGCTGCTTGGCCCAAACGGCGCTGGCAAAACGACCACAATTCTGATGCTTCTGGGCCTTACCGAGCCGACGGCGGGCAGTGTGCGCGTGTTGGGGCTCGACCCGGTACGGCAGCCATTGAGCGTCAAAACCCGCGTGGGCTACCTGCCCGAATTGCTGGGCTTTTACGATGGCCTCACAGCTTACGAGAATTTGATCTATACTGCCCGACTCAACGGTCTGCGGCGCGATGAGGCTCAGGAGCGGATCGCCTCTGCCCTGACGCAGGTGGGACTGGAGGAAGTCGCCGAGAAACGTGTCGCCACTTTCTCACGTGGAATGCGCCAGAGGCTTGGGGTGGCCGATGTGTTAATTAAAAGGCCCCAACTCATCATTATGGATGAGCCGACCCAGGGGTTGGATCCGGAGGCCGCCCGCGACTTCCTGGGGATAATCCGGCGCCTTAAGGCTGACGGGATCACTATTCTCCTGTCTTCTCACCTGCTGCATCAGGTTCAGGCCGTGTGTGACCGGGTTGGCCTGTTTCACCGGGGGCGGATGGTCCTCGAAGGAACGGTTGATGAGCTGGCCCGCCGCGTGCTTGGAGGAGCCTACCGCATCCAGGTGGAGGCCGAGGGAGGTGTCGGTGTCGAGGACGCACTGCGCCGTATCCAGGGGGTGGTGAGCGTCACCTGTCCCGGCCATAACCTCTACGAGCTTGAGACGGAGTACGACCTGCGCCCCGAAGCGGCGCGGGCCATTGTCGAAGCAGGGGGCCGGTTGCGCTCGCTCAAGGTGGAACTGCCGAGCCTCGATGATGTCTACGCTCGCTACTTTGAAAAGGAGGAGAGGCATGGCTAAGGGGAGTAAAGCACGCGAGGGATCGCCATGGACCGGTCTGTGGGCCGTGGTGTTTAAAGAGATGGCCGATCATCTGACCAGCGCCAGGATGCTGATCCTCCAGTTGCTTATCCTGGTCACAGCGGTGGGGACGGTATACGCGGCTACCGGCAATCTGCGCGATACGGTGGCTCAGGATCGCTTTCTGTTGTTGAAATTGTTTACCACGGCTCAGCAGCCGTTGCCGGCGTTTGTGGGCTTTCTGGGCTTCCTGGTGCCCCTGATCGCGATCGCGCTGGCCTTCGACGCCATCAACGGTGAGTTCAATCAACGTACTATGGCCAGGCTGCTGGCACAGCCCATCTACCGGGATGCGCTGCTGTTCGGCAAATTCCTGGCCGGCCTGTTCACGCTGGCCCTGGTGCTTACGACCATCTGGTTGCTCATCGTGGGAATGGGTATCCTGGGGCTGGGTGTGCCGCCAGGTGGCGAGGAGGTGGCGCGCAGCCTGTGGTTTCTGGCGTTGACCGTTTTTTACGGTGGCGTCTGGCTGGCCCTGGCTCTGGTGTTCTCCATCACCTTCCGTCAGCCGGCCACGGCTGCGCTGGCCTCGATCGCCGTCTGGTTGTTCTTCACCGTGTTTTGGGGCATCATTGCCGATCTGCTGGCCCAGTTCCTGCGGCCGGTGCGCGTCGGACTCCCGATCGAGTTCCTGGCTCAGGCGCAACTGGCCCTGATGTTGAGCCGCATCTCGCCGAACACACTCTATTCGGAAGCCATCCTGGCAATGCTGAATCCGGCTGTGCGTTCCCTGGGCTTTGTGCTGCCGGTCCAGCTTGATGGAGCGATCCTGGGCGCACCGCTTCCGCTGGATCAGAGCCTGGCCCTGATCTGGCCCCATCTGACCGGTCTGGTTGCTGTGACAATACTGTTGTTCGCACTGGGTTATGTGCTCTTCCAGCGGCAGGAGATCCGCGCCTGATGCTCTGGCAGCATACAAAAGGGCAGCCTGCCTGGGGCTGCCCTTTAATTTTGCCTTCTTGCCGGTGTGATTGTGCACCGCTAACCTGGCCCGGCCTGTCGCTCCAGCATCGTCCAGGGCACGGCCTCTACCTTCTTCAGGTTGAGCATGCCTGGCACGAGCTGATCCACCTGCCGGGTCACAGGCTCAGCCAGCTCCACACATGGCTGTGCAGCAACATCATCCTGCTCGTCAGAATGGACCGCTCTCACACCCAGCCGCTGCTCTGCCACCTGGAGAATGCTGCGCAGCATTTCGGCGTAGGACATCCCGGCGATATGAGCCATCTTGGCCAGATGACCATCCCAGCACCAGCCGGGGTTGGGGTTTACCTCGAGCAAGCGGGGATTTCCGTCTGCATCCAATCGCCAGTCAAAACGGGCGTAGTCCCGACACTCCAGCCGTTCAAACAGCCGCAGACACCATTCCACGATGGCTTTCTCCACCTCCTCCGGAAGACATGCCGGAACAGAGCGGATATTCCAGTACGGCGAGTCAGGACACCACTTGGCCTCATAGCCGCAGATTCTGGGCAGTTCTTCCGGGAGAGAGGTATAATCCTCCTCGGTCACCGGCAAAATGATGTACGAGCCAGGAGGGTTGCCGATAATTCCCACACTGAGGTCCTTACCGGTGAGGAACTCTTCTACCAGGATGGGCTTATCGTAGCCGAACTTCTCGCGTATCTCAACGATAGCGCTGAGCAATTCATCGTGGTTACTCGCCACACTCCGCTGCGTGATCCCGAAACTGCTATCTCCAAAGTTCGGCTTGACAATGACGGGGAAGCCGAAGGGCAGCGTGAAGACTTGATCCTCCGGTCTGATGAAGATCGCGGCAGGGACAGGGATGCCCATTTCGCGGGCGATACCGCGCACCAGCGATTTGTCGTAGCAGTAAGCCAGGCATTGTGGTCCGGCGCCGGTGTAGGGGATGCCCAGCATTTCCAGCAGGGCAGGGACATGCAACTCTTTACGGGGATCGTTCCCGTATCCCTCATCACACAGGTTGAAGACCAGGCCTGTCTCACCGGCCCAGCGCCGCAGGTCCTGAATCAGTGTGGCGTGGTTGTCCAAAAATATAAAACGGTATTCTTTCAGCTCTCTGAGCGCAGCTTTCAACCGATGAATGGTGTAGAAGTCATCTTCATCGAAGATAGCAGATGGTTTCACCGGATCGGCCTGCCGGGGGTCACCCATCAGTACGACCACGTTCCGGATGCCAGCCCTGGGCTTACGTCTGACAACGGATGACCATTCCTTTTTTGCTACGGCAGTAACAATAATGCGCTGCTCCATCATACCCAGGTCCTGGTTGCGCTGAGACTGAGGGGAAAACTCGCCGTGGATTGTGGGGTCGCTGAAACCGGCAGCACGGAGCAGGTCAATCATCCCCTCCCGGCTGTATAGCCTTTCAGCGTAGAATTGATCTGCCAGCACGCCCTTTTCCACGTGAGTGATGACTTCCCTGGAGATCAGGCGCTGACCGTCCGCGGACAGCGCGCGCTCGCGGCAGACGAAGTGCTTACTGTCTATCCACTCCCATGAACGCGGCTGATAACTTTTTCTGATATGGTCGCCGTCCGTCACATCAATAAGCAGCCGCCCTTCTGGCTTAAGGACTCTGAGCACTTCCCTGAGCACTCTGAGATCGTCCTCCAGGCTCTCGAAGTAGCCAAAGCTGTTCCCCAGGATCATCACCACATCGAAAGTATCGGGAGGATAAAATAGTTTCCTGGCGTCCCCCTCTCTGAACCGGACGTTCAACCCATCCTTCTTGGCCCTGGCGCGAGCTTTCTGAACAAGATAGCGGGAGCGATCCAGACCTTCCACATGTATAAACCCTCTTCTTGCCAGTTCCAACGAGTGCCGCCCCTGTCCACAACACAAGTCCAGAATGTGCTCTTGGGGCTTCAGTCCCAAAATAAGTGTGAGCCTGTCAACTTCCTGGCAGGTGAGGTTCGTATCTTCTACCACATCCGCGTCTGTCCTTAGATAGAGCGCGTTGAAGATCGCTCGCCACCAGTCGGGGCGGACGTGCTCTTCCAGGTTCGAGACGGGTCCCAATACTCTGACCTTCTCCTGCTTCTTAGCTTGCTGTGAAGATTTGCCGTCAGTTTTGGTGTTGGTCCTGCGTTGGGATGGGGTATCCTCGGCCGCTCCAACATTCATTTTACTATCCTCCTGGCATGAGATTTTCATGGGTCACCCAACAAAAAAGGCAACTCTATACCTTCAGAGTTGCCAACAGGTAAATGCTCTCGCCCCTTATTGTTCTAGCAGGCCATCCTGGTTTATTGTACCACTTATCATCAATTTGACAAGTGTCTCATTCCGGACGCCTGTCACTTTGTCGGGTGCGGTCTGGAGCCGAGCCGGAACTGTGGGATAACTGCGAGCAGTTGTCCTACGGGGTGATGACATCAGGCGCGGTCCCCGACCGTGCCGCCTGGGTTCAGGCAGTCCGGAAAGGCCGTCCCAGACCCTACAGTCACCGCCTGAATCTCCGGCCTCCGGATTAAGGACCAGAAGCGAGATGCACCCTGCCCTTACAGAGTTACAATTATTGAACTGTAACTTTACTGTAACCCAGTACCGGTAAAAATCGGCTACAATACAATAGGCAACAGTGACTGCTCTGCGGTGGCTGTGGCCGCAGCTCAATTTCCAATCGGACTGTAACTGTCTGCCCCTGCTGACTGAAGTCGCCCACTTTGGGCCGCAGGCCTTCGGTCGGCGCAGGCGCCCAAAGGTAGATTTCCAATCGGCACACGGCGGCAGGCAGCCAGGTAGGTAATTACATCGGACTGTGCAGTTTCAGGCTATATAAATAACTCAGTTTCAGGAGGCTGGAATGAACGGCTTACGCGCTTTAGTGATCCTGGTTTTGATAACGGCCCTTTTACCTCTGGCCGCGCTGGCTGTGTCTGCTCAGTCACCCCCGCCCAACGTCTACACTTCCGTCAGTATCTGTAACCTCGTCTCCGGAGCGCCTGTGGTCGGTTCCACCTTTGTAACAGAGCTGACCCTCTCGATTACCAACAACACCACCCCTCCGGTGGGAATCCAGGGTGTGGAGCTATGGGTACCTTTCGATGAAAACAAGATTGTCGTGCGTGATGCAGACGGCAACCCTGCTAACGGTACGCAGGTCCAGATCGTCCAGGACTTCTTCACCGGCGGGCTGGCCATCGGAGCGAACGAGGTCTTCAGCGCGGGCAATGCTCCCCCGGCCTGTAACGACGCATCCGGCAATAAACGGGCATGCATTCACCTTGCCGTGAGTCACACCGGACCGGCTGTTACTAACCGGACCGGCCGCCTTGCTGTCGTGACCTGGGCAGGAATTGCCACCGGGCCGGCAGGGCTGGCCATCTCGCCCAATTCCATCCTGGCCGATCCCAACGGTCAGCCCATACCAATCAGTAACACCTGTGCTCCCAATATTATCATCACCAGCCCGGGCACGATCAGGGGCAATGTAGCCCGTCAGGGCACCAGCTCGACACGTCTTTACTGCACCAGGGTGACAGCCGTGGATCGCAGCAGTGTCATCACTCAGAGCTGGAGTGACGCCGGTGGCGCTTTCACTATGACGGTTCCGGTGGGAACATCTTATACCGTCCGCGCCCAATATCCCGGCTACCTTCAGGCCCAGAAGTCCAACGTCTACGTCGTGGGAGCAGCAGTGGACCTTGGTACGACCAGGCTGTGGGGTGGGGATGTGAACTCGGATAATTGCGTCAACATCCTGGACATCGTCACCATAATCTCCAGGTTCGGTGCAGCGACCGGTGATGCAGGCTGGAATGGTGACTGCTCAAGCTTCTATGCTGCCAATGAGGTGACCGATCTCAACGATGACGGCATAGTCAACATCCTCGACCTCTCTATCGCGGCGGGCAACTTTGGCCGCTGTGGTCCGACGACATGGTCTCCGTGAGGCTCTGGCTGTGAAACATTCATGGCGTCCTTGCAAGCTTACAGCTTTTCTGGCGCTGGCGGCACTTTTAGAGCCTATCCGAATAACCGTACAAGCGGCATCCCTATGCCGCTTTCTGGCGCTGGCAGCGCTTTTAGTGATGGGCAGCTTTACGACCAGCGTACCTGCCAGCAACGCTGCATACGCTGGGGCCTGCCACTCCGCACCGTCGGCGCTGTCGGCCTCCTCGACCGGGGTGGTGGCGCTGACGGGGCGGGTTACCCGCGAAGGCACCCAGGACTATAGTCGCACCACGGTAACCGCACTGCTGTTTCCGTCCGACACGACCCGGCCGCCACGCTCCTGGTCTCGTGTGTGCACGAATACGCAGGGGGATTTCACCCTGCTGCTCTATCCGGAGGAAAAGGCAGCTCTTCCCCCTGATATGGCATTGCCGGCAGAGCGTCCCTCTGGAGCGACATCAACGGGTGGCGGCTGGGTCTTCATACGGCTCGATTTCCCAAACTACGGGAGCGAGTGCCACTGGAAACCTGTGGACGGCGAGGTGGTGAAAGTGGGATGGCACAATCTGGAGGGCGGCGACGTCAATAAGGATGGCTGCATCAATATCTACGACATAGTGCGCATCATCGCCGATTTCGGAAATGAAACCGCAGCACCGTGTTTTGTGCCTTACACGCCCTGCCCACCGCCCGATCCTGCGGCAGAGGTAGCCCCGGCATCGGATGTCAACGGGGATTGCAGGGTTAACATTTTCGACCTGAGCATCGCGGCGGAGAACTTCACCCTATGTTCCAATTGTCCCTGAGAATGAGCAGAGCTGGTTATCTTGCATTCACGACTCTCGCAGTGCTTGGCGTGGTGCTGGCACCTCCTGTCGGTGCGCAGGAGGAGGCCGTCATACAGCTCGAGCCTGCGGAGCTGACGCTTGCCCCTGGTGAGACAGGAGAGATCGCAGTAGTGGTAAAAGGCGTGGCACAACTGGCTGGCGCGGAGATACATCTGAGTTATGACCCCGGTCCGGTCGAGGTTGTGGACAACGACCCGGACACGAATGGAGTGCAGATAGCTCACGGTGGGTTCCTGGCAGCCGACTTTGTGGCTGTGAACAGGGCCGATAATCAGGCTGGCAGCCTGGACTACGCGGTTGCCCGTATGCCGCCCCATGCGCCTGCCAGCGGAAGCGGTACGCTCGCGCTCATCTGTTTACGGGGCGTCAGCAGCGGTAAGAGTAAACTGAGTATCCGTCAGGTGTTACTGGCCGATCCTGACGGATTCCCTATCCCCGTGCAGATACGGTCAGCAGCGGCTCTGGTCACAGTTTCCTCCGGTCGTTCTTCCATTCCCAAGACTCTGCTGCCCTGTGGAGCGCTTGTCCTCATCGCTGCAGCAGTAATCGTGCGCGGTTTGCAAAAAGTATCAGATAGGGTATCATACAGGAAGGATGTGAGCCAAACCCAAGGGCGAGTGCTCCCCGCCCCCAGCGGAAATAATGGTCCCGTAGCTCATGTCAGGAGGTAAAAAGTGGAATATAAAAATCTGATCCGTCGGTATATTCTTGTTGTGCTGAGCACTGTGCTCATGTTTTCACTGGTTGGGCTGTCGAGACCGGCTGCCCAGGCCCAGGGCGGAACGGTCGTGCGCCTGGTGCCGGCCACCGCGCAGGTGGGTATTGGAGAGGCCATCCCGGTCCAGGTCGTGGTGGATAATGTGACCAATCTTTTCGGCGTGGAGGTACATTTGACGTTTAACCCGGCACTGCTGGAGGTGGTAGACGCTGATAGCGGAACGGATGGCATCCAGGTGAGCCTGGGGCCTTTCCTGTCCGTGGAATTCGTCGCCCAGAATACGGTGGACGCAGCAGCGGGTCGTGTTGACTTCGGCTTTTCGCAGGTGACGGCTGTGCCCAGGTCTGGCAGCGGGACGATCGCTACCATCACCTTCCGCGGCAAGGCGGCGGGCAGCTCGCCGCTGAACTTCACGAGCGTCATCCTGGCTGATCAGTCCGGAGGGCCGATCCCGGCCACGACGCAGAACGGTGCTGTGAACGTGGGAGGAAGCACGCCAACACCCACCGTCGTCCCCTCTGCGACGCCGACCGTTGTCCCAACCCCGACACCAACCCCTGCACCGGGGACGGCGGTATTGAGCTTTCACCCATCGCCGGCCAACGTTGGAGTGGGGCAGGAGGTCCAGGTGGCGTTGCGTGTGCAGAATGCCACGAACCTCTACGGCGTGGAGGTCCATGTTGTCCATGACAGCGGGGTTGATGCTGTGGCGATCACACCCGGCACATGTGTGAAGGACGTGGTGGCCCAGCGCTCTGTGGAGGGGAACCGCATTGACTACGCGGCCAGCCTGCGTGCTCCCAGCGCACCATTCAACGGAACCTGTGATCTGGCCTTCGTGACGATACGTGGCGTGGCAGCCGGCGCCGGTTACAGGCTTTCGTTCACCAGTGCTTTGCTGTCGGATCCCAACGGAAGGGCCCTGGCAGTGAGTGCGCAGAACGGGGTGGTGAATGTTTCTCCGTCCTCGACCGGTTGCACCGATATTCTGGGGTATCATGTGGTGCGGAGGGGAGAGACGCTTTACGCTATTGGCCGGGCGTACAAAGTTCGCCCCGACGCCATCGCCCGTTGCAACAACATCACTAACCCCAGCCGTGTCCTCGAAGGTACGCGGCTGGCAATTCCCAACGTCCCCTGGTCGCCTGTCCCGCCTGGGCCGACCGCGCAACCACAGTTTGGCGGCGGGGCGCCCGCCTGCCGTTATTATCACACCGTCCAGGCGGGGGAGAATCTCTACCGCATCTCACTGCGTTATGGGGTGAGCATGTGGGCGATAGCGCAGGCCAATCGTATTCTGAACCTGAACTATATACGGGTCGGGCAGGTGCTCTGTATTCCGTGAGCGTTATCTGAGGCCTGCCAGGTCTACGGGCCTGGCAGGCCTCTGTATCACCACAGCCCTACGAAAGTGTAAGGCGAGAAAACGTCCCCTGCCCCAGTAGCGGGCAGGTTGACTACTGCGCTGTGTCCCCCGGTGCCATCGCTGAGGCGTGGGTAGACCAGCACCAGCTCGTTCTCCCCAAGCCACCCTCCAATATGAGGAGCGTTGCTTTCTACGTCGCCGTATACCGTGAGCGGCTCGCCATCGGGCAGGCGCATGAAACGCACCAGCATCACCGTGCCACCCGACACTTTAACCAGCTCACGCCAGGCAAGCCAGGTGTTCGCCGGTGAGAAGGAGAAATCGCCTGCGACCAGCGCTCCTTCCTCGCATGGGATGATCTGTTCTGTGCCATCCTTTAGCGAGCGCAGCAGCAGGGTCACGCCCTCTGCCGGCCATTCTGCTACCTTTGACTGGACCAGCCATGTCCCATCGGGGCTGACCATCCCATCGTGGATATTTTCCACATCGCCCAGCGTGGTGATCTGGCCGGTGCTCAAGTCCAGCTCCAGGATGCCAGGATTGTAGTCGAAGTAAGCCCATGCGGTACCGTACTTGGGGCGTGAGAAGTAAATGACTTTGCCGTCCGCGCGCCATCTCAACAGCTTGAAGTCACGATAATCCGGCCCCTCTTCCGTATACTGCCATACTTCACGTGGGCTGTGACCATCCTCATCTGTAAGTATGAGGCGAAAGTGTACTTTAACTGTCCCGTTGATGATCTCGGACCAGTCGGGGGCGCCGCTGTCGCACAGCCAGGCCAGCCTGTCTCCCGCAGGGCCTGGCAGGGGAGAGCGACACCCGGCCAGTTGCCCGGAGGCAAACAGCGAGGTCGCGCCTCCCGTGTCAGCGTAGAATTTGTTGTAGTAAACCCGCGAACCCCCGATATGGAACTGTGTGTACGGCTCTGCCCCTTTGGCCGCAACCACGACTTCGTTACCATCAGCACGCACGAAGTGAAGCAACGGTACGTTGTCCGTATACTCGGCCAGGACCATGCCGGGGGTGGCACGTACCCGGGGAGACCATGCGGCCAGGCCGATAGCGTCGGTGATGAGCAGCACGGGGTCTCCGCCACGTGCCGGAAACCAGTACAGGTGCTCAGCATATCCCCACTCCAGCCCGGCCAGGAAACCGCTGCCATCCGGTGCCCATTCCAGCAGTGTCCAGTGCGGCTCCGGCACCTGGAAGCGCCGGCGCAACACCGGTTCCTCCCCGACTTTGACTTCCCAAAGCTCATTGTCCACGGCCACAACCAGCCGTCTGCCAGGCGGTGACCAGGACGGGCCAAAAATTCGTCCCATTTTGCTGTGCTGAAGTACGGGTTGCCATACCGGTTGCCCCACGGGTTGCCCCTGTGCGAGCGGAGTCTCTGCCAGATACAGGAGAGGGCGAGTAAGTGTTGTGGTGTCCGTCAGCATGGTCTCAGGCGAGAAGAGCGGCACCAATGCCAGATAATCACCCTCTGGCGACCAGGCGAAGCGCAGATCGGGGAGATTTTCCAGCCCCTGTCTGCCCGCCTCAAACACCACCAGGCTGCTTGCCGGCTCCTGCGGGTGCGGAGATACGAGGCCCACGCGGGTGAGATGGCCGTCTGTGAGAGAGCAGGCGATCCAGTCACCGGCCGGTGACCAAACCGGTCGTGAGACAACCCACGGTGTGAGGATCCCGTCGCCGGTTTCATTCCGCCCGGCTATCAGAACGCGCTCCTCTCCGCTCGTGAGATCATACAAGTACAGGCTTCCTGCCCGCTCATAGGCCAGCAGCCTGCCGTCGGGCGACCATTCTCCCGGTGAGGGCGCAGGGAAAGGCTTTATGACACCGCTCTCAACATCGAGCGATACGGGTGAGGAGGCGACAGGCTGGTAAAGCAGGTCTCCATCAGGTGTCCACTCCAGTGTTAGTATGCCCTCCACCCCTTCGAGAGGAAATTGCCGGCAGTTATCGGTCGCAACATCGCAGACGCCCAGAGCAACGCTACCCTGCGGCGATTGACTCCACCAGGCAAGCTGTGTCCCGTCGCGCGACCACCGAAGCCCTCTCACGTTTTGTATGCCCGTGGGCCGGGCACTGTGATCCTGCCACAGCCACAGCGAACCAAGCACGGTGTAAGCAAAAGTACCGTGCGGTTCACCGGGCCAGCAAGGTCTGAGGGCCTCCCCATCCCAACAGAATGCCTGTTCCCAGTTTTCCTCTCCCCAGACATCCTGATTACCCGCCTGATAGTAGGTGGCGTGCCCCTGGAGCAAAATCTCTCTCACCAGGTTATCGCGGTTCAGATCGCTCCATTTCCACTCTGCCTGGTAGCGCTCCAGGTACGGGATTGGCATCTCTTGCCCGTCCGCTGCGGTGTTGTCGAGCAATGTCTCTGCGCTCCAGATACGTGCCAGCTTGTGCCCGTTCCAGCGGTATAGCTCATCGGCGACAACTGTACGGCCTCGCTGCGTCCCGTGGTAATGGCTGAGCAGTTCATAACAGCCATCACCGTCGAAGTCGAGCAGTTCAGGTGGCAAATAGAATGAGGGGACGGTATCAAACCCGGCGCCCAACCAGTCGGATACGCCAGGCAACTGCCCACCGCTCTCCGTCCTTCTAACCACCACCCAGCGCATTTCGTCTGCGTCGCCGATATTGCCAACCAGTGCCACCAGTTCATCTGCGCCGGGGCCGGTGAAACTGCCAGGCGAGGGGAATGCGACCCAGTGACCGGTGTTTCCCTCTCCCAGCACTGCTGATACGATGCCCTGCTCATCCGGGAACGGGGTGGCCGCGGATTCAGGCTCTGGCATGCTGGTTGGCAGATAGACCGAAGTGGTGGCAGGTCTCGCAGAGAGCGGCAGCGGGGATGGTGTCGGAGGGAGGTATGGAGTGGCGAGCGGAATACCGGTTGGTAGCCGTAGCGGCGGGGTCGCAGGCTGATTTTCAGACCTCTGGCAGGCGGAACATACCAGGACAAGCACGAAGATTAAGACGAACTGGCATATCACGGGCCAGTGGCATCTATCCTGTCCAGACACCGATATGTGACGGTTCGGGCTGAACTGGCTCATGCGGTAAGCACATCCCTATACCGGGGCATCCTTATGCTCCGTGACACCTGCCATAATTAATCCCAGCACTTCCTTGGTAGCCCGGCTGGCCGGCAGGGTGTCCACGATCTGTCCCCGGTACATCACCGCGATGCGATCGGAGAGGGCCATAATTTCATCCAGTTCAGCCGAGACGAGTAACACAGCACAGCCGGCATCTCGCATACGCACGATCTCTCTGTGTATGTACTCGATCGAGCCAACATCCAGCCCGCGGGTGGGTTGATTGGCGATCAGCAATTTGATTGGCCGGGATAGCTCACGGGCTACGATCACTTTCTGTTGATTTCCTCCGGACAATTTGGATGCCTGAAGGTAAGGGCTGGGCGTGCGGATATCGAACTCCTGCACCAGCCGCCGCGCGTGCCTGTCTATTTCCTGATAGTTGAGCACTTTGTGGTGGGCGAACGGTTCGAGGTAGTAGGTGCTCAAGATCAGATTGTCGGTTACCGGGTAGGAAATCACCAGCCCATAACGCTGACGGTCCTCTGGGATGTGGGCAACCCCGGCCTCGATAATACGACGTGGGGAGGCATTCGCAAGCTCATGTCCCTCAATGGAAATGCTGCCACTGAGAGGCCGCCGCAATCCGGTGAGCGCTTCGACCAGCTCGGTCTGGCCATTGCCCTGCACCCCGGCAATGCCCAACACTTCGCCGGCCTGCACGGAGAATGAGACACCCCGTACCACCTCGACGCCCCTATCATCGGCTACATGCAGGTTCTCGACGCGCAACACCTCCGCGCCCGGCTGTGCCTGGTCCTTGTCAACTGTGAGGATCACCTCGCGTCCCACCATCATCGCCGCCAGGTGAGCCTGGTCCGTCTCCTGAGGGCTTACTGTGCCGACAACCCGGCCAGCCCGCATCACGGTAATCCGGTCAGCCACGGCGAGCACCTCTTTCAACTTGTGGGTGATGAAGATGATGGAGACGCCCTGTGAGGCCAGTTCACGCATGGTGCGGAACAGCTCCTCGGACTCCTGGGGCGTCAGTACGGCTGTCGGCTCGTCCAGGATGAGTATCTCTGCCTTGCGGTAGAGGGCCTTGATGATCTCTACGCGCTGCTGCACACCGACAGGCAGCTCGCGGACGTAGGCTTCCGGGTTCACGTCCAGCCCGTACCTTTTGGAGAGTTCCCGCACCTGTTCAGCCACCCTACGTCTGTCGAGGACTGCTCCTCGGGACGTTTCGGCGCCCAGCATGATATTCTCTGCCACGGTGAAGACCGGGATGAGCATGAAGTGCTGATGCACCATACCGATGCCATGAGCAATAGCATCTTTGGGGGTACGGATTTCAACTCTCTTGCCGTCCAGAAAGATTTCCCCTTCGTCAGGCTCGTACAGGCCGTAAATGATGTTCATCAGAGTGGTCTTTCCGGCGCCGTTCTCGCCCAGCAACGCGTGAATCTCACCTTTGCGCAGCTCAAAATCCACGTGATCGTTGGCGAGCACACCCGGAAAGCGCTTCGTGATTCCTTTTGTTTGAAGAGCCAGTCCCATTGTGCACCCCATCAGCTATTTCTCATAAGGGACTCCATCTGCTGCAGGCGGCGTGGTCCTCCCGATGATGCCGGTCAGGATCACCATGGTCAGCAAATAGGGCACCAGGCCGACGACATAAGCCTGCTGCAAGAAGGCCCATTGAGGGGGGATCTGCTCGCGGAAGAACTGGAGATTGATCTGGAGGGCCTGAGCGGCGCCAAAGACCAGAGCTGCTGCCCATGCGCCGAAGGGCGACCAGTTGCCGAAGATCATTGCTGCAAGGGCAATGAAGCCGCGTCCATTGGTCATCAGAGGCTCAAAGGAAGGCACCGATTCAAGTGTGAAGTAGGCTCCGCCCAGCCCGGCGATCAACCCACCGATGATGACATTGGCGTAACGCATCCGTGACACATTGATCCCCACTGTATCGGCGGCACGCGGATGTTCACCTACGGCACGGGTACGCAATCCCCACCGGGTGTAGAACAGAATGAAATGGGTGAGCAGCACGAGCAAGATCGCTGCCACCGCAATCGGCTGCTGCTCGAAAATGCGCCCCACCACAGGCAGGTCAGCGAGCAAAGGGACGCGCAGACGTGGCAGCACTCCCGGGGCGTGAGGAACCTGTCCCCCAAAGATGCTGCCTTTCTCGAAAAACAACTGCCGGTTCAGAAACCCGGAGATGCCGATGGCCAGAATATTGATCACCGTCCCGCCGATAATCTGATCCACTTTATACGTCACGGAGAGCACAGCGTGCAATAATCCCAGTAGCCCGCCGGTGAGGATGGCCACCAGGACGCCCGCGAGCAGGCTGGGCAGGGGTGCAACTCCGAGAATAGTGTTCAGGTAAATGGCGGCAAACCAGCCAAAGAAAGCAGAGGCCAGCATCATCCCCTCGATGCCGATGTTGACCACGCCGGCCCGCTCGCAGTAGATACCGCATAAGGCTCCCAGCGTAAGTGGGGTGGCCACAGCGATGGTAGTGGCCAGCATGCTGACCACGATCACCAGTGGGGGGACTCTGCTTCCACCCACCAGTATCACCACACCAATGAGGATCAGGATGATCAAACCGATGAATCCCAGCCGTCGCCAGTCCACAGTTCTCCTCCTTAGAGCCTATCCCGAACAGGCGGCATAGGGATGCCGCTTGTACGGTTTTTAGGATAGGTTTTAACCGCCCCAGCCCCGCGTGAGTACCAGCTTTTCCTCCTCGACACGGATGCGGTAAAGCCACCTGACGATGGCGTCGGCGGCCACAAAGAGGAGGATGAGGGCCTGGATCACCGAAATGACATCTACCGGAATTTGGGTGAGAAACTGCATGCGCGTGGCCCCATTGCGCATGGCACCCCAGAGCAATGAGGCCAGCACCACTCCCAGGGGATGAGTCTTACCCAGTAGCGCGATGGCAATCGCATCGAATCCATACCCCACTGAGAAACCTAATTCGTGGCGGTAGTTGAGCGCGGTTACCTCAATCGCACCGGCCAGTCCTGCCAGCATGCCTGAGAGCATCATCGAGATAACGATGATACGTGACACGTTTACGCCGGCATAGCGTGCTGCATCGGGATTTGCCCCGGCCGTACGGATCTCGAACCCCAGCGTAGTCTTCTGGAGAAGCCACCACACCGCTCCTGCCACCAGCAGGGCGAGAACAAAGCCCCAGTGGAAACGGTAACCAGGGAATATGGGGGGGATGCGTGCACTCTGAGCGATCTCAGGCGTGCGGGCGACGACGTTAAGAGGGTTGGGATCTTTCATCGGCCCGTTGAGCAGGTAACTGGTCATATTCAGGGCGATGTAGTTCATCATAATCGTGTTGATGACCTCGTGACCACCGGTGCGGGCTTTCAGCCAGCCTGGGATGGCGCCCCATAAAGCGCCGGCCAGCATCCCTGCGCCAACTGCCAGCGGGAGGTGGACGACCGCCGGCACATTCATCCCCAGCAGCTCCGGCAGCTTATAGCCAACCAGGGCAGCCATAACTGCTCCCAGGGCAAGCTGACCCTCTGCACCGATGTTGAACAGTCCACCCTTGAAGGCCAGAGCCACGGCGAGGCCGGCGAAAATATAAGGCGTGGCCCATACCGTCGTCTCGCTCCAGGCCCTGGCAGAGCCGACTGCGCCCTGGAACAGGCCTCTGTAAGCGGCGAGAGGATCGCCGCCAGCGAGTAGAATAATCAGCGCTCCAACCACCAGCGCGGTAAATACCGCCAATAGGGGAACTATTGCAGCATTAAAAAAAGGCCTCACAGACTTAATACGCTCGGAGGCCTTCTTCAGTTCAGATATGCGCATTTTTGCACTCCCATACAGAGATTGCCCTCTGCGGGTATGGCTGACATGAATATAACATAGGGCGGGATAGCTCCCGCCCTACAGGCTGCTCAGCGGCAGGGGGTGTTCTCCCTGACCGTCCAGATGTCATTCAGGTTTGGCCGGCGTCACCCCGGTCTGGAGAGAGCCATCTTTCAGGGCTCTGTCAATTTCCTGTATTTTGGCCTTGGCCTCCGCCGGCACCTTGTCCTCGAACTCGTGGTAAGGGGCCAGACCGGCTGCACCCACATAGTTGCCACCCTGCGGGAACTTTCCCTCTTTGGCCAGTTTGATCAGCTCAAAGGTGCCCGGCGTAAGTAACTTCATCGCGCTGGTGAGCAGTACTTTCTGTGCCTCGGGCACAGTGTAGTACTGGTCGGTGTCAACCCCGATGGCCATCACGCCCTTCTCAGCACAGCCTAGCAGAGCGCCGTTGCCGGTCTTGCCACCCGCTCCGAAGATAACATCCACCCCTTTGTCAATCATCGAGAGAGCGGTGGTCTTGCCCCACTCAGGATCGGTGAAGGTCTTATCGAAGCCCACATCATTATGGTACACCACGTTAACTTCGATGTTCGGGTTGATGTACTTTGCTCCGGCACGGTAGCCCTCACCAAAGCGCCAGACTGGGGGCACAGCGTCGGTTCCCAACACGGCACCGATCTTACCGCTCTTGGACATCATGGCAGCCAGAGCACCTGCCAGGAAACCGGACTGGTCCTCAGGGAAGACCAGACCGACAACATTGGGTACTTCGGTGCCAGGAGCCTGGAACTGATCCACGCCGATAAACTTAATGTTGGGGTATTTTTTGCCGGCTGCCTGGGTTGCCTCCCCAAGTGCAAAGCCAACCGTCACGATCACGTCAAACCCCGCATCTGCAAACTGGGCGATGTTCTTGTCATAGTCTTTTGAGTCGGTGGTCTCGATGTACTGGATCAGCGCTCCCAGTTCCTTTTCGGCCTGCTGCACTCCTTCCCAGGTGGACTGGTTGAATGATTTATCGTCAATTTTACCCACATCGGTCACCAGACCCACGCAGAAGACCTCCGGCTTGGGGCAATCCTCAACGCTTAACTTTGCTGGTTGCCTGGGTGCACAGCCCACCAGCATGGTCACAATTGTTATCAGGCTTGCCACTGCAAAGAGTCGTTTGAGCATTTTAATCCTCCTTCATTGTGACTATATGGTTTACGGAAGCTGCATGTGGGGTTCACCAGATCAGTCAGCAGATTTTAATGTGCTCACCCCCTTTCGTCCGTATCCCGGTCTGTTTACGGTCACCGATACGGTCACGATAACTGTCAACGCAGAGCGTCCGGGAATCCAGTCGCATATATTATACTAAAGCACAGGCAAAAGACAAGCTGATGGAGGTGCCCAGGGTAGAGTGGGGCGCGTCGCGGGCTGTGGCTGCTCCTGGGCCATTCGTGGCGACGTTGGGCCTGGGTGCCGGCCCGAGCCGTAGGATTGTAGGACAACTGCGAGCAGTTGTCCTACACTGTCCGTGCCTTGCCAGGTGAGTCATGGGATGATATAATGTGCATATGGCAACCCGGAGAGGTAGCGTAGTCTGGCCTAACGCGCGCGCCTGGAGAGCGCGTGAGCAGAAATGCTCCGCGGGTTCGAATCCCGCCCTCTCCGCTGTCTGGGGTGGCCCCGTTCTGAAGGGGTCACCCTCGTTTTTAATCAGCCACCTCGATCCCCGTTTGCTGCTCTGACTCTGGAGGTATAACTATGTCAACTCTGAAACTCGGTCTGGTGGGGGCCGGATTCGTGGCACGGTTTCATTGTCGGGCGTTGAAACAGGTACGAGGTGTAGAAGTCGCCGGCATTACCTCACGTACTTCTGCCAGCGCTGAAGCGCTCGCCAGCATGGTCAGAAACAGCGGTCTGGGTGAGGGCGTCGTCTATACCAGCGTAACGGAAATGGCTGACCACGTGGATGCCATCGCCATCTATGCGCCCAACTTCGCGCGCGTGGAGATCGTTGAGGAGATCGTGGAGGCCGTGAAGAGGGGAGCGGCGCTCAAAGGCGTCATTTGTGAGAAGCCCCTGGCGCGTAATGTCAGGGAGGCACGCCGGATGGTTGAACTGGTCGAGGAGGTCGGCCTGAGGACGGCTTATTTTGAGAATCAAATCTTTATGAAGCCGGTCCGCGCTCAACTGGCACAGCTTGAACCGCTGCAGCGCACGATGGGCCCGCTCGCGCTGGCACGTTCGGCAGAGGAGCACGGAGGTCCCCATGAAGCCTGGTTCTGGGACCCGGTGCGCCAGGGGGGCGGCACTCTGTGCGATATGGGATGTCATAGCCTTGCGGCAGGCTGGTACGTGCTGACCCCAGCAGGCAAGCCTCCGACGTTTTTAGAGCCAATCGCTGTCTCCGCTGAGTGTGCGCTGCTTAAGTGGGGACTGCCCAGGTGGAGAGAGGTGTTATTGAAGCGATTCGGGGTTGACTACGCCAGAACACCCGCCGAGGATTTTGCTACCGGCATGGTGACTTACCGCAACCCGGAGACCGGCCAGCTTGTCAAAGCCCAGTTCACCAACTCCTGGATGTTCGAGAAACAGGGCCTCAGGCTTCTCATGGACGGGATGGGTCCGGGTTACGCTTTCGAGATCAATTCGCTCAATTCGGCGCTTCAGGTCTTCATCGCCGATGTGGCTGCTGAGGCGGTCGCTGATGCGGAGCTGGCGCTTGAAAAAGCCACTGCCTCCCGTGGACTCCTGGCAGTCCAGTACAACGAACCCGATCTCTACGGCTATACGGACGAGAACGAGGACGCCCGAGACGCATTCCTGGCCGGTCGTGACGGCTTCCTCCCGTGGAGCTATGGATTGGAGATCACCAGGCTGGTGATGGCTGCCTATATGTCCGCCGAGCGGCAGAGGACAGTAGACCTGACCGACCCGGCCGTTCAGCAGGAGCTGGAAACCTACGTACCGCTCATCCAGCAGGGGAGAGGTGCAGAGGTGCTTTATGCGGCCGGCAAGAAGTGAAGAGTGGATACGGTGAGTGAGTATGGAAACATTCCTGTCCATGCTTGAATCTGGCCGTATCATTGTTGCCGATGGGGCGATGGGCACAATGTTGCAGGCGGCAGGGCTGCCTATCGGCATGTCCCCTGAGGCCTGGCTGCTTGAAAATCCCGACGCGGTTATGGGCATTCATCGTGCTTACGTGGAAGCCGGCGCCGAGCTGATATTGACCTGCACCTTCGGAGGGAATCGTGTGCGCCTGGAGCGCAGTGGCCTCTCCGCAAGAGTGGCCGAGGTCAACCATCGGGCCGTCGAGATCGCACGCCGCGCCGCCGATGGGCGGGCCTGCGTCGCCGGTGACATGGGTCCACTGGGAGAGCTGCTTGCTCCCCTGGGTAAGCTCACCTACGAGGAGGCGGTGACGATCTTCGCTGAGCAGGCACGGGCGCTGGCAGAGGCGGGAGTGGACTTGCTCTACATCGAGACAATGGCCGATCTGAACGAGGCACGCGCCGCCGTCGAGGGCGCACGCCAGGCTGACGACCGTATCCCTATCACCGTCACACTCTCCTTCGATAAACACGGGCGCACAAACATGGGGGTGCGCCCTGAACAGGCGGCTGAGGTATTGCTTGAAATGGGCGTGGCCGCCGTTGGGGCAAACTGTGGCTATTCGCTTGAGGTGACACTGCAAGCACTGGAAAAGATGCATGCGCACGCCCCACAGGCAGTCCTGATCGCCAAGCCGAATGCAGGCCTGCCACGTATGGTGGAACGTCGTGAGGTGTACGACGCCACACCGGAGCTGATGGCAGATTATGCGCTTAAGTATGTCGCTGTGGGAGCGCGCATCGTGGGCGGGTGCTGCGGCTCGACCCCAGAGCACATCAGGGCCATTGCCAGGGCAGTGAAGTGATGGCCATCCCCGATGAAGATGCGATCTCCTCACTCTGTGCTTCCGTAACCTTTGCCGATCCTCAGACAGCCAGGCGGGCGCTGGCTCGCCTGGCCGCTAACCCGCGTACCGGCCCGCTACTGGCCGTGCTGCTCCCTCACCTGCTGGTCATACTCCCCGAAGCGGCCGACCCAGACCTGGTGGTGATCAATTTCGAGCGTTTCCTGTCCGGCGCCGCTGGCAGGCCCTTTCGAGCGGATAACCCACGCGCCATTGAGACGATGGTCTCCCTGTTCGCAGGAAGTCAGTTCCTCACCGAAATCCTGCTCCGCAACCCTGAGTATCTGGATGGTCTGGTAGAGCACAGAAATCTGGCGCAACTCAAGAGCGTCGAACAACTCCAGGCAGAAGCCCACGGGGCGCTCGCCTCGCTGGAAAGTGACGATTTCGCCCTCCGGCTCGATACCCTCAGGCGTTTCCAGCGCCGTGAATTGTTGCGTATCGGTACCTGTGACCTTTTAGGGTTGCTGGACCTCCCCTCCGTGGCCCTGCAACTCTCAAACCTGGCCGAGAGTCTGGTGCGCGTTTCCCTCTCGGTCGCCGCTGCCAGCCTCGGCACAGGGACAGACGGCCTCGCAGTGATAGCACTGGGCAAACTCGGAGGAAAGGAGCTGAACTACAGCTCAGACATAGACCTGCTGTTCCTGGCCTCGTCATACACGGAGGGTCGCCAACGCCTGTGCGAACGGTTGATAGACGTGCTGGCGCGTGTCACGGGAGATGGCTTTCTCTACCGCGTGGATATGCGGCTCCGCCCCTGGGGACGGAATGGTGCGTTGCTCTCATCGCTCGATGGATACATAACCTATCTCGAGGAATATGCCCGTCTGTGGGAGAAGCAGGCTCTGCTCAAGGCACGCCAGATCGCAGGCGATACGGCGGTGGGGGAGGAATTTCTCCAGCGGGTGGGACATGTGCTGTTCGCTCAGGCACACCCTGGTGTCGCCGAGGCAATCCGTAGCAGCGTTCGCGGGATGAAGGAACGCACAGAAGCCTGCCTGCGAGAACGAGGATGTGAGTGGGGTGAGATCAAGCTTGGTGAAGGCTCGATCCGCGACGTGGAGTTCGTGGTGCAATACCTCCAGCTTGTCTACGGCGCAGAGTATCCCGCCGTGCGCTGTCACAACACACTTGAGGCACTGAACCGGCTGGCCGGACTGGGCCTCCTCACGGCAGAGGAATGGCGCATCCTCACCGAAGGGTATACGTTCCTGCGCACGGTTGAGCATTACCTCCAGATAGTGCACTACCGTCAGACGCACCAGTTGCCGCGTGAGACTGCCTCGCTGATGAATCTGGCGCGCCGGCTTGGTTTTAACAATCGCCACGGTGCGAACGCCGCCGCCGACTTCCTGGCCCGTTACGAAGAGCATCGCACAACGATTCGCGCCGTGTATCTCCGACATCTGGGAAAGCAGGGTGACGAAGCAGTGAGAGCGAACCGTAAGCTGGCCGAGGAAAAAGGTGTACCTTCCATCTCTTCACACATCGCTCGTATGGATCCATCCTATGTTGATGCGTTCAGGGCAGAGGAGATCGCAAGACATGCTGCGCTCGCCGGGCAGCTCGACGAAGAGCACCTGGTGCGGGTAGAGGCGGTGCCGCTGGATGAAGATGGCTGCTGGCGTGTAACTATTGTGGGGTATGACTATCCTGGCGAGTTGTCCCTGATCTGTGGTCTGCTGTTTGTTTACGGGTTCACCATCTGCGACGGCAACGTATTCACTTACGAGCCAGCCTCTAGTGAGACGGGGCGGGAGTCCCTGCGTAAGATTGTGGACGTCTTTACTGTGCGTCAGGTGCGCGGAGAGGGAGGAGCTGAGGTATGGACCCACTATACCGAAGAGCTGACCGAATTGCTGCGCCTGATGCATGCCGGCCTGAGGCGTGAAGCCCGTGGCAGGCTCGCCAAAAGGGTGGCCGCTGCATTTCATAAGCCAGCAGCAACCGCCCCGGTACTCTATCCGGTGGATATAGAGATAGACAATACCACCAGCACGAAATACACTGTGCTCCATATTGATGCTCCCGATACGGTGGGTTTCCTGTATGAACTGACCAACGCACTGGCTTACAATCGCATCTACATAGCGCGTGTGACGGTCGAGACAGTGGGCAGCCGTGTGCGTGATACGCTCTATGTCACCGATGCCAGCGGCCAGAAGATCACTTCGCCTGAGAAGCAACGCGAGCTGCGTGCGGCCGTGGTGCTGGTAAAACATTTTACGCACCTGCTGCCCCATTCCCCCAACCCTGAGGCTGCGCTGTTACACTTCCGCGAGTTTATCGGGGAGCTGTTTCGCCGCCCCGAGTGGCCCGATGAGCTGGCCTCGTTAGGCCGCCACGAGGTATTGTACGCGCTGGCGCGTCTGCTGGGCGTCAGCGATTTCCTGTGGGACGATTTCCTGCGCATGCAATACGCAAACCTGTTCCCTGTCGTGCGTGACCTGGATGCGCTGGAGAGCGCCAAATCCCGCGCGCAGTTGCAGGCGGAGCTGGAAGCTGTCCTGGCACAGGTACACTCAAGTGCGCAGCCACCGTCTGATGACGCCCCCTGGCGCACGGTGATCAATGCCTTCAAGGACCGCGAGATGTTCCGCATAGACATGCGGCATATCCTGGGGCATACACAGGAGTTCTGGGAATTTGCCGAGGAACTCACTGCGTTGGCCGAGGTCGTAGTCAACGCGGTCTATCATCTGTGCCACGAGGACTTGCGTACTGTGTACGGCACGCCACTTCTGGAGGATGGTCAGATCAGCGAGATGGTGGTGTGTGCACTGGGAAAATGCGGGGGGCGCGAGCTTGGGTTTGCCTCGGATATCGAGCTGATGTTTATCTACTCTGGCAACGGTGAGACCACCGGTCCCAAAGTGATCACCACGGCCGAGTTTTACGAGAAATTGGTGCAGAATTTTACCGCTGCCATCCGGACCAGACGTGCGGGGATTTTTGAGATAGACCTGCGTCTGCGGCCCTACGGTAGTGCAGGGAGTATGGCGGTGTCGTTGGAATCCTTCCGTCGCTACTTCGCTCCGGATGGGCCGGCCTGGCCGTATGAGCGCCAGGCATTGGTAAAACTACGCCCTATCGCCGGCAACCAGGGGCTGGGTCAGCATATCGTGGCACTGCGCGATCAGTTTGTCTATACCGGCGAACCGTTCAATGTGCAGGCGATGCGGGCCATGCGCGAGCGGCAGTTACGTCATCTGGTCGTGGGCGGCACTTTCAATGCCAAATTTAGCCCCGGCGGATTGTTGGATGTGGAGTATCTCGTGCAGGGTTTGCAGATCACCCACGGCCACCGCGATCCCAGCCTGCGTGCAACCAATACTCGCGAGGCGATGGCCGCGCTGGCACGGGCTGGCATTCTCTCGCCGGACGATTATACGCGGCTGCGCAAGGCTCATACATTCCTGCGCTGGCTGATAGATGGCCTGCGTATGGTACGGGGCAATGCCCAGGACCTTACTGTTCCTCCTCCTGAGGGTGAGGAATTCGCCTTTCTTGCCCGCCGCCTGCGGTACGGTAACGATGTGGCTCGCCTGCGTGAGGACCTTGAGTACCACACCGCAAATGTGCGGGAACTCAGTTCCCGCCTGTTGTGAACCTCACAGACTCCCCACCGCCTCAACGGCAGTGTCGTAGAATCTGAACAAGGGGACGAAGCCGGCCAGGTCCATCACATCCTTAATCCTTTGGGGCACACCGGCAAGCACCAGCTCTCCTCTGTTCCACTTTTTGCAAGTCTTCTGCGTGCTGATCAGCACCCGCAGGCCGGCGCTGGAGATGAAATCCACCCCGCTCATGTCGAGCACGATCTTGAAACGCCCCTGTTCAAGGATTGACTCGAGTGCTTTTGACAGTTGCGGTGAGGTGTTGCTATCAATACGGCCGGTGACCCTGACCAGGTCGCAACGTTTAAATTGCTCGGTAGTGACTTCCATGTGAGAACTCCTTAACGCTCATCCGGGGTGATGGCTGTTTCTGGGGTAGCCGACGCCTGGGGTTGAGGGCCGGTGACAACGCGAAATCCGATTCGGCTCGAGCGGTAGTCGGGTCTGGCCTGTTCCCGGGAAAAGCAGCGGGCATCCTCTGCCCTGAAGTTCCACGAGCCTCCACGCAGGATCACCTGTCCGCCTGGGGTCCGGGAAGCGGTCCACTCCCACACATTTCCCGCACAGTCGAGCAGTCCGTAGGGGCTGGCACCTGCGGGATAGATGCCCACAGGAGTCGTGCTCCCTATCCCGCTTTCACGCACGTTAGCCTTTTCAGGATCAAACTCATTCCCCCAGGGATAGATGCGTCCATCATCGCCCCGCGCAGCCTTTTCCCATTCCTCCTCGGTCGGTAATCGCACACCGGCCCATCTGCAGTAGGCCAGGGCATCCTCAAAGCTGACCAGAACTACGGGATGATTGGCCTTCCCTTCCGGGTAAGTGCGTTTACGAGGGTCCCAGTTGTAAGGCTCGGCCCATGCCTCGGCAACGTAGGGCACCGGGTAAGAGGGGACGGCGGCCAGGAAGCGGGCGTACTGCTGGTTGGTGACCGGGTAGCGGCTGATACGATAGGCCATCACGTAGGTCATCACCCCTTCCTCGCCTTGCTTGAACTCGCCGCCCGGCACATTTACCATCTCGTCGAAGTCGCGGGGGTCGCCCAGGTAGGCCAGTGCGGTACCTGCGGAGATACGCTCTGAGGCAGAAGCCTCTGTTCCCGGATCCAGCACGCGCAGCAGTGCCGCCACCCAGGCGTCTTTCTGTCCCTCCGATTGCACGATTGCCACTGCAGAGCTGATGCGGGTGGGATCGTTGCTCAACAGGTCGCGCCAGAGACGGCCCGCCTCCAACTCTGGTTTATGCCTCACCTCTTCACTGGTGGTGCGGGTCAGATAGATGTAAGCGTTAATCTGGGTGCGCGTCAGAGACGCCAGAAACGGCTCTACCCGCAGCATTTGTAGCAGCGGCTTATAGCGCAGGTACTTTTCCAGCAACGTTGTGGTTTCTGCAGAGGTCCCGGCCGGTGTTGGGATGATCTGCTGTGCTCTTCCTCCTTCGCGTGCTGCCCGCTCCAGGTCCTGAATCAGGTTCGGATACTCGAGCAGGTCTTCGTAGAGGTCACGGTAACGGGCCTGAATCACCACCATCTTCGCCAGCAGTTCCGGCACTACCGGCTCCATAGAACCGGCCTCCGCCCGCCGTTCGGAAAGTTTGAGGAGCAGGCGGAGGATATTCAGAGCACGCTTGACTACGCGGGGATTCGGCTCCAGCCCTAATGCCATGATCCTTTTGCACCCGGCTGGCAGGTGGGGGTCGAGCGAATCAATGAAGTTGTAAATCTGCTCCTCCTCCAGCGGGGGTAGGTGGAACGGCAACTGCACAATTTTCTCGAGGTAGCTCTGACCGGTGATGGGGATGGTCTCCTCGTGTCTCGTCTCTCCGACCAGGTAGCTGGCATACTGGACACGCACCACCCGCTCAATCACATCTCTATCCACGGCGATCAGGAAAGCACAGCCCTTGACATCCAGGAACAGCTTGATTGCCTCCAGCACTTCCACCGCCCGGTTCGGCATACAGCGGTCGAGGTCATCCACGAAGACGACAAGCAGTCCATTGCGGCTCCACACATACTCCCGTACCAGGTGTGCGAATCCTCCCTGGAATTCCTCGAGGAGTGTCAACTGGCGGCGATAGACCTCAGTGCGTTCCCGCTCGAATGCTGCGACGATGTCCTCGAGTGTTCCCATCTCACCCTGGAGCAGCTTGAGCAACTCAAGCAGGGTTGCTGGAGCAGGCATCAGCGAGAGACCCAGGCGCAGCGCTCCTTTGCCCAGTTTAGGCCAGTCAATCTGGATTGAGCCGCTCTCTGTCCGCTGTACGTCTGTATACAGGCGCATACGCCAGTCCTCGATCTGCCGGGCATCCTCACGACTGAGCTGCTCGCTCTCCAGTCCTTCAAGAACGCGCAGCAACAGCGCTCGCCACAGAGCACCCTGATCACGCTCATACTGCCAGGCATTAAACCATACAACACGTGCCCAGCGATGGCCTGCTGTACGCCGCTCGAGCAATTGCCCGGCGATCAGGCGCATCAGGCTGGTCTTGCCGCTGCCCCATGGGCCGAAGATGCCGATGGTAATGGGAGTATCCGCGGCAAGCACCACTTCGCTCAAGACATCCGCGTAATGGGAGAAGCTCAGCCGGTCATGAGTGGCATCCAGGACCGGCTGATCGTTCCACAAATTGTATGCCTGCATATCCATCACCTCTGGGATGCTCTAGAACCAGGTAGAAAGTGGAAGTGGATGGCACTCTTCGGGAGCGGTCGTGGCGACCAGGTGCCTCAGGGCAGGAAAGCTGGAGGTGCACATTACGGCTGAGGTTGATAAGGACTTCGCGCGACAGATAAGCAGATGCCGAGGGACAGATTTGAACTGTCGACTCCCTGATTTTCAGTCAGGTGCTCTACCAGGCTGAGCTACCTCGGCACGGAACGTACTGTTCAAATTCTACCACACCCCCCAAATTTGTGCAAGCGCCGGCAGGGTGTCCGGCATATTTTTGCGTCCCCTCCGGCTCGGGCCGGTATCCAGACCGCGTCCGATGCTGCCACAACCGGCCACATTGTAGGACAACTGCTTGCAGTTGTCCTACAATATTTACGTCCACTCTTGCGCAAAAAAGCGACGGACACCCGCAGGGCAATCGTATTTACCACCCAAATCGGGATAGACCCACATTCCACACCTGACGATGTTCAGATAGTATTTTTAATTACCTACCTGGCTTCCTGCCGCCGTGCAAAATCGGCCTTTCTGGGCACCTGCGCCGACGCAGAAACAGCAGTCGGTGCAGGCAGACCGCTGGCCTAAGAGCCTATCCGAAAAACCGTACGAGCGGCATCCCTATGCCGCTTATACCGACGCATAGGGATGCGTCGGTTACGTTTTTCGGATAGGCACTAAGTACGTCATGTACATTGACCCGGGCCCGAGCGATAAGCGCGTTATCGCTCAGAAGGCACACCAGCTAGACCATCTACAGCAGGCGGTCGAGGCAGCCGGTCAGGCGGACGTGCTCGTGCTCGCGCTGGGGCTCTCGCCCGCAGTGGAAGGCGAGGAGATGCCCATCGAGGTGCCGGGGTTCAGGGGGGGGAGATCGCGTGGACATCGGCCTGCCTGCCCCACAGGAGGAACTGCTCAGGCGGCTCCACGCCCTGGGCAAACCCATTGTGCTTGTGTTGCTGAACGGTGGTGCTCTGGCCGTCAACTGGGCGGCCGAGAACATCCCGGCCATCGTCGAAGCCTGGTATCCCGGGCAGGCTGGCGGAGAGGCCATTGCGGATGTTCTTTTCGGCGATTACAACCCCGCCGGCCGCCTGCCGGTCACGTTCTACAAATCCGTGGCGGACCTGCCCCCGTTCGAAGACTACCGGATGGAAGGCCGTACTTACCGCTACTTTCGCGGCGAGCCGCTCTTCCCCTTTGGCTACGGCCTCTCCTATACGACGTTCGCCTACCGCAATCTGCGGTTGAGCGCTCAGACGATTGCCCCCGACGAGACGCTTACCGTCAGCGTGGAGGTGCAAAACACGGGCGACCGCGCCGGCGACGAGGTCGTGCAACTCTACGTGAGCGACCTGGAGGCTTCGGTGCCGGTGCCGCTCCGGCAACTGGCGGGATTCACGCGCATTCACCTGAACCCCGGCGAGAGCAAGACGGTCTCGTTTTCTCTGATGCCGCGTCAACTCTCGCTGATAGATAGCGAAGGGCGACGAGTTGTCGAGCCAGGTGAGTTCCAGATTGCCGTGGGCGGATGCCAGCCCGGCACCATACCCGCGGCCGGGGAGCGGGTCCTGACCGCCACCTTCGAGGTCAAGGCTCGCTAGCTTTGTGCCCCAGGGGCGCCCCCAGAGCTTGCTTGACCAATTATCTGGTTATGGTATAATAAAACTGCCGGCCAAAAACCGGTAGGGGGTCGGTGTCCCGAGCGGCAAAGGGGACGGACTGTAAATCCGTTGGCTCAGCCTTCGCTGGTTCGAGTCCAGCCCGGCCCACCTGAAGCAGACCTGTGGGATTCAGGAAGCGCCTGTAAGCGTTGCACTGATGCGGTCGGGCACAACGACTGTCACAGATGCCTGGGCCTTTCCTGACAGAGAAGCGCACCACTCTTTATGTCGGTGGTGTGCTTTTTATTTCAGCCTTCCGAATGAATCCACTGCCTGCAAGGCAAACGCAGCAGGAGCACAAGTCTCCTATGTCAGCAACGTCGCGTCGGGCGTTTCTTGCAGCATCGGTTACTGTCCTGCTCATTGCGGCAGCATTGCGGCTGTATCGTCTGCCGGATTTGCCCCTTGGGCTTCACTACGATGAGGCTGCTAACGGCATACTGGCCGGAGAGATCGGCCTCAAAGGCAAGACCCCGATTTTTATCTCCGCATATACAGGAAAGGAGGTGTTGTTTTTCTATTGGGCTGCCTTGTGGGTGCGAATGCTTGGCGCAACACCCCTGGCGCTCAGGCTGGGCGCGGCGACGATAGGGATCATTACAGTTGCGGTAACGGCATGGGCAGTGCGTGCGCTGTTCAGTGAATGGCCCGAGGGGAAATGGATCGCCCTGCTCAGCGCCGCGTTTCTGGCCACATCTTTCTGGCACCTGCTCTTCAGCCGGTACGGATTCCGCGCTGTGAGTCAGCCGCTGATGCAGGCCTTGACCGTCGCAGCTCTGTGGCGGGGATTGCATTCCCCTTCATCTGCCCGGAGTCCCGTCCGGCTTATCCTGGCCGGCTTCTTCTGTGGACTCACAGGCTATACATACCTGGCTGCCCGTGCTTTCCCGCTTCCACTGGCTGCCACGTTTCTGAGTATCCTGATCGCCGATCGAGGGCACTACCGCGCACGGCTGAAGCAATTTTCGATCTTCGTCCTGGTCGCATTGCTCACCATTGCCCCGCTTCTCCATTACTGGGCGACCCATCCAGGCAGCTTCATGAACCGTACCCAACAGGTTGCTGCCAGGAGCCGGGCCGAAGCATGGGGAGGGATCGTCGCATGTGCCAGGATGTTCTTCTGTGCAGGTGATCCCTATATACGTTTCAACATTCCGTACCGCCCACTTTTTGGAGCACCTGAAGCTGTGCTTTTCGCGTTGGGGTTTGTGACGCTCATCGCCAGCCTCAGGCCAGCCGCAGCGCAAAGACGTTGCCGTAACCTCCCACTTGCGACCTTCCTGCTCTCCAACCTGGTATTTATGGTCCTCCCCAGCGCGCTTGCCACCGGCGACATCACGCCCAGCAGCCTGCGTTCCATAGGGCTGCTGCCCTTCATATACGTTTTCCCTGCTTTGGGATTGTGGCAACTTATCCGTTGGACAGGTATATGCTCAGGGTGGGCTGCGTATGTGCGCTATGGGGTGGTCTTACTGATACTCCTCTCCGTTGCAACACCTGTCTCCGCTCATACTTACTTTAACAGATGGGCCTCCTCTGCCGCGCTGTACTACGCTGCTGACGGCGACCTGGTGGATGTGGCTGTGTACCTCAACCGGACCGATCTGAGCGAGGTCACCCCGTATGTGGCCAGCGTACATTATCGCCATCCCACGCTTGCCTTTCTGTCAAGAAAGTACGGGACGCTCCACTGGCTTACGGGTGGCAGGACGGTAGTCCTGCCCGCACAAGGAGATGCGCTGTGGGTTTTTCCCCGCTCAGCTTCCGATGACCTGGCCTGGGTTGAATCTATACTTCCTGCTGAGGCAGAAACGGACATCTATCCCGGCCCGGACGGGGTCCCTGCCTTCCGCGCATATCGGGTTAACTCTGTTGATCCGCCTCCGCATATGCTCAGCGCAGACCTGGGCCATGTGGCCTTACTGCGTGGATATGGGGTCTCCGGTGTGCCGCGCTCCGGCGGTGTGGTTGAGATAGCAGTATGGTGGGAGGTGCTGAATCGGCCTGAGCGGGGTGATTACATCCCGTTTGCCCGTCTGAGTGATCGGTGGGGCTTCGCATGGGGAGAGGTGCTGCCGTTCCACTATCCCTCCGAGCAGTGGCAACCAGGAGAGTTAGTGGTGGACCATCTCTCCGTGCCCGTCTACCCCGGTGCGCCACCCGGTGAGTATACCGTCCGTTTTGGCTTCTACGCGCCTGGTGCGGCTGCTCCGATGCCGGTTTTCGACGAGCACGGGGGTTACGCGGGCACTTACGTTGAGCTGCCCGTGCGCCTGAGCCGCGCCGATACGCCACCTGCTATCGAGAGCCTGGGAATTTCCCGGCGTCTGGATTTACCGATTGGCGGCATACGTCTCCTGGGGGCCAACCTGGACACACGCTCCGCCAGGCCTGGAGAGCCGCTCTATCTCACGCTCTTCTGGCAGGCTGCAGATTCGCGGCTTCCGGATTGCAGCGTTAACCTGACCTCAGGCGACATAACCCTGTACGAGGGGGCACCGGTCCACGGCACTTACCCGGCCTCACTGTGGAGTGCGGACGAGGTCATCGTGGACCGGTACAACCCGCTCCTGCCGCGCGATATGCCGCCTGGAGAGTACACTCTGCGCGTAAGCGTCTGCGATGTAACCGCAGAAGTAGGGACTTTTGTGACCCAGGCCATCTCGCGTACCTTTGCGATTCCCCAACTCTCTCACCCGTTGCGCATCTCGCTTGGAGGAAAGGTGATGTTACTCGGGTACGACCTGTCCACGGATGAGGTTGCGCCCGGGGGAAAGTTGCTGGTGACACTCTACTGGCGGGCGCTCAGGGAGATGGATGAGAACTACACCGTCTTCGTTCACCTGATTGCCCCGGATGGAACGATGGCCGGTCAGCGCGATAACTGGCCGTTGAACGGCTCGTACCCCACCAGTCTCTGGCTGAGCGGCGAGGTGATCACTGACACTTATGAAATAGAAGTGGAGACTGCTGCCTCACCGGGTGAACATCTGCTGGAGACAGGTATGTACATCGCCGAGACGGGCAGACGGCTGGAGGTCGGAGATGGCTCTCACGATGCCATCGTCCTGCAGCCGATCCTGGTTACGAGCCGCTGACGACCAGACTATGGGTTTCCAGGTATTTGATGGTCTGGGGCAGGTGAGTTGATGCCCGGTGTACCCGCTGCCACCAACATCAGATTGCCCAACTTGATCAGTACCAGGAGCACGCATGTCTCCAGCAGCCCCAGGGCCGGCAGCAGGGCCGCAGAGACTGCCAGAGCACCCAGGCATGCGCCCGCCAGATCGGCTGCGTAAACGATGCCGGCCGAACCTCTGACGCCCGCCTTTGTAATCAGAGCGTTTGCCAGGGGGAACTCCAGCCCCACCAGCAGCCCGGCCACACTGTTCAGTCCGAGGAG
>DAOTYA010000079.1:0-2792 GCA_034435075.1 Anaerolineae bacterium
GTGACATACAACCCCGCAGCGATAGATGCATGGGCCAGCAATTCTGCTGCCTGCTGTACCCCCTCTCCCGCCGAGCCACCTATCACCAGATTCAACCGTCCTGCCAGTGAAGAGGTACAGCACACCTCTATCGGCTTGAGATCGAGCAATGTCTCCTCCTGCGGGGCAGGTCGGGATGAGGAAAACGGGCGAAAGGATGGACGCGCCGTGCAGCTCCATTCGCCCGGCTCGTAGCCCACTGCATTCGCCAGCTCCCTCAGCCGCAGCTCCGGGTTCATCTTCGCTCCATACCTGACGCAGGTCTCCAAAACCTCCACCAACGCAAAGCCATCCGTCGCCAGCGCACGGCCCAGGATGTCGGAGAAGTCGCCCAGCCCGATAACGCGGGCGACGTAAGCTGCACCGGCATCGCGCACCAGCCGGCACAGGTTGTGATGAGGTAGTATGCTACCCTGCGGGGTGATGACGGTACGGAAACCCTCGGGCGTCAGGCCGCTGGGCTGCCCCCCGGTCATGCCGTAGAGCATATTATTATGCACCACAACGGTAAGGTCAACATTGAGCCGCGCCGCTTCCAGGATGTGCTGCAAGCCGATAGTGGCTCCCCCATCGCCGATATAGACGATGATCTTTTTATCAGGCGGGATGCCCATAGCGATGCCTGCTGCCAGCGCGACCGATCGCCCATGGAGGCCATGGACGGTGTGTGTGGTGAAATTGCTGTCTGCGATACCGTGACACCCTATGTCTGTAACCAGCACCACATCCAGTGGCGAGAGACCCGCTGCAGCGAGTGCTTTCACCGTATTGTGCACCACAAGGTGATGTCCACATCCCTTGCAGTAAGGGAGTTCAGCGCTGGTCAGGAATGTACTCATTGGCTCTTAACCTCGCGAGCGATCTCATCCGGCCCGATCATCCGTCCAACTGCGGTCACGGTACGGACTTTTTGGGGGAGGCGCTGGCCAAACATGAGCCGTGCCAGTTGCCCCTGCTGGTTTTCCTCGGCAATCACCGCCCGCGGATAGGAATCCACAATATCGTAGTATACTGACGGCAATGGGAGTAACGTGCAGGCGATGAGGAGAGAGACCGGGACACCCTCATTCCGCAACGTCGCCACCGCCTCGCGCGCCGCGCCGGTGGTGATGCCCCAGGTCAGCAACAATGTCTCTGCCCCTTCCTGCTCATCCAGGTGGTAAACGGCCGGGGTAAGGGTTCTCACTTTTGACTCCAGGCGGATGGTATTGGCTATGGCTTCTTCGTCGGTATGGCGGATGATTCCGCATCGGTCATGGGTAGAGGCGTTCAGACGCACCTGATGCTCACTATTGCCCACAGGCAGGAAAGGGGGCACCAGGCTGCTATCGGCAGCGTAGGTACAGTAAGGGGATGTCCCATTGTAAAAACTACGCCGGAGCGGTGTGATCTCAGGCAGTTGTGCCAGGTCCACCCGTGCCTGTGTCATCACCATCTCTTTGGAAGTGAGGAGCACCACTGGCGAGCGCATTTCGACTGCCATCTGCAATGCTACAGGAGGTAGAAGCCAGCAATCCTCCATTCCCGAGATACAGAGCACGGGAAGCGGATAGCCGCCGGAGATGACACCGTTCAGCAATTGCAAATCGCCCTGGGCGCCGGCGGTTGCTGTGCCGGTGGCAGGTCCCAGGCGCTGGACGAGGATGATCAGCATGGGAAGTTCCATCATATAAGCCATATTGATGGACTCCACCATAAGCGCAAAGCCAGGGAAAGAGGTGGCAGTGACAGGGATGTGACCGGCGGCGGAGAGGCCGGCCATCCATTGTAAGGCCGTGATCTCGTCAGGGGCAGGCAGTGCAACCGGAAAACGGCGGCTGGCATACAAGAAGATGAGGCTGGCAGGAGTTATGGGGTAGCCGACATAAATATCGGCTCCGGCCTGCACGCACGATTCGGCGATCAGGCGGGAGCCGTCGGTCAGAACCGGGCGTTGAGTCTGGGGCATAGGTTTGACCTCCGTTATTATACTGGGAACGGGTAAGAATTGGACATTTAAAATAACTATTCAGCCTGCCCGTGCTGGTCCGGGCGGACCACAGTCCGCCCGGACCAGACTTTGCAGACACTGGCTACACTGAGACACCCCCAGGTGGCTCAGTGCCATCTATTCAGCCTGCCCGTGCTGTACCGAGCGGACCACAGTCCGCCCGGACCAGACTTTGCAGACACCGGCTACACTGAGACACCTCCAGCTGGCTCAGTGCCATCTATTCAGCCTGCCCGTGCTGTGCCGGGCGGACCACAGTCCGCCCGGACCAGACTTTGCAGACACCGGCTACACTGAGACACCCCCAGCTGGCTCAGTGCCATCTGCTCCGCCGGACTGTGGTCCGGCGGGCGCAGGCTGAATAGACACCTCCAGCTGGCTCAGTGCCATCTATTCAGCCCGCCCGTGCTGTGCCGGGCGGACCACAGTCCGCCCGGACCAGACTTTGCAGACACTGGCCACACTGAGACACCCCCAGCTGGCTCAGTGCCATCTGCTCCGCCGGACTGTGGTCCGGCGGGCGCAGGCTGAATAAATACCATTTAACCACGTGCTACCACGCTCAGGAAAAGTCCAAAATTCACCCGTGCGCAGTATAAAAGCTGAAGCAGCCGATGTGGCCCAGTGATCCGGCGCGGCGGCCTTTGTAGGGTGTCCGTCACTTTTTTGCGCGAGAAGAGAGCGAGAGCAGGCTATGGCTGGCCGTGGCGACGTCAGTTGTAGGGCAACTGCGAGCAGTTGCCCTACATTGTGGCCGGTCGTG
>DAOTYA010000080.1:0-7084 GCA_034435075.1 Anaerolineae bacterium
CACTGAGACACCCACAGGTGGCTCAGTGCCCTCTGCTCCGCCGGACTGTGGTCCGGCGGGCGCAGGCTGAATAAATACCCAGACTTTGCAGACACTGGCCACACTGAGACACCCCCAGGTGGCTCAGTGCCCTCTGCTCCGCCGGACTGTGGTCCGGCGGGCGCAGGCTGAATAAATACCCAGACTTTGCAGACACTGGCTACACTGAGACGTCCCCAGGTGGCTCAGGTGCCATCTGCTCCGCCGGACTGTGGTCCGGCGGGCGCAGGCTGAATAAATACCATTATAACCACGTGCTACCGCGCTCAGGAAAAGTCCAAAATTCACCCGTGCGCAGTATACCTCGCCTGCGGCTACCGTCTCTGAGTAGCTACGCTGGCTCTATAAATTGCTGTTCGTATAGCGCCCGGTACAGCCCTCCCTGGGCCAGCAGCTCAGAGTGGGTGCCACATTCTACGATCCGGCCACTGTCAATAACGTATATGCGATCGGCCCTGCGGACGGTGCTGAGGCGATGTGCGATGACAATCGCCGTGCGCCCTTTTAACAGGCGCTCCAATGCCTCTTGAACCAACGCTTCGGTTACCGTATCAACGCTTGAGGTCGCCTCATCAAGAACCAAGATGCGCGGGTCCACCAGAAGCGCGCGAGCAATACAGATGAGTTGTCGCTCTCCTGTGGATAGATTTACCCCTCCCTCAAAGACGCAGGTCTCATAGCCCTCGGGTAAGGCACGGATAAACTCGTCTGCATTCGCCAACACAGCAGCCCTGATCACCTCTTCCATGTCTGCTGTGGGGCGGCCAAAGCGGATATTGTCAGCAATTGTGCCGGGGAACAGGAAAGGATCCTGTGGTACCAACCCCATCTGGCGGTGGAGACTATCCGCTGTGACGTCGCGCACATCGTAGCCGTCAATCAACACCGCCCCATCACTGACCTCGTAAAAGCGGGCTATCAGATTGGCGATAGAAGTCTTACCCGCACCGGTCGGCCCGACCAGAGCGATCGTTTCCCCTGGCTCAATGCTCATGTTTATATTGTGCAGCACTCCCTGCTCCTGGTGGTAGGAGAATGAGACATTGCGTAACTCTATGCGTCCCTTTATAGGGGGCAGTTCAATCGCGTCTGGTCTGTCCCGTACATTTGGTTGAGAGTTGAGCAACTCCAGCACACGCTCGCCGCCGGCTGTTGCTGCCTGCAGGGTGGTGTATATCTGGCTCATATCCTGGATCGGGTCGAAGAAACGGCTGACATAGGCCATAAACGCGACCACCACCCCAATGGTTAACCGCCCGTTCGCTGCCATAATCCCGCCCATCAGCAAGACGATACACACGGCCGCCACACTCAACACGTCCACAGCGGGGAGGAAGATGAAGGATAAGGATATGGCGTTGATGGTGGCATCCCGGTTGGCGCGGTTAACCTCTTTGAAACGCTCCTGGGTGTTCTCTTCCTGCGCGAACGCCTGAATCACGCGCATGCCGCTGATGTTCTCCGCCAGATCACCCGCCACAGCGCCGATCTTCTCGCGCGTCTCGCGGAAAGCCACGCGCGCCCGTCGGCTGAACCAGGCTGTGGTCAGCAACATCAGAGGCAACACGCTGTACGTGAGCAGCGCCAGGCGCAATTCCATGGTCATCATCACCACGATTGTCCCGATCAGCAGTATCCCATCACCCACCAGCCCGATCAACCCCTGGGAGAGCAGTTCGTTGATGACCTCGACATCGTTAGTCACCCGGGAAATGGTCACGCCGATGACATGTTTGTCATGATACGGCACAGACAGCGCCTGGAGATGACGAAAGAGCCGGGCACGCAGAGTGGCCAGAACTCTCTGCCCGACCCACGAGAGAATATAAGTCTGAGCAGCCGACGACAGGTAAACGCACATGAGCGTCAGGGTCAGCCATAAGCAGGTGGTGAGCAGTCCCCGTATATCTCCACAGGCAATGTTGCTATCAATCGCCACTTTGGTCAGATAGGGGGTGAATAACCCTGCACCCGAGGAGATGAGCATAAGCAGGGTTGCCAGCGCCATATGCCAGCGATATGGGCTGAGGAACCGCGCCAGTTGGAGCAGGACACGCCCGCTGATATGCCCGCGTTCCTCCCTGGAGCCGAAGGCGTCGAGCAACATCCCCGGCCCCCTCACCATAGCGCTACTGCCGATATTGATGCTCATAATATGTCCCTCTCCGCTCTTCTTCTTGTGGACGTAATTGCCGGTAGTAAATCTCTGCGTACAGACCGCTGGATCTGAGCAGCTCATCGTGCGCTGTGTGTTCGACGGTGCGACGGCCATGGGCTACAACTCGCCCATGGTCCAGCACCAGAATATGGTCGGCTCTGCGGATGGTGCTCAGCCGTTGGGCGATGATGAAAGTGGTACGGCCTTCCATCAGCCTCGCCAGTGCAGACTGGATCAGCGCCTCCGTCTCAGTGTCTACACTGGAGGTGGCGTCGTCGAGGATCAGGATGCGCGGATTTTTCAACAGCGCTCTGGCTATGGCAATACGTTGTTTTTGTCCGCCCGAAAGTGTCACCCCTCGTTCTCCAACCAGCGTATCATACTGCCGGGGCAGTTCCATGATGAATTCGTGTGCTGCAGCCGCCCGTGATGCAGCGATAATCTCCTCTTCGCTGGCATCGGGGCGGCCAAATGCAATGTTCTCACGCACACTGGCCGCAAAGAGGATGGTATCCTGAAGCACGATGCCGATCTGCTCACGGAGAGAGCTGAGCGTAACGTGGCGAATGTCCTGCCCATCAATCAGAATGTGCCCGGCGGTTGGGTCATAGAAGCGGGGGATGAGATTGATGATTGAACTTTTGCCGGAACCCGTGGCGCCAAGCAAGGCCACAACTTCCCCTGGCTGAACCTCGAAATCAATATCGTCGAGCACTTTGTGACGGCCGAAATAGGCAAAGGATACGCGTTCAAAGCGCACATGTCCCTGTACCGGTGCCAGAGGCCGGGCATCTGGCAGCTCCTTGACCTCGGCCTCGGCATCGAGGATCTCGAAGACACGCTCCCCGGAGGCCGTGGCATGCGCAATTGCCGGCACGATCATCCCCAGACGGCGGATAGGGACCAGGAGCTGCCCTACGTAGGTTGTGAAAGCCACCAATTCGCCAATCGTGAGCCTGCCCTGGATGACCAGTTGCCCACCGTACCACAATATCATCACTGTGCCTGCACTGGCAATCAGCCGCATCAGAGGCAGGTTGAGAGCCTGCATGCGCGCCGCACTCAGATTGAGCTTCAATAAGACAGCATTCTCCTTGTCGAAGCGCGCGATTTCCGCCTGTTCCTGGGCAAATGCTTTCACTATGCGTGCTCCGCGCAGATTCTGCTCCAGGTGTGCAGTCAGTGTGGATACCCGCTGTTGAATGGTCCTTGAGAGCGGCCGGAAGCGTGTTCCGAAGTGAAGGGCGTTATAAACCAGCAGGGGGATGATGGTCAGCGTCAGCAGTGCGAGCTGCATATGCACTAATATCAATGAGATGGCAATCCCTGCCACCAATGTTAGTATCTCAACGAGCCGTACAATGGCGCGGCCGGTAAGAAAGCGGATGCGATCCACATCACTGATGGCCCGTGTGAGCAGTTGCCCGGTCTCCGCCCGATCATGATAGCTGAAGGAAAGCGATTGGAGCTTTTCGTGGAGGGCGTTCCGCAGGTCGTAAGCCACGTTCTGTGAGGCCGTCTCTGTCCAGCTACCGGAGAAATAGGTGAATAGCCCGCGTGTCAACGCCAATCCCATCAAGATCAGCGTGCCGCGCAGAATGAAATCGGGTGCTCCACCTCTGATTCCCCGATCCACGATGGAGCTAATGATCAGCGGCATTCCCAGAGTAATGCCGTTGTTAATCAGCAAGAGCAGGTAGGAGCCGACGACGAGTGGCCAGTAAGGTCGCAGGTAGCCCAGGCAGCGGAGCAATACCCGCCCGCTGGCTGTGCTGGTTTGATTTTCAGTACTCATCTGCGATTCCCAACAGCTCCCTGATCTCGCTCAACGCCGAGTGGATGAGAGCAAGCCGCTCCGGCGGCAACGCTTTGAGCCTTTCCCGCAGCAGGGGGATACCGCCGAGCGGCACACTCTGAGCCGTCTTTTTGCCCGCTTGTGTCAGAGCGATGATGACGACGCGGCTGTCGGTGCTTGAGCGTACACGGGTGATATAGCCCGCCTGCTCCAACTGAGTTACCAGCTCGGAAGTACTGCTGTCGTTGATATACAGGTAATCGCGCAACTGGCCGATCGAAAGCTTGCCTGCCTCGAGCAGGTAACGCAGAGCTGCGATCTTACGTCCGCTTAACCCCTGGCTCTGCATCCGGCAGGAATACTGGCGTAGATAACGGTACAGGGTGAGGAAAGTATGAATCGTCTCAGCGTATAGCGTCTGTTCTGGCTCGCTCACAGTACCTCCCAAAAGCTTCGCTACCGAAATAATATAGCGCAAGTTATGGTACTGTCAAGCATTTCGCCGGCGTAGGGTGCCTGTCACTTTTTGAGACCTTGACTTCCTGCCACAAAGTCTTATAATGCATTGTGGCAAAAGCCGCACGTGGAGCAGCCTTTCCAGGCTGCTGGCAGGCTAGAGCCTGCCCCACGTTTCACTTTTGCCATCATGCCTTATAATTTATGCACGATGATTACCCCTATCTACGCCCTGCGCCGCAAAATTATCCTCGAGCTACTGGCTCGCCTGCAGCCCCTGCTCTTGCTACGGATATTGGCCGCCCTGTCACGAACCGCCATTACCGGCGTCTCGCAAGCCCAGGGACTTGCCCGTTCGTTGCTGCTTGATGGGCGGCAACGTCTTCTGGTCATCATCGCTGCTGCTCCGCGCCTCCATCTGCCGGTGGGCAGATTGCGCGAACTGTGTCAATCTGACCAGGCAACGGATGCCCTGGAACAGATGGCCCATGCCCTGTTTGAAGTGTGTCTGGGACTGCTGCTTCAATGGTTACACTCGCGTCTCCGACGTCGCAGGCACAGACCAGCATTTAAGCTGCTGCAATCATCATACATCTATTTGCCTTCAGATTACCTCTCCAGTATCCCCAGGATAAGAGCCTGTCCTGGTCTCCGCTGTGCCTGATATTGTGTCAGGCGCCCCCTGACATTTCACCGACTTGTGTTACAAACCTTCTATATCCTGCCACTCCAGGTAACCACACCTGGAAGCAGGTGATTTTATATACCCCTGTAAGGAGATGAGAATATGAAAATCCGTCTGATTGAGCCTAAGGCTGCCGGAATCAATGTTTTCGACCGCGCCCGGCTGCCCCGTCTGGGGCTTCCCCTGATCGGCGGGCTACTGGCCATGCGTGGTCACGATGTGCGTATCTACGTTGAAACGCTCGCTCCCGTTGACTGGTCTGACGTTGCCACCTCTGATCTGGTAGGATTCTCCACTACAACCGCCACCACGCCGGCCGCCTACGCGATGGCCAGACAGGTGCAGGCAATGCGCATTCCCACGGTCATCGGCGGTCCCCATGTCACCTTCCTGCCCGATGAAGCGCTTCGCTATTGCGACTTCGTGGTCCGTGGAGAAGGACAGGTTACCATGCTGGAGCTGGTGGACGCGCTGGAGGGCAAGGCCGACGTGGGTGACATCGTGGGTCTGTCCTACAAAGACCGGATGGGACGTCTGGTGCATAATCCGGCCCGCCCGCCATGCACACAAGAGGAATTCGCTGACCTGCCCTCACCAGCGCTGGAGCTGATCGTTGGTCACGAGCGTATGACCAACGTACCCGTGATGACTCAATGGGGTTGTCCCTACGCATGCGATTTCTGCTCCGTGATTCGCATGTTTGGGCGGCAGGTACGCGCAAGGCCGGTTGAGAAAGTGCTGGCTGAGCTGGAAAGCCACCGGGGACGCGGTCCGGTCTTCTTTTATGATGACAACTTCGTCGTGAGCAAGCCCCGCACTAAGGCCCTGTTGCGTGCTATGATTGAGCGTGGTCTGACGCCTCCCTGGTCGGCGCAAATGCGCGCCGAGGTGGTTTATCTGGATAGAGAAAGCCGGGAGTTGGACCACGAGTTGCTTGCCCTGATGCGCGACTCGGGCTGTACGATGGTTTACTGTGGCTTCGAATCGGTCAACCAGGCCACGCTCGAGGCTTACAATAAAAGGCAGGATGTACGGGATATCCGCGATAGCGTGCGGGCTTTCCACGCATATGGCATCCATGTCCACGGCATGTTTGTCCTTGGTGCCGACACCGATGATGCACAAACCTGTCAGAAGACAGCCCGGTTCGCGCTCGAGAACGAAATTGACACGGTGCAGTTTCTGATTCTCACGCCATGTCCTGGCACCCCGTTCTACGAGCGTATGGCTGCCCAGGGCCGGCTGTTGACAGATGATCTCAGTTTGTACGATGGACATCATTGCGTCATTCGGCCGGCAAGGATGACCCCTTACGAATTGCAGATGGGCACTTACATGGCCATGGCACGTTTCTACTCCATCCGCTACGCCCTGGGACTGTTTATCTCTAATCTCACTCGCAATCTGCCGTTTCTGCTGGGACTTCCGTGGCGCGAACGGCGGCTGCGCCTGCAACTTCCCCACGTGGCAGCGCTTTCTCTGCTTCCCTCTCGCAGGAAGGAGGTGCTGGACATTCTGCAGAAGGCAATGTCACGAGAGTCGTGGAACCGTTTGCGTGATATCTTCGTCGTGCCGGTGCTCCGGCTATACGGCCGTTTCCACGTGCGACGCTGGGCGCTCCAGGAGCGTTCCCGCGCTTACCTGGACTATCTCCGCCGACTGGTGCGGCCTCGCCGCCGGGCGTTTAGTGTCTCGGAATAGTAGCTGTATACCGGGCCTGAGCCGTTGTGGCTGGTCGTAGCGGCGCGAAGATGGTAGGACAACTGCTCGCAGTTGTCCTACACTGTGGCCGGTCGTAGCGGCGTGTGGCACAACTGCTCGCAGTTGTCCTGCTGACGGGTGTCCGTCACTTTTTTGCGCGAGAAGAGAGCGAGAGCAGGCTATGGCTGGCCGTGGCGACGTCAGTTGTAGGGCAACTGCGAGCAGTTGCCCTACATTGTGGCCGGTCGTG
>DAOTYA010000081.1:0-9991 GCA_034435075.1 Anaerolineae bacterium
CCCCGTCTCCCACCCCCACTCCGGAAGCGCCCGAGGGAATGGAGATGTACAGCAGCCCAATCGCGGGCATCCGTATCCCCTACCCACAGGGATGGGTCTACTACGAGGAAGTTGAAGGCGTTGTCTTCTCCGACAACCAGGATGCCCTTGATACCATGGACCTGACCACAGCACCGCTCCTCATCATCTTCGCCGGAACCCCCGAAAAGATCACCGGAGATTTTGGCGAGGCGACCTCGGCCCAGGAGTTGCTCGATCTGGGACTGGAAAGTTTGTGCAGAGGGGAATGCGAACTGGGCGCGAGCGAGCCGCGCATGTTCGGAGAGACGCCTGGCCTGATGGTGGCGATAAGCTGGCTGGACGCCTCCTCCCAGCTCAGCGTCAGGGGATATATGATTTCAGCGTTCAGTGATGATGTGGCCGGTATCGGGTTAGCGGTCTCCTCGGTCAGCAACTGGCCACTGTACGGTCCCCACCTGGAGGCCATGCTGGCAGGGCTGAAACTCTTCCCTCCACAGCTTCCGGAACCAGTGGAGCGAGGGGCCATTGCATCAGGGACCACGGTGGAGGGAACACTCCCTGTAGGCGGGAAGGAAATATGGACCTTCGAGGCTAAGGGAGGGGAATACATCACTATTGCGCTGGAGGCGGTGGACCCGGAGGTGCTGGATACTTACCTGGAACTCTACGACCAGGAGGGACATACCGGGGAAGGCGACCCTATCGCCAGCGACGATGATAGTGGAGGCAACACCAACTCGCTGATCGCCGATTTCCCCGTTGAGGTCACCGGCACTTATTACATCCACGTGAGCTCGTACAGCGGGCATGGTGATTACCGCCTCACTCTGACCATTGCCGCTGCTCCCGCCGGTGGCGGTAAACTCAATTACGGCACAAAAGTCAGGGGGACACTGCCTGGTGGTGGCAAACACACCTGGGTGTTCAGCGGTAGAGAGGGAGATGAGGTGAGTCTCGCTATGAACAGGGTCGAGGGCAAAATAGACCCCTATCTCGAGCTGTATTCCCCCGATGGTGAGCTGCTGATCGCCGATGATGATGGCGGTGGGGGGTTCGATGCGCTGATCGAGTATTATGTGCTGCCGGCAAGCGGCGAATACCGCGTTATCGCCTCGGATGTGGCGGGGGAGCCGGGAAGTTACGAGCTCACACTTAAGCGGGCGCAACTGGAGATCAAGGGACGGCTGAGCTATGATCAGCCCGCCGAGGCAATGCTTGGAGCTGGCGAGCGTCATCACTGGCAGTTTGAGGGCCAACAGGGGGACTTTGTCACCATCTCGATGCTGCCCACAGGCGAGTGGTGGGACACTTACCTGGAGTTGTTTGCTCCTTCTGGTGAGCGGCTGGCAGGCGACGACGATAGCGGCACAGAGTCCAGCTCCGCCATTCTGGAATTTGAGCTGCCTGCCACGGGTATCTACCGCGTGCTGGCGCGCGGGTACGAGGCAGGCGACACGGGCACGTACAGGATTATCGTGGAGCGGGTGGAATTGAAGATACAGGGGCTTCTCTCTCGTGGCCAGACCGTTACAGCAGCGCTGGAAGCGAACGCCCGGCATCACTGGCAATTCGAAGGCCAGGAAGGTGAGGCTGTCACCATTACGATGCACTCGCTTGGGGGAGAGATAGACCCTTATCTGGAGCTGTTTGCGCCCGGCGGCAGGCTTCTGGCCACGGACGATGATAGCGGGGGCGAGTCCAATGCCGAGATCTACTACACCCTGCCACAGAACGGTACCTATCGTATCGTTGCACGCAGCTACAACCCTGCCGGTGCAGGCACCTATCAGCTCAGTGTGAAATGAGAGCCGGGGGTCTCGGAAATGGCGCGTACCAAAATCGTATGCACCTTGGGGCCGGCTTCTGACTCGCCTGAGATAATGCGAGGCCTGATCAGAGCCGGGATGAATGTCGCCCGCATCAATTTCTCTCACGGCGATTTTCCCACTCATACACGTATCATCGCCACACTGCGAGAAGTCGCGGCGCAGGAGGGCCGGCTGGTGGCCCTGCTGGCAGATCTGCAGGGGCCGAAATTTCGTGTTGGGGAGATCGAGGGTGGAACAGTCACATTGAGGGAAGGGGAGAAGGTCTTTCTCTGCTCATCACCTGAGCAGGAAGACGCGCATAGCGTTCCCGTCCCTCACCCGGAACTGCTGCGCGAACTTCGTCCGGGGCAGACGGTGCTGCTGGACGACGGAAAACTGGAGCTGGTGGTTGAGCAGACCGGCGAGGAGGGCGTAAAATGTCGCGTGGTGACTGGCGGGGCACTCAGCTCACGCAAGGGGATAAACGTGCTTGGACTTTGCGGTGTTGCCTCGCTCACGCCGAAGGACCGTGAGGCGGTGGACTTCGCGCTGAAACATGGGGTGGACTTTTTTGCGCTCTCGTTCGTGCGCCATTCTGACGATGTGCTCGAGTTGCGCAGATTGCTGGCCGAAAAAGGGGCTTCCGTGCCCATCATCGCCAAGATCGAAAAGGCGGAGGCCCTTCAGGCGTTCGAGGCTATATTGGCCGAGGCGGATGGCATCATGATAGCACGGGGCGATCTGGGGGTGGAGACACCGGCCGAGGAGGTGCCTTTCCATCAGAAGCGCATTATTCGTGCCTGCAATCAGGCCGGTAAACCGGTCATCACCGCGACGCAGATGCTCCAGACGATGATCGAGAACCCGCGCCCGACGCGTGCAGAAGCTTCTGATGTTGCCAATGCCATACTTGACGGCACGGATGCGGTCATGCTTTCTGGCGAGACAGCGGTAGGGCGGTATCCGATAGAGGCCACAGAGACGATGGCCAGAATCTGTGCCAACGCAGAAGCGCATCTGCCTTATGGACGCTTACTGGATTGGGAGTCCCATATCCATGGGACAATCACAGAGGCCATCAGTTGTGCTGCTGTTGAGATCGCCGCTGAGGTGAACGCCCGCGCGATTGTCACCGCCACCATGTCCGGGAAGACGGCGCGTATGGTGGCACGCCATCGCCCGGCCGTTCCCATTCTCGCCGTGACCCCTGATCAGCAGACGCTGACTAAATTGGCGCTTGTGTGGGGAGTGTTGCCGGTGCTGGTTTCGGAGTTCAACACCACCGATGCCATGGTGGAGACGATGGTGCAGGCTGCCCGGGAGCAGGGCCTGGTCACTCAGGGGGACACAATCGTTCTGACCGCAGGCATACCGTTCGGCAGTGGCGGAGAGACCAATATGCTTAAGGTGCACTTGGTGGGGGAGGGCGAAAGATTTTTCGCCCGTACTCCGGCTGAAGCCTCTCCTCCCGGTGCCTCTTTTTGAAGAGTATTGGGGCTAGCTCCCGGCTTCCAGCTCGCCTGCCACATCCCTGGCACTGTGCATGTAGGGGACGGTCCGCGAACCGGCTTCCAGCGTCTGGGGGGCCACGGCTGTACCGCAGTAGGGACACAGCGACCAGCGCAGGTTGAGCGGACGGTCACAGGCCGGGCAGGCTCGCTTGAGCCTGGTGTGACAGGTGGGGCAGAACAGGTAATCGCTTTTTACCCGCTGGCCGCAGCCAGGGCAGACCTCGGGCTCTTCGATGGCCTGGAGCAATGCCTCCTGCTCCAGTGAGCGTTCGTATGCGTCTGCCAGCGTTTCACGGGGACGTAACATCAGGTACACAACCAGGCCGATAACGGGCAACACGAGCACTAAAAGTGTGGCCAGCAACTGTGCCAGCACGTCACGGGAACGCGAGCGAATGTCGCGGAAGGTCCAGATTGCCATCCCCCCTACCAGCGCTGCTGTGATCGCTCCACATGCTGTTGACAGGATGGTCAGGTAGAAGGGTATTTTGGCCAGGATCGTCTCGATCAACGGTGTGCTCCTTTATCGGGCGATTTATGGCATATATTATACCATCGGGCAGCGCTGGAGCAAGTGCGCCTGCCGGTCTGCGTAAAGGTCAACCTGAAGTCAGCCATGTTACCGGCAGGCAGTGTGTAATGTTCGGCGCCCCACTTTGTGCAAATCGCAGGATTGCGGTATCATTGTGCCTGCGCGTAGATTATCTGTTGCGCCAGGAAACCTGAGGCAGCGGTTGTGATGCGCGAGAACACAGCAGCGGAATACCGCCTGACCATAAAAGACCTGCCACTCAGCGAGCGTCCACGTGAGCGGCTGAAGCAGGTTGGCGAAAGCGCTCTTTCTACAGCAGAGTTGCTTGCCATCATCCTGCGCACGGGCGTGGGTGGCGAGAGCGTCCTTGAGGTAGCCCAGCGCCTCCTCTCCCGCTATGGAGGGCTGTCTGGTCTGGCGCGGGCCAGTTTTTCTGAGCTGGAAGCCGAAAGAGGTATGGGTGAGGCCAAAACGGCCCAGCTAAAGGCTGCACTTGAATTGGGCCGCCGTATGCTCCTGAGTGCGCCAGATGAGCGCTATGTCATCCGTTCACCGGCCGACGTGGCACAGCTCCTGATGGCCGAGATGGGCCATCTGGAGCAGGAACATTTCCGGGCGCTCTATCTTGATACACGTAACCGTCTGCTCGGCGCGGAGACGATCTACATCGGCAGCCTGAACGTCTCCCACATCCGGGTGGGGGAGGCCTTCCGCAATGCCATCAAACGAAATTGTGCAGCGGTGATCTTCGCCCACAACCACCCCTCGGGTGACCCCACTCCGTCGCCGGAGGATGTGGAAGTGACCCGCCAGTTGATCGCAGCAGGCAACCTGCTCGACATAGAAGTGCTCGACCATCTGATCATCGGACAACAACGCTTCGTCAGTCTGCGCGAGCGCAACCTGGGCTTTACACAATAACACTTTTTTAAGGAGCAAGGAAAGGATGAGCCTGGCATTGGAGAATAAAGTCGCTGTGGTGACCGGTGCGTCGCGGGGGATCGGGCGTGCAGTCGCCCTGGAGCTGGCACGGCGTGGAGCCAGCGTGGTGGTTAACTATCATAAAAATGCTGATGCCGCAAGCGAGGTTGTGTCTGCCATTCAGGCAGCAGGTGGGCGTGCCATCGCGGTGCAGGCTGATGTGGGGGAGTTCACACAGGCAGAGACCCTGATCCAGGCCGCACTTGACACTTTCGGCCAGATTGATATCCTGGTCAATAACGCCGGCACCACGCGGGATCAGTTGTTGATGCTGATGAAGGAAGAGGAATGGGACGAGGTGCTGCGTACCAACCTCAAAAGCGTGTTCAATTGTTGCAAAGCCGCTGCACGTCCCATGGTACGCAGGCGACAAGGGCGGATCATCAATATCACCTCTGTCTCGGGCATCGCGGGCCAGGCCGGGCAGACTAATTACGCTGCCTCGAAAGCCGGCATCATTGGCTTCACCAAAAGCCTGGCCAAGGAACTCGGCCCGCGCAACATCACTGTCAACTGTGTTGCCCCTGGCTTCATAATGACCGACCTGACCGCCGACCTGCCTGAAGAACTGAAACAGAAAGGGATCGAGGCCACGCCGCTCAGGCGCTGGGGTAAACCAGAAGAGGTCGCCTATGCTGTGGCCTTCCTGGCCTCTGACGAGGCAGCATTCATTACCGGCGCCACGTTGACAGTGGACGGTGGCCTTGTGATGGGAGGATAAATGGAAGAGCAACCTTGTATTGGTCGCATTACCATCGCTCCGGAAGTGCTGGAGATCACTGCGCGTCTGACAACGCTGGCCATCCCTGGGGTTGTCCGTCTTATATCCCCGCCGGGAATGTCGCGTTTGCTGCGGCACGACGGGGTCAAGATCGAGGTCGTGGACAACAAAGTGCGTGTGAAGTTGTATGTGGTGACCAAGCCGGATGTGAATATGCTAAGCGTGGGGCGGCATATTCAGAGCGAGGTCACGCGAGCGATCCAGGACATGGTGGGCATGGAAGTCGAGTGTGTGGATGTCTACATTGAGGACGTGGCATCTGCGGAATAGTGCCTATCCGAAAAACGTAACCGACGCATCCCTATGCGCCGGTATAAGCGGCATAGGGATGCCGCCTGTACGGTTTTTCGGATAGGCTCATAGTCGGTCTGCGCGGAGGGAATGGAAGGGTGAGGATCAGGCATCAGGCCCGTATTATCGCTCTCCAGGCCCTGTACGAGATTGACTGTGCCAACCACGCGCCGGACGCCGTGCTGGAACAGCGCCTGGAGGCGGTTCAGCCACCTCAATCCGCTGCCTCATTCGCTCGCCATCTGGTACACGGCGTGCTCAAATATATGCCCGTCCTGGATGCTTTTATACACAAGTATGCCCCGGAGTGGCCGGTGGAGCAGATCGCTTATATTGACCGCAACATTCTACGCATGGCAATCTTCGAGTTCGCCGTGGATGGACGGACACCGGTAAAAGTAGCCATTAATGAGGCTGTGGAGCTGGCCAAGATGTTCGGCTCCGACAGCGCCCCGCGCTTCGTGAACGGTGTTCTTGGCGCGATGGTGGAGCTTAAGGATATCATTGCACAGGCTGCAAGGGAGGTAGATAAGAAAACTCGATGAATTTCCTGAATGTTGGTCCATTTGAGTTGATTATGATCATACTCATCGCCATCCTGGTGGTAGGCCCTCAAAGGATGGTGGAACTGGTCCGCAGCATTGGCCGGCTGGCTGCCCAGTTGCGCAAATTCTCGGCTGAATTTACCTCATTGCTCCAGGCCGAGGTCTTGAGCGCCGAAGTGGCCGAAACCGGCGATAAGGCCCGTAAGACCTCAGAAGAGATTATAGATGGAGTGAGCCGTCCACTTTCCAGCATTCAGGCAGAGCTGCTGGCACTGGAAAAGGAGACACGCCGTGCTGTCGAAAAGGCCATGGTCGAGGAAGAGGAGGCGGAAGCCAGGTCTCAGGCTGTTGAACAGACACAACCGGCTCTCGTGAGCGAAGGGACGGCCGAAGAGGAGCCGGGCACGCCTCCTTACCCACTCGGAGGTTTGTGAAACTATGAGTTCCAAAACAGACCAGAAAGAGATGGGTATTCTCGAACATCTGGAAGAGCTGCGTCAGCGTCTGGTGCGGGCGGTCATTGCGCTCATCGTGGGGGTTATAATCGGCACTTTCCTGGCTGTGCCGGTACTCCAGGCGCTGGTGCAGCCGATTAAGGATGCAGGCCAGATGCCCCTGGCCCTCTCTCCGGTCGAGGCCCCGACCATCTTCTTCAAAGTAGCCATCGTGATCGGCGTTGTGTTGGCCATGCCGGTCATCGTGTATGAATTGTTTATGTTCGTGGCTCCTGGCCTGGAGCCGCACGAAAAGCGTTATGTGCTGATCGGCGCACCTGCAGCCTCACTGTGTTTTGCCTCAGGGGTGATCTTCGCGGCTAAAGTGTTGCTACCCACAGCACTGCCTTTCCTGAGAGGCTTCCTGCAGGGTATTGTAGAACAGCGCTACTCAATTGATTACTATATCTCTTTTGTGAGCAACGTGTTGCTATGGGCCGGCCTGGTCTTTGAGACTCCTCTGGTGATGTTCTTCCTGGCCAAGCTGGGCGTCATAGACCACCGGGGATTCGCCAAGGCACGGCGCGTCGTCATTATCGGAGCTGCGGCTGGCGCTGCCATCATCACGCCCACCACCGATCCGCTCAATATGATCCTGGTGATGGTCCCGTTCATGCTGCTGTACGAGCTGGGTATCCTCCTGGCAAGGCTGGCGCGGCCGGACAGGCTGAAACAACAGCGACCTCAAAAAAGAAAAGACCGAAAACGTAAGGAGAAACAATGAACAGACAAACTGGCATCATCATTACAGTAGTGGTAGCGGTGATCACCCTCTGCTGCTCAGCCGTCTGCTGTATGACGGGCCTGGCAATAGCTCTCAGTAAGCAACTGGAACTGGATACAGGCTACACAGGAGAATGGTACTACGGCATTCCTCTGATATGCCTGGCTATCCTGGTATGGCTGGCTCCATTCCTGGCATGGTATTTCCTGGTACGTGGTAAACAGTCCACAGGAGAATACCTGGAATAGGGGCGCAGATATGGGCCGCGAGGGCATTGTTACCATCATCATGGGCGCCGCCGGGCGTGATTTTCACAACTTCAACGTCTGCTTTCGCGATAACCCGGACTATCGAGTGGTCGCTTTCACGGCCACCCAGATCCCCAATATCGAGGGGCGACGATACCCGGCCGGACTGGCCGGCCATCTGTATCCTCAGGGCATCCCGATCTATCCGGAGGAGGAACTCCCTGCTCTGATACGCCAGCATGGCGTGCAACAGGTTGTATTTGCCTACTCCGATGTTTCCCACGAGTACGTGATGCACAAGGCGTCGCTGGTTGTGGCTGCCGGCGCCGATTTCCGGCTTATGGGCACAGGCTCGACAATGCTGAAGAGCAAAAGACCGGTGGTGAGTGTGTGCGCCGTGCGCACAGGCGCAGGCAAGAGCCAGACCACCCGTCACGTCTGCGCTGCATTGCAGAAAATGGGTTTCCGCGTGGTCGTGGTGCGTCATCCTATGCCCTATGGCGATCTTGTAGCACAGGCTGTGCAGCGGTTTGCCAGCTATGAAGACCTGGACCGCTACAGGTGTACCATTGAGGAACGCGAGGAGTACGAGCCTCACCTGGAGCGGGGCATGGTGGTCTACGCTGGAGTGGACTACGAACGCATCCTGCGGCAGGCAGAGGAGGAAGCGGATATCCTGGTTTGGGATGGGGGGAATAACGATCTGCCCTTTTACCAGCCTGTCCTGCACATCGTTGTGACCGACCCGCATCGCCCCGGCCATGAGGTGAAGTACTACCCCGGTGAGGCCAATCTGTGCATTGCCGATGTGGTGGTCATCAACAAAATAGATACGGCAGATCTCGAAAACATCGCTCTGGTGCGGGATAACGTGAGCGCGCTTAACCCGAGCGCCATCATTGTTGAGGCCGCCTCCCCGATACTGGTGGAGGACCCGGGAGCGATCAGGGGCAGAAGGGTGCTGGTGATCGAGGATGGCCCCACATTGACTCACGGGGAGATGCCTTACGGAGCGGGGGTGGTGGCTGCGCGTCGTTTCGGGGCAGCGGAGCTGGTGGACCCCCGCCCTTACGCAGTCCGTTCAATCGCCCGGGCATTTGAAAGCTATCCTCATATCGGCCCTCTACTGCCGGCAATGGGGTACGGCGAGGAACAGATCCGCGACCTGGAAGAAACGATCAACGCCGCTGACTGCGATCTGGTGTTGGTGGCCACCCCTGTTGACCTGCGACGGCTGATCAGAGTGCGCCACCCTGTGGACAGGGTGCGCTATGAATTGCAGGTCATTGGCCGCCCGACACTCGAGGAGATTCTGAGACAACGGCTTGATAATATAGCTCAATCTGGCGTTCCTGAGCGGGCTTGAGGCGGATGAAGGGGCGTTTTGCCCGGATCATTGCCCAGGCCTGCTCAGGCTTCATACCCGTGCTGACCAGGTAAGCGGCGGCCAGTGCTGGTGCGCGCCCCACTCCGGCCCCGCAATGGAGATATACCCCGCCACCGCGCGCGATCTCCGCGGCGATAAAGGCGACTCCTTCCTGAAGTTGCTCCAGCGTCGGTGGCGCGTCGTCTGGCGTGGGAAGGTACAGGTACCTGGGCGGTGCGATGCCTGCATCATTATCGTCTGACTCGCTGCGCAGGTTAACAACGGCTGTGATGCCCCGGGCTGCCAGCCGTTTCCAGCCGCGCCTGCGGTACTGTCCTCCCACGTGCAACTGAGGGGTGATCTGGCTTAAGCTGCGTATCGGCGCGCCGGTGATTATGCGTACCAGATGATCGGCTGCCCATAAAGCTGTAATCCGCAACCCTTGCTGGGTCAGCCGTCCCCACAAAATGTCAAGCCCTTTGGCTATTGTCTGCAGTGGCTTCATCCGATCCCTCCTGAAATAGCATCTGCCAATTTTAACGCATGCCACCAGGCTTGTAAAGTTGGTAGGCTGGCGGGGGTGTCCGTCACTTTTTTGCGCGAGAAGAGAGCGAGAGCAGGCTATGGCTGGCCGTGGCGACGTCAGTTGTAGGGCAACTGCGAGCAGTTGCCCTACATTGTGGCCGGTC
>DAOTYA010000082.1:0-14957 GCA_034435075.1 Anaerolineae bacterium
CACGACCGGCCACAATGTAGGGCAACTGCTCGCAGTTGCCCTACAACTGACGTCGCCACGGCCAGCCATAGCCTGCTCTCGCTCTCTTCTCGCGCAAAAAAGTGACGGACACCCGACGGGCTGGCGACAGTAGCCGAGTTTGTGCCTTTGTGGTACAATATGCCGGCATACCCTGCTCGCGACGAATATGTGGAGGGCCAACGCTATCACCAACCAGGCCTGTGTTGTTACGGTACAATTGGAGTCGAACAAGGAGATTACCTGATGCGTAAAGTCAAGTTAGTAATATCCATTCTACTGTTGTCGGCGTTGGCTGTTGGATGCGGAGAACAACTGGCCGCTCCGACAGCGACATCCAGCCCGGCGCCGACGCACACACCGTTACCATCGCCCACGAGCACCGCTGCGGCCACTGCGTCCGCACCCACACGTCCTGCCTCATGCGTGGCAGAGCCATTCGATTTCCCCGTCGTAAACGGCATACCCCCTGTCACCAGTGAAGACCACGTCTCAGGCCCGGCCGATGCATCCATCACCTTGATTGAGTATGCTGACTTCCAGTGCCCTGGATGTGCGGCCATGCACCTGCTTCGCACATACCTTGCAGACACATATGGTGATAACCTGCGCTACGTGTATCGTCATTTCCCGCTGAGCTTTCATCCCTATGCCATCATCACGGCTGAAGCGGCCGAGGCAGCCAGTGCCCAGGGCAAATTCTGGGAGATGCACGATCTGCTCTACGAGCGCCAGCAGGAATGGGGCCAACTGACCGGCGATGCGGTGCGCGAGAAATTGATCGAGTATGCCGGCGAGTTGGGGCTGGACCACGACCGCTTTGTGGAGGACCTGGACGGGCACAAGTATCTGGATAGAATCAATGCCGACAGCCAGACCGCAGTACAGGCCCAACTTGGAGGCACCCCCACTTACATCATCAACGGCGTGGCTTACCCGTCCCAGTGGGGCCTGCATCCGGTGCTGGTCACCGGTTTCATTAACTTACTACAGTTGAAAGACCGGATGTACACCGCTCCCCCTGAACAAGTCATTGACCCGAGTAAAGAATACACTGCCACCATCCGCACTGAGCGCGGCGACATTGTGGTGAAGCTGTACGCGAACCTGGTGCCGGTTACCGTGAACAGTTTCGTCTTCCTGGCGCGCGAGGGGTGGTACGACGGTGTGACATTCCATCGCGTCATCCCCGGCTTTGTGGCCCAGACGGGCGATCCGACCGGCGTCGGTATAGGCTCGCCGGGCTACCGGTGCGACGATGAGATCGTGCCCTCGCTCAGATACGATAAGCCAGGAGTGGTGGGCATGGCCAGCCAGGGACCCGGTACCAGCAGTGTCGGCAGCCAGTTCTTCATCACTTATGCTGCCCTCCCGCAGCTTGATGGCAATTACACTATCATCGGCCAGGTTGTTCAGGGTATGGATGTCCTGGAGAGCCTCTCGCCACGCGATCCGGCCCGGGACTTTACCGCACCCCCAGGCGACAGGATTGAGACGATCCTGATAGAGGAAAAGTAGCAGGGAGAGAGGATGCGCAGCCGCGCGTTATGGTTTATTGTCCTTGCGGGCGGAGCAACATTGTTGCTGACAGGGCTGGGAAGTGGGCTCCTGTTCCTGGCAATATGGCTTCTGGACGGCAAGGGGTTAACCCCGACCGAAACTCTGGTAGCGACGAGCGCAGCGGGGGGAGGCCTGTTCTTTGGTATTCCGCTGATGGTACACGGATGGGCCGGCTGGCAGGGGCGCCCCTCTGGAGCGTTCCGCCCGGCCCTCCTTGCTGTATGGTTGTGGCCCGCCTTCCTTGTCCTTCTTGGCCTGGGAACGTTGATCAGCTCTTCCCCTTTTTCCATGTTGCTGCTTCCTCCCATACACGTCCTGGCGATGGCTTTTCCGCCGCTGCTCGTGCTTTGTACGTCAGGCCTGGCCATACGTGGGTCGGTCAGCTCCTGGCGAGAGACCCTCACCACCGCGTTCGGTGGTGGTGCGCTGGCATTGGGGGTCAGCATGTTCATTGAGGGGCTGCTCGGCGTGGTGCTTTTTATGGCAGTGACAGTTGTGCTGGCGGTGACACCCAACGGCCAGGAAATGATCACCGGACTTCTCGAGCGCCTGCAGGATCCCTCCCAGATGGCAGGCTTTACTGACCTGGCAGAGCTGCTTGTATCATTACCGGTTGTGCTTGTGCTGCTCGGAACGTTTTCTATCCTTGTCCCACTTGTCGAAGAAGCCGTCAAAGTCCTGGCGCCTGGAATAGCCGCCAGATGGTTACATCCACAGCCTGGCCGCGCTTTCTGGCTGGGGGTGGCGGCCGGGGCAGGTTTTGCCCTCGGCGAGAACATGCTCAACGGCGCGTTGGGCGGTATGGGGGGATGGACGGCGAGTGTTCTGGCGCGTTGTGGCGCCACACTGATGCACTGTGCTACAGGCGGGCTGGTCGGGTGGGGATGGGGAGAGTGGTGGCGTTCACGCCGCCCCCTGTACCTGCCGGGCGTTTACCTGACGGCCGTGACGATACATGGGGTGTGGAACGCACTGAGTATCGGCACGGTGGTGCTGGGGGCTGCCAGCATGGTATACAAAAGTGGCTGGCCCGCTTACGCTGTCAATATGGGGATATGGCTCACCGCCGGGCTGTTGATCTTGCTGAGCATCCTGTTTGCCCTGAGTCTGCTTGCTGCGGCCAAGAGGCTATCCGGCGGCGTTGCCATCACATCACTGCCCTCTCCTGCGCAGGAGGTCAATCCGCCTGTCGGGGAAGAGGACGAGGGACCTGCCACGGGCCTTGCGTCTGCGGATTGAGCCGCCCTCTCACTCGGTCGAAGGTTTGCGCTTCAGCAATCCCCGCATCAAAGCGTGCGCGCGGTTAAAGATTCTATCTTTATTGTCGCGCCACAGGTGAAGCAGGGTGGGCAGGCCCGGTATGAAAAAGAAGGCCAGTACCAGCAGGGTGAAGTAGCGATCAATTCCCTCCACGTGGCCCAGCGCAGAGCCAAGATAGTAGCCCAGCAGTGGCATACCGGTGGCCCACACCAGCGCACCAACGAGATTGAAAAGCAGAAAACGGCGGTAGTTCATACCCACCGCACCGGCCACGATGGGGGCAAAGGTGCGTATGAAGGGCATAAAACGAGCCAGGGTGATAGTTTTGCCGCCGTGTTTGTCGTAAAATGCTTTCGCGGCCAGCAGGTTCTTGGGCTTGAAGAACAGAGACTCCTCCCGTCTGAACAGGGGCGGGCCGGTCTTGGCTCCGAACCAGTAACCGACCGTGTCACCCAGAACCGCCGCGCAAAAGAGCAGTGGAAGCAATACCAGAATGTTCAGCCCCGTGCCCGGCCTGGAGGCCAGCAGACCGGCCGTGAGGAGCAGACTATCGCCTGGGAAAAAGAAGCCAAAGAACAGCCCGGACTCGGCAAAGACGATGGCAAACAAACCCGCATAACCAACGGTTAAGATCAGTTTCTCAAGATCAATGGACATGTTGTCTCCCTGGCATCAGAATCGTCGCAGCGGGGTAACTATTGAGGCCGATTGAAATCGCCCTCCCTGAAGCACTTCGTGCCGGATGTCGGCCTCTGCCGACATCCTTCGAGAAAGGTGGTCGGCGCAGGCCTCAAAGGGCGACTTCCAGTCGCTGCCTGAATAGTTGCGCAGTAGATAGCGATTATACCATACCAGAGAGATACGGCAAATGAACTTGAGGCGGCTGTTTCCGTTGCTGCTCTGTTCATGGCTCGTTTTCGTTAGCACAGCCCGGGCACAGAAAACCGTACCGGTATGTTTCTGGTCGGCTCAGGGAACTGTGTGCGTTCAGCGAGCCTCCAGTGTGCAAGACCCCCTGCTCGGGGCGGAGGAATCGCTGGAAGCTCTCCTGGCCGGTCCCACGGCAGCCGAGCAGGCTCAGGGATTATGGTCTGTCATCCCGGCGGGAAGTGCGTTGGAAGAACTGCAGCTCCAGCCTGATGGCACCGTCATCGTGCGCCTGGAGGTTCCGGAGCAGGTGCTGGCGAATCTGAGCCATGAGGCATTTGAGGCCATCGTTGAGCAGATCGGCACCACGCTTGAACCTCTGGAATGGCGTGACCTGCGCATACAGGTACGGCGACCTGCCCTGATGGGAGGAGAGGATGAATTTGTCTCTCTGGCTGACTTCCTGCCCGAGATTCCCGCTCCGCGCAAGGAGATTGAGCCTGCGGTTCCATCTCAGGGACAACCACCGGCATCTGGCCAGGGGCAGCCACGCGGTGCCTTGAGCGGCAAGACCATCTACGTAAGCGCCGGGCATGGCTGGTTGTGGAACAGTACCATGCAGAAATGGCGCACCCAGCGCCCACCTTATCCCTACCCACCCTATGAGGGGCCAATCATTGAAGACCATAACAATGCAGAGGCGGTGAACCAATACCTGCTGCACTATCTGTGGAACGCTGGTGCAATGGTCTGGCCGGTGCGGGAGCGCGATCTGAACGGCTACGAAGTCATCATTGATAACGACCGGCCTGCGCCAGGCACCGGGTACATGGAAATCGGCCAGTGGACCACGACCTCCTACCCCGGAACAGGCTACAACGGTGGCAATTACCGCTGGACTCTGGCGGCGGTCGCAACGCCAACCGCCGCCGCGATATGGACTGCCACCATCCCGTACGACGGCTACTACGCTGTCTACGTCTGGTATCGTCCCGGCTCGAACCGCAGTGCTGATGCCCGCTATGCGGTTCACCATGCCGGTGGCGTAACCACGTACATAGTCAATCAGCAGCGTCACGGCCTCACATGGCACTACATAGGCAGCTATGGCTTCCGGGGCGGGGAAGTCGCCACGATTACACTCAGCAACCTCTCTTCACAGGCCGGGCGCGTGGTCATAGCCGACGCCGTGCGCATCGGCGGCGGTACGTTCAATAATCTGGCCGGCATAAAGACCACCGCTCCCTACGCACCGAACAAGCCATGGTGGGAGGTGGGGGCCTTTTACTACACACAGCGTATGGGTATGGAGGCAGCGCCGGATGATATAACCGCCCGTCCCATCTACGCCCGCTGGGAACACGCCGGAACATATGAAGACGCGCTTTACATCTCCTGGCATTCCAACGGCGCTACAGGCTACCAGACATGGGCCAGCGGTACGGAAACATATGTGCATAACGGCGAGGGATTGCCCTGTACCGGGGGCAGCCTGGAACTGCAGGAAGCCGTTCATACCGAGCTGATCAATGACCTCCGTGCCGGCTGGGACCCTGCCTGGCCGGACCGGGGCCGTAAAAAGAAGAACCTGGGCGAACTGCGTCTGCTGTGGGACGATGATCCATCTGTGCGCATGCCTGGAGTGCTGATCGAGCTGGCGTTCCATGATCACCCGACCGATACCGATGCCCTGAAGGAGCCGTATTTCAACATGCTGGCCGCCCGGGCATTGTATCAGGGCATCGTCAAATACTTCGAGCGGCGGGATGGGGTGGACCTGAAGCTGCTCCCAGAGCCGCCCACCCATGTCCACCTGCGGAACCTGGGAAGCGGGGTGGTGCGTGTGGAGTGGCGTCCCTCGCCCACGGATAACATCGGACTGGCAGGGGACGCGGCCACCGGCTACCGTGTCTATACCAGCGCCGATGGCCTGGGATGGTCGGATGGGATACCGGTCGCCACGACGGCTTACACGATCACCGGGCTTGCGGAAGGGCAGCTCATCTTCGTGCGGGTGACCGCCACCAACGAGGGCGGCGAATCGTTCCCTTCCGAGACAATGGCAGCACGCACGGGCGCTCCTGTGCCGGTACTTCTGGTCAACGACTTCAGAAACCTGAACCGGACGATGGCTGTCCCGGAGACCGACCCGGTGGAGGGATACAACATGCGCCTCCTGCTGGAGCGCATGAACACCTATAACTACGCGGTCCAACACGGGAGTGTCATCTCCTATCCCTTTGATAGCGCCTCCTCAGAGGCAGTGCGTGCAGGGCTTGTGGACCTGAGCGATTACGCATTGGTGGATTGGATACTCGGGGAGGAAGGCCGGGGACCTGCAACGGGCCCCGCGCTTGAGACGCTGGACGCCACTGAGCGCACACTGTTGACCGGGTTCTTGAACGGCGGCGGCGCGTTGTTCATCAGCGGTACCGAGGTGGGCCGTCACCTTGATCAGGCCGACCGATGGTTTTATAATGCTATCCTCAGGGCCGGCTACGAGGGGGATGACGCAGAGACCTGCCAGGTGCAGCCTGTACCAGGCTCGATCTTCGATGGACTGGGAGCCTTCAGTTTTGACGCGCCAGGTATGTACACCGCTGATTTCCCGGATCGTTTATCACCGCTTAACGGCTCGCTGGCGGCCCTCACTTACGCCGGTGGCCTGGGAGGAGTGGCGGCTGTCCAATATGAGAATCCCATCAGGCCGTGTGAGCGGCTGGTGTACTTCGGGTTCCCTTTCGAGACTATCTGGCCTGAAAAACGACCGGCGGTAATGGCGCGCATTCTCGACTTCCTGGACTATTGTGCAGGCTTCCCGGTGCACACGGAGATCATCAGCCCCAGGGACGGCAGCGCTCACGCGACCCCTCCGGACTTTATGGGGACCAGTACCGCCGGCGGCGGTGAGCTTATCAGGGAAGTGGAAATACAGCTCCAGCGCACTGTTGATGGCTATTATTGGGTGACAGGGACAGCCTGTCTGACCGGTACGGCGTGGAGTGAGGAGCCGTTCTGGATTCTGGCAGCCCGTCCGGCCACAGCCACAGCATTGTTGCCGTGGAGTTATCCCCTGCCGTGCCTGAGCGATGGCAACTACACGCTGCGCGCCCGCACCAGGACCGTAAGTGGCCTGCTCTCTGATCCGGCCGTCGTCTCTTTCACCTATGACACGGTCCTGCCGCCCGCGACCACTCTTATCACCCCCACCGGCGGGGTCACCATCACAGCGCTGCCGGTACTGCGTCTGGAGTGGGAGGCTGTGCCGCCTGATGGCGGCTCCACTCTGGCCTACACGGTGGCACTGGATGAGCGTTTTTACACCACCACCAACGCTGTGTACACCGTGCCCTGGACCACGGATGGATTACATCAGTGGGGTGTTCAGGTCTTCGATGCGGCCGGGAATCGCTCGGCATGGGTGACGGATAGCTTTTATGTGGCGCGGCTTCATGTCTGGCTCCCTGTAGTGCTGCGGTAGGACTCCAGGGTGCGAAACTCTCCGGGCCGGGTGTGAGGAGCTATGGAACGGCTGAACACGATATTCAGGGTGGTGGTCGCAGTTTTTGCGGTGGCGCTGACGGCGACGGTATGTGCGCTGTGGGTCATTTACCTTACGCACGGGCAGAGCGGTGGCAGAAACAGGCCCACCCCTACCATCATTATCTGGACCCCTACGCCCGTGCCCACTGTGGCCACCGACACTCCTACGCCTGCCCCAACTGAGGAGCCGATACCTGCCGCCCCTGCCGGCATTGCCATCGGGCGTTATGTGCGCGTTGCCGGTACCGGCGGATATGGCCTCAACCTGCGTGCCGGCCCTGGTGAGAACTACGTGCGTATGGACATCGCACTCGAAGGGGAGGAATTCATCGTCGTGGATGGGCCTGTGGCGGCCGGCGAGTTTGTGTGGTGGAAAATCCGGGACCTGGAGAACAGTGAGCGTGAATGGTGGGCAGCCGGCAACTTCCTTGAGCCGATCGAACACCCTTAATGTCAGGAACTATGCAGTCGCTTGCATCTTGCATCCTGCACCCTGCATCCTGCCTCTTGCCTCCTGCCTCTTGCCTCCTGCCCCTTGCCTCCTGCCTCCTGCCTCCAGGGACTTACAGGGAATTAACACGAGGTGGCTATGAATCAAGATATCGTCGAACGCATTACCTGGTTACGTCAGGAAATCCATTATCATAACTACCGCTACTACGTGCTGGATGCTCCCGTCATCAGTGATGCCGAGTATGACGCCTTAATGGACGAGCTGCGGGCTCTGGAGGCAGAGCATCCGGAACTTATCACTCCCGACTCGCCGACCCAAAGGGTTGGCCATCAGCCGGCAGAAGGTTTTGCCAAAGTAGAGCATCCTGCTCCCATCCTGAGCCTGGATAAGGCCACCAACGGCGATGAAATTCGCGCCTGGTGGGAACGGGTGAGCAAGTTTATGCCCTCCACCGCTCCGCCCCCTGCATGGGTGGTCGAGCCAAAGCTGGACGGATTGACGGTCGTCCTCCACTATGAGGATGGAGTCTTTGTGCTCGGGGCAACCCGGGGCGACGGTTTCGTCGGCGAGGACGTGACGGGCAACCTGCGCACAGTGCGTGCCCTTCCCCTGCGCATCCCGGTGCCTTCGCCGGAGAGAAAAGCGGTCTCCGTGCCACATCGGCTGGTCGTGCGCGGCGAAGCGATCATGCGCATTGAGGATTTCGAGGAGCTGAACCGCCGCCAGGCTGAGGCGGGGGATAAGATTTTCGCCAACCCCCGCAACGCTGCAGCGGGAAGCCTGCGTCAGCTCGACCCCCGTATTACCGCCTCCCGCCCTATCACCCTCCTCTGCTACGCCATCGTGGATGCTGATGGCCCGGTGCCAACGACCCAGTGGGAGACGTTGCTCTATCTGCGGGAGCTGGGGTTCCCTGTCTCGGAGCATATTGCCCGCTTCGAGTCACTGGATGAGCTGATCGCTTACTGCGAAGCCTGGATCGAGAAAAGGGACACGGTGGACTACGAGCTGGACGGGCTGGTGATCAAAGTGGACGATCTGGCAACTCGCCAGGCGATGGGCGTGGTGGGGCATGCCCCGCGTGGCGAGGTCGCTTTCAAGTTTCCCGGCCGTGAGGCCACGACCCGCGTGCTCGACATCGGTGTGAACGTGGGGCGCACCGGTGTGCTCACCCCTTACGCCGTCCTGGAACCTGTGCGTTTGGGGGGCGTCACCATCCGCAAAGCCACCCTCCACAATTTCGAGGATATGCAGCGCAAGGACATCCGCATAGGTGACGTGGTCATTGTGCGCCGGGCCGGCGATGTGATCCCCTATGTTGTCGGGCCGGTGGTGGAGCGGCGGACCGGCGCCGAGCGTCCCTACCAGATGCCGCAGACGTGCCCCTCCTGCGGGGAAACGGTCGTCTCGCCGGAGGATGAGGTGGCGGTCTACTGCATTAACGTCGCCTGCCCGGAGCAGCGGGTGCGACGTGTCGAGTACTTCGCTGCGGTAATGGACATTGAGGGGCTGGGTGAACGCACGGCCCAACTGCTGGTGGAGCGCGGGCTGGTACAGGATGCAGCCGACCTGTATTACCTCAAACGGGAGGAGCTGCTGGGCCTGGAGGGCTTTGCTGAGAAGAGCACCGATAATCTGCTGGCGGCCATTGCGGCCAGTAAAGACAGGCCGCTGGCGCAGGTACTCGCAGCGCTTGGTATCCGGGGCGTGGGGAGCATTGTGGCTCAGTTGCTGGCCCGCCACTACCACTCACTCGATGCGCTCGCCGCAGCAACTGCTGAGGAATTACAAACCATAGAAGGGCTTGGCCCCCATATTGCCGGGGCAATTGTGGAATGGTTTGCCCGGCCACGCAACCTGGAGTTCGTCGAGAAGCTGCGCCGGGCCGGCGTCAGACTGGCAGAAGAGGCCGGTGCAGGCATGCCCACAGGTGGGCCACTTGAGGGGCTGACTTTCGTCATCACCGGCACATTGCCAGCGATGAGCCGGGAGGAGGCCACCCGCCTGATCGAGCGGCATGGGGGCAGGGTCACCGACAGCGTCAGCCGCAAGACGGATTATCTGGTGGTGGGAAGTGCACCCGGTGGTACCAAATATCGCAAAGCGCAACAACTGGGAGTGCCGATGATTGACGAGGCACAGTTGCTGGAACTCATTACTAAAAGGGAGGACTGATGAGCGATCCAATCAAAAAACGTATTGAAGAGATGAACAGGCGAGTGGCTGAAGTACAGCGGGCAGGGCTGTACTTCTATTTACAGCCGTTGGAGGAATTCGATGGAGCCTGGGTTGTCACGAACGGACGCCGTATGCTTAACTTTGCGTCCTACAGCTACCTGAGCCTGCTGGGCCATCCCAAAATCGAGGCAGCGGCTCACAAGGCGGTGGCCCGCTACGGGACGGGGACTCACGGCGTGCGTATCCTGGCCGGCTCGCTGCCGCTTCACGAGGAGCTGGAACAGACCATCGCCCGCTTCAAAAACGCCGAGGCGGCTATTGCCTACTCCAGTGGTTACGTCACCAATCTGGCAACCATCTCATCACTTGTAGGCAGGGGCGACGTGGTCATCTGCGATAAGTTCGATCATGCAAGCATCGTGGACGGGTGTCTGCTCAGCGGTGCCAGGTTCGTCCGTTTCCCCCACAACGATATGGCCGGGCTTGAGCAACGCCTGCGGCAGGCCGATGCACAGGCCGGCAAGCTCGTCGTGGTGGATGCCGTATTCAGCATGGATGGGGACATCATCAATCTCCCCGAGGTCAGCCGGTTGTGTCGCCAGTATGGGGCCATGCTCATGGTAGACGAGGCGCACAGCCTGGGTGTGCTGGGCGAAACGGGTCACGGCATCGAGGAACATTTCGGGCTGGAACAGGTCATTGACGTGAAAATGGGCACACTCTCTAAAACGATCCCCAGTGTGGGTGGATACGTGGCCGGGAGCAGGGAACTCATCACCTACCTGAAACATACAGCACGCGCTTTCGTCTTCTCGGCAGCCCTGCCACCAGCGCAGGCGGCTGCTGCCTGCGCCTCGTTCCAGGTGATGGAGGAGGAGCCGGAGCGGGTACGTAAGCTCCATCACAACGTGAAGCTGTTCCTGGATGGGCTTAAGGCGCTCGGTTTCAATACGCTCAACAGCGAAACACCCATCGTGCCCATCATCTGCGGAGAGGATGAGCGCGCTTATCGCATGGCAAGGCTGTGCCAGGAGGAGAATATCTTCGTCCTGCCGGTGGTCTCGCCCGCTGTGCCGGTTGGGCTGGCACGGCTGCGCGCGACTGTCACGACGGCTCACACCGAAGCGGACATCGCCTATGCGCTGGAGGTTTTCGAGAAGGCGGGCAGGGAAGTAGAGGTGATCTGACGGCGCAAGGGAATGAGCGGGAGGATAATACTTAAGCCAGACCGTGTCAGGCCGGTTTTACAACACCATCCCTGGGTCTTTTCCGGCGCTATCGCCGGCTACGAGGGGGAGCTGGCCGATGGCGAGATCGTCGAGGTGTACAGCGCTGAACGGGAATGGCTGGCCAGGGGGTATTTCAACAGCCATTCCCAAATTATAGTGCGTCTGCTGACGTGGCATCGTGGCGAGCAGATAGATCGGGATTTCTGGTTGCGCAGGCTGGAAAAGGCCATCACTGCCCGCCGTTCCCTCGCTGCTGACCGTGCCACCACTGCCTGTCGTCTGGTACATGCCGAGTCGGACTTCGTACCCGGGCTGATTGTGGATCGTTATGCGGATTGGCTGGTGATTCAATCCCTTACGCTGGGGATCGAGCGCCGCAAGAAAGAACTGGTCGGTGCGCTGCTTGAACTGGTGGACGGTGTGCGCGGCATCTACGAGCGCTCCGATGTCGAGGTGCGGGCGAAGGAGGGATTAAGCCCCCAGACCGGCCTCTTGTGGGGAGAGGAACCGCCGGAGCTGATAGAGATTTTGGAGGACGGGAAGCGTTTCCTGGTGGACATCCGCCGGGGTCACAAGACCGGATTCTACCTGGACCAGCGCGAGAATCGGAAGCGGCTTTCCGCCTTCTGTGCCGGCGCTGAGGTGCTCGATGCCTTTGCCTACACAGGTTCATTCGGCCTCTATGCTGCGCGCGCCGGGGCCGGCGCCGTCACGCTGGTGGACAGTTCGGCCCCGGCGCTGGAACTTGCCCGCCGCAACTTCGCTCTAAACGGAAGCGCGGACGGCGCTGTGGAGTATGTGGAAGGCGACGTGTTTGGCGTTTTGCGTGACTATCGCAATGAGGGGCGGTTTTTCGATCTCATCGTGCTTGACCCTCCCAAGTTCGCCTCCGCGGCACGGGAGGTGGAGCGGGCCACACGCGCTTACAAGGATATCAACCTGCTGGCTTTTCAACTTCTGCGGCCGGGCGGGATACTCTTTACCTTCTCCTGCTCAGGCGCCATCTCTGCCGATCTGTTCCAGAAAATCGTCTTTGGTGCGGCGGTTGACGCGCAGCGAGAGGCTCAGATCATCGGCTATATGGCCCAGGGAGCGGACCATCCGGTCGCCCTGACCTTCCCGGAAGGGTTGTACCTGAAGGGGTTGATCTGCCGTGTGATGGGTTAGCGCGTCCCGTTCCGATCTTGTGGCAGTAGCCACCGGCGCCCGGCCAGGCCGATTCTCAGGTTAGCGCAGAGCGACGCTCGACGATGGAACTCTCGGACGTGCTCCAGGATATGCGCCAGGACGCGGCTTTCATGAGCTGCGTAACCGCCTGGGTGTGTCTGCCGCCCAGACCCGCCCGCACACTTCCCTGGCCTGGTGGCCTGGAACAGCGTTTGCTCGCCGCGCTGCGCGCATACGGTATCGAACAGCCTTATACACATCAGGCGCAGGCCATCGAGGCAGCTTTGGCGGGGGAGAACGTCGTTCTGGCCACTTCTTCTGCCTCCGGCAAGACGCTGGCTTATAATCTGCCGGTGTTAAGTGCCCTGTACAATGACCAGGCAGCCTGTGCCCTCTACCTTTTCCCTACTAAAGCGCTGGCCCATGATCAGGTTGCCAGTTGCTTATCGCTTTTTGGAGACCTCCTCCCCAGGGCTACCGTCCAGGCCTACGATGGGGATACGCCTTCTTCTCAACGCGCTGCTGTGCGTCGTCAGGCGCGCCTCCTTGTCACCAACCCGGATATGTTGCACACGGGCATCCTCCCGTACCATACCAGGTGGGCACGCTTTTTCGCAAACTTACGCTACGTCGTGCTCGATGAGCTTCATACTTACCGGGGCATCTTCGGCGGGCATATGGCGAACCTGTTGCGCCGCCTGCAGCGGATATGCCGGTTTTACGGCACCGCACCACGCTTTATCTGCACTTCAGCGACGATCGCCAACCCTCGCCAGCTCGCTGAGCAGCTCACCGAGGCACCGGTCAGGTTAGTGGACGATGACGGCTCCCCGCAGGGGGAAAGACATTTCATCCTGTACAATCCACCGCTTGCTGATGCTGCGTCCGGCATGAGGCGCAGTTCCACTCTGGCAGCGAAAGATATTGCTGCACGCTTTCTCCGCGCTGGCGTGCACACGATCATCTTCACACGTGCCCGGATGACCACCGAGGTACTGCTTGGCTACCTGCGCGACGCCCTGGCCGCTGATGGGGACAATCCTCAGGCTGTGCAGGGTTACCGGGGCGGTTACCTGCCTTTGGAACGACGGGCCATCGAACGGGGATTGCGCGAGGGTAAGGTGCGCGGCGTCGTCGCCACCAACGCGCTGGAGCTGGGTATAGACATCGGCACACTGAGTGCGTGTGTGATGGCCGGTTACCCTGGCACCATCGCCTCAACATGGCAACAGGCCGGACGGGCAGGCCGCCGTGCCGGGCCGGCGGTAGCCGTGTTGGTGGCCGGCGCCTCGCCGCTCGATCAATACCTGGTTACTCACCCGGATTACTTCTTCGGCCGCCCTGCTGAGCAGGGGCTGATCAACCCGGACAACCCGGCGATCCTCTCAAGCCACCTGGCCTGTGCCGCTTTCGAGCTTCCTTTCGAGCGTGATGAACCATTTGGTCGCGCTCCAGACACACAGGCCATGCTGGACGCATTGGCCGGGGATGGCCTGCTCTATCGCCACGACAGCCGTTACACATGGATCGGCGGTGGGTATCCGGCAGCACAGGTATCCCTGCGCACAAGCACCACCGATTGGGTATTAATCCACGATGTGAGCACCGAGCCGGTCGGGGTTGTCGGCCAGGTGGATCGGCCCACTGCCCCGCTGCTGCTCCACGAAGGCGCAGTCTACCTGCACGCAGGCGAGACGTACATTGTGGAATCGCTTGATTGGGAAAAAGGACTGGCCTGTGTCCGGCCGGCTTCGGTGGACTATTACACGCAGGCCTCTTCTGTCACAGAAGTACATATCGTCCACCAAATATCCGTAGATGCAGTAAAAGAGGGGGAGAAAGGTTACGGCGAGGTGCTCGTGACGACGCGGGTCATCGGCTACCGCAGGGTCCGGCGCTACACCCACGAGATACTGGGATGGGAACCACTCGATCTGCCAGAGCAGAAACTGCACACCGTCGGCTGCTGGCTGACGCTCTCACCGGAGCTGACGAGAATACTGCGGGAATCGGGTGTGCTCCCGGCGCCAATTTACTATGGCCCGGACTGGCCGGCTCAGAGGGATGCTGCCCGTGCCAGGGATGGATATGCCTGCCGTCATTGTGGTGCACCAGAGCAGGTGGGACGTCAACACGATGTCCACCACCTGGTCCCATTTCGCTCCTTCGGCTATGTGCCGGGGGTCAACGACTTCCATAAATACGCCAACCGGCTGGAGAACCTTATCACTCTGTGCCCCGCATGTCACCACAGGGTCGAGCAGGCGCGAGGGGCGCAGGGAGCGCTGGATGGGCTGGCTTATCTATGGCAAAACCTGGCACCGTTGTACCTGATGTGCGATCCGGCAGATCTGGGTACGGCCGTACAGGCTCGTGCGCCGGAAAGTGGGCTGCCCACCATCACGTTATACGACCGTGCGCCCGGAGGCGCGGGCCTGAGCGCACGCCTTTATGAGCTGCACGATGAATTGCTTAAATCCGCGCTCGAAGTGGTGCAAAAGTGTCCATGTACCGGCGGATGCCCGGGCTGCGTAGGGCCAACGATTGAAGCCGGGGTTAATGTCAAAGAACTGGTCCGCAGGCTGCTGGAGATGGTTATTTGACGATGGCTACTCTCTGGCGGGCCGCTGGCGGTTTTCGCGCCAGGATCGGGCTCTGTTCTCCTCGCCTGGCTCGTTAAG
>DAOTYA010000083.1:0-39640 GCA_034435075.1 Anaerolineae bacterium
CACGACCGGCCACAATGTAGGGCAACTGCTCGCAGTTGCCCTACAACTGACGTCGCCACGGCCAGCCATAGCCTGCTCTCGCTCTCTTCTCGCGCAAAAAAGTGACGGACACCCCATTGCGATTTCTGGCTTGCCTGACTGGCTCATGTGCATTATAATTGTATCATTGTCAGGAGGTGATCGGGATGCCATTGTACGAGTACAAGTGTCGAGATTGTGGTGTACGTTTTGAATACCGACAGCACATCAGCGAGGAACCTCTACAACTCTGCCCGGAGTGCGGAGGAGAGGTATACCGCCTGATTCAACCTGTGGGTGTTATCTTCAAGGGGGCCGGTTTCTACGTGACCGATAATCGTGGCCGGTCATCCACTGCGGCTCCTGGTAACAACAATAAAAAGGATGATAAATCTGCGAAAAGTTCCTCTGACTCCGGCACAAGCTCTGGCGGAGGCGGTGACTCAGGCAAGTAGGATGTTTCGGTTTGACAGTCACCCGCAGGGTGACTGTCAAACTTTTTGGTCTGGGTGTTATGTTTCCTCAAAACTCACCGGAGTTTCTCTCAGCCCTGGATGATTTCCGGCGTGCCCGTAGACAGGCTGATTTGAAAGAGATGCTGGCCCGACTGACCGGAAAGTCAGCCAGCCTCCTCTCCTACGAGGAGGTACGCCGCAAGCTCAGGGCAGTCAGGACCGGCAGTAGCGTGCTCAAGGAGATCCCCCTGGATGCCATCGTCGGCAGCGTGGGGCGTTACAATGATTTCACCCGCGATTTCCTGCCCAAATTCGATAGCGACCGGGATCGCTGGATGCGCGTGAGGGTGGCTATGGCCGACTGGTCAGGGGTGCCACCAATCGAGGTGTATCAGATCGGGCAGGCTTACTTCGTGCTCGATGGCAACCATCGGGTCTCTGCTGCACGTCAGCTTGGGATGACTCATATTCCTGCCTACGTGACCGAGCTCAAGACCCGGGTGGAATTGTCACCGGATGATCAACCCGATGATCTGATCATCAAAGCTGAGTACGCCGAGTTCCTCGAGCGTACTCGCCTCGACCTGCTGAGGCCAGGCGCTGACCTGACTGTAACCGCGCCGGGCCAGTACAGGATTCTTGAGGAGCATATCGAGACCCATCGCTATTTCATGGGGCTGGAACAGAAGCGGGAGATACCCTACGAAGAGGCAGTGGCTCACTGGTACGATACGGTCTACCTGCCCGTCGTTCAGGTGATCAGGGCAAGGGGTGTGTTGCAGGATTTTCCCGGCCGTACTGAGGCGGACCTTTATTTGTGGCTCGCGGAACACCGCGCCGCGCTGGAGGAGGCCCTGGGATGGGAGCTGAGACCCGAAGCTGTAGCAGACGATCTCGTGAAGCGCTTCAGCCCCAGGTTGCACCATGTGGTCACACGGGTTGTAGAGAAGATTCGCCGTATGGTGATGCCTGAAGAGATCGAGGGCGGACCACCACCCGGACAGTGGCGCGAGGAGCGGCTCAAAGGACGCCAGACCGATCGTCTGTTCACCGATATTCTCGTTGCCCTCAACGGAAAAGAGAATGGCTGGTGGGCCATGGAGCAGGCCGCGATCGTGGCCCGGCGCGAGGGGGCGAGACTCCATGCGTTTCACGTGGTCTCTTCACCGAGGGAGAGGGATGGGAGGGCAGCGCGCGCCCTGGAAAGCGAGTTCAGGCGGCGTTGCGAAGCACTGGGCGTGGTGGGAGACCTGGTCTTCGAGGTGGGCAATGTATCAAGGCAGGTATGTGCACTGGCCCGCTGGACTGATCTGGTTGTCCTGGCTCTGAAACATCCTCCTGCGCCCAGAGTGACGGCCAGGCTCGGCTCCGGGATCAGCGCGCTGATCCGTAGCTGCCCCAGGCTGATTATGATGGTGCCGGCTCCCCCACATCCACTGGAGCGTGCCTTGCTGGCTTACGATGGTAGCCCTAAGGCTGAAGAGGCGCTTTTCGTCGCGACCTATATGGCAGCTCGCTGGAATATCCCGCTGGTGGTGATGACCGTGGTGGAAGAGGGGCGTACCACCCCGGAGACACTGGCGCGCGCTCGCACGTATCTGGAAACACACGGCGTTGAGGCCACATACTTCACGGAACGGGGGCCGGTCGCCGCTTCGGTGATGTTGACAGCCGAGGAGCAGGATTGTGATCTGATCCTTATGGGAGGCTATGGACTGAGTCCCATGCTGGGGATTGTGTTGGGCAGCGCAGTTGACGAGGTGCTGCGTACCAGCCGACGTCCGGTGTTGGTCTGCCGGTAGTGACAACACAAGGTTCGTGGAACGCTCATGCCTGCCTAGCCGGATAGCCTGATATGAGTCACCAGATATCCGGCGCGCCAGGGAGGGGATGAGCGCGTAACTTATACTGGGGACGGGTAAGAATTGGACATTTAACGTAACTGTTCAGCCTGTCCGTGCTGTGCCGGGCGGACCACAGTCCGCCCGGACCAGACTTTGCAGACACTGGCTACACTGAGACGCCCCTGGCTCAGGTGCCATCTGCTCCGCCGGACTGTGCTCCGGCGGGCGCAGGCTGAATAAATACCATTTAACCACGTGCTACCACGCTCAGGAAAATTCCAAAGTTCACCTGTGGCGCAGTATACAATGGTGATGTAGTATGTTGTTCACGGTGGATATTGGCAATACCAATATCACCTTCGGCCTGTACGATGGTGAGACGCTCAGATCAAGCTGGCGCATACGCACTATCCATGAAAAGATGCCTGACGAGTATGGCATTCTGGTGGTTCAACTGTTTCGCCATCGGGGATACCAGCCCGATCAGGTCACCGGGGCTGCCATTGCCAGCGTTGTCCCCCCTTTGACCCCGGTCTTCCAGCAGGTCTGCCGGGACTACCTGGGCCAGGATGCGCTTGTAGTGGGCGCCGGGGTGAAAACCGGAGTGCGTATCTGTTACGAAAATCCACAGGAGGTAGGCGCAGACCGGATCGTGGACGCTGCTGCCGTGCGGGCGCTCTACGGCACGCCAGCCTGTGTGGTTGACTTTGGCACCGCCACCACTTTTGATGCGGTCTCCGCAGAGGGTGACTATCTGGGAGGGGCGATCGCTCCCGGCATTACCATAGCAGCTCAGGCGCTCTTTGAGAGGACGGCCAAACTCCCCCGCATTGAGTTGAAACGCCCGCCTTCAGCCATTGGGCGGAATACGGTGCACAGCATGCAATCCGGGCTGCTATTCGGCTATGTCGGGCTGGTAGAGGGGATGGTGGCCCGTTTTAAGGCGGAGCTTGGACCACAGACCCGTGTTGTCGCTACGGGAGGGCTGGCAGAACTGGTCGCCTGTGAGACCGGAGTTATTGATGTGGTTGATCCCTGGTTGACACTGCACGGGCTGCGGATCATTTATGAGCTGAACCGCTGAACGTGGAACACGTACCGCTTCTGGAAAACAGGCGTATCCTCCTGGGCGTGACCGGTGGCATAGCCGCGTACAAAGTGTGTACGCTGGCCAGCCATCTGGCTCAGGCCGGCGCTCTGGTTGATGTGGTGATGACCGAATCCGCCACGCGTTTTGTCGCGCCCCTGACTTTTGAGGCGCTGACCGGCCGGCCTGTCTACACGGATATGTGGCGCACTGCCGGCAAGGCCCTGCCCACCCACATTGCCCATGTTGGGCTTGCTCATGCTGCTGAGCTGCTCGTCGTTGCCCCGGCGACTGCCAATACCATTGCCCGGCTGGCCCATGGCCTGGCCGATAATCTGCTCACCACGCTGGCACTGGCTGCCTCATGTCCGCTGGTGATCGTCCCGGCTATGGATGCCGGTATGTGGGAGCACCCGGCCACCCAGGCCAACATTGCCGTATTGAAGGGGCGTGGAGCATACGTCGTCGGGCCGGCCTGGGGGCGTATGGCATCGGGGCTGGCTGGAAGGGGACGCATGGTCGAGCCGGATGAGATACTGGGTCACATCAGGCTGGTGTTGGGGAGGAACGGCCCCCTTTCCGGACGTAAGGTCATTGTGACGGCCGGTCCCACCCGTGAGCCGCTTGACCCGGTGCGTTTCATCAGCAATCCCTCTTCTGGACGGCAGGGCTTCGCTCTGGCCCAGGCGGCTCTGGATCGGGGTGGGCAGGTCACACTGATCACCGGCCCTACCTGGCTCCCAACACCTGTCGGCGCGGAACGGGTGGAGGTGACCACGGCGCAGGAGATGCACGATGCGGTGCTTGCCGCGCTGGAGGACTGCGATGTGTTGTTGATGGCTGCAGCCGTGGCAGACTATCGGGCTGTCAGTGTGGCAGCGCAGAAGATCAAGAAGGCGGAAGAGACGTTGACTCTCCAGTTAGTGCGTACACCTGACATTCTATCCGCGGTCAGGGATGCCAGGGGGATGCGTACGCGCGTGGTAGTTGGCTTTGCTGCCGAGAGCGAGCAACTGGTAGAACATGCCCGCTCCAAGCTGCTGGCCAAGGACCTTGATCTTATTGTGGCCAACGACATCACGGCGCGCGATGCCGGTTTTGGTGTGGAGACCAACCGGGTCGTGTTGATCGGGCGTGATGGCAGCGTGAAGTCGCTGCCGTTGATGAGCAAAACGGCCGTCGCTGAGGCGATCCTTGACAGGGTGGTCGCGCTGCTCGCTACCGGCTCTGCTGACGAGGCATTACCCGAATCGTAACCCGCTCGCTTGTAGTGCTGTTACCCGCCTCATCAACGGCGACGACGTAGAGAGTAAACTCCCCCGTTTCCTTCAACGGCCAGTTAACGTTGAACGGCGCGACGGTGCGCACGGCAAAGGGTGCCAGACCAGGCGGCGGCTCGGTGTCCTTGGAGCCGGCGTAGCCGTAGAACTCGACCCGCGCCACCGAATAGTCCTCCACCTCGGCATTGACGTTAGTCCATTCATCGCGGCCTATCTCGTATACCGCTCCATCCTCCGGATGATTGAGCGTAACGGTCGGCGAGATATTGTCAACCGTGACCTGGATGGTCGCCTCGCGCAGCGCCATAGAGTGATCTACCACCTGGAGGCGGAGCGTGTATAATCCATCCAGTGAGGTGGTGTCGAAGTACTCCAGAATGTTATGGTCAACCTGCTCACCGTGGTCGGGGCCGATCTGGAGCCACTCGGTGGGGTATAGCCCTTTGCCAAACACCAGCCGGTAAAAGTTGAAGTCACCTCCCCTGGCATTGCCGACGATGGGCACGATGCCCCGGATGTAGGAGTAAGGGGTCGGGCTGATGATAGCCACCTCGGCATCGGTGGGCACCGGCCCGTAGGTGGTATCGTACTCGGTGGGTGGCTGTGCCGGTCGCCTGTCCTCGGGAAGACTGGCGAGCCAGTCGGCTGCTTCTGGTGGGTACACTTCGTAAACCCGCTCTTCGCACAACTCCGGCGGGGTGTGCACGGTGCAGAGCCGTCCTGTTTCCCGGTTCACCATATATACCTGATGGATGTCGCATTGTTCGGTGGGTTCGGTGCCCGGGATGAAGATTTCGTTGACGGTAGGACAGTGCGGGCCGGGCAGTTTGCCGGAGACAGCGCATACCGCCCGTTCGACCAGCCCATCTGGCCGGTAAAAGGGAACGATTTCTTCATCCTGTAATGCGTATTCCATCACGGCATGCCAGATGGGTCCCGCTCCCCGCACGCCTGGCAGGTTTTTCATCTCGCTGTTATCGGTGTTGCCTACCCACACACCGACCGCTAACTGTGGTGTGTATCCGATTGCCCACGCATCGCGGAAGTCGTTGGTTGTGCCGGTTTTGGCCGCAGCTGGCCTGTCATTTGAAAGTTCCATCGGGTTGGGGTGGCCGAATCCGGCCCATCTTGCCTGCTGGTCGGAGAGAATGGAGTTCATCAGGTAGGCCAGTTGCGGTGAGAGGATATCCTGGCTTTTGGGCTCTTTGTACTCGTACAATATGTTTCCGTTGCGATCCTCAACGCGCAGGATGGCGACCGGGTTCAGTTCCCGGTATCCGGCGCGTCGTTCCTCCTCGGGTACGGCCTCGCCGTACATCCGGCCACCAGTAGCGAAGACGCTGAAAGCGTAGGTCATGTCGAGCAGATGTACCTCTCCTCCTCCAAGGGTCAGGCTGAGGCCGTAGTAGTCCAGTCCCCGGTTCAGCGTGTTGATGCCGAGACGGTGCGCCATACGGATCACGTTGTCAACACCGGCCAGCTCCAATGCTGCGACGGCAGGGATGTTGTAGGAACGGGCCAGGGCCAGCCGCATACGTTGCGGCCCGTGGTATTTGCGGTCGTAGTTCTCCGGTACATAGGGGGCACCATTGGGTTGCTTGAACGCAGTACGCACGTCCATGAACATATGGGCGGCATTGTACCCCTGGGAGAGCAGCGTCAGGTAGGTAAAGGGCTTGAACGCCGAGCCGGGCTGGCGGCCTGGTCCATCTACCGCGACGTTGAACTGCCCGTCTATCGTTTCGTCCCAGTAGTCGAGGCTGCCGACCATGGCCAGGATCTCACCTGTGGCAGGGCGGATAGCGACAACTGCAGCGTTATTCACGTTGTGGTCACGTCCGACGTCGTATTCACGAAGTGGGGTGAGGAATTGAGCTGCTGTACATCCTGCATCCAGGGCCTCCTGGAGCACGGCGGCTTCATCCTCGCCAGAAAGGCGGCGGATATGGGCACGGGCCACGCATTGGGCCTGTTCCTGCAGGTCGAGGTCCAGTGTGGTGTAAACCCGCAGTCCACCCCGGTACACCAGCTCAGGGCCAAACATCTCTTCCAACTGCTTGCGCACATAGATTGAGAAGTGCGGCGCTTTGATGTCGAAGCGCTCGGTGAACCTGGCCAGCTTCCACTCCTCGTACTTGGCGGCGAGTGCCTCCTCGCGGGTGATGCAGCCCTGGCGTACCATTGCGTCGAGAACAAGCCCCTGTCGCTTACGGGCTTCTTCAGGATTGTCGAAGGGATTCATGCGGGGGTATTGGGGGATAGGAGCCAGGGTGGCCGACTCAGCGAGCGTCAGCTCGCGGGCGCTCTTGCCGAAGTAGACCCGTGCGGCTGCCTCTATACCGTAGGCCAGGTTTCCATATGGATTGGTGTTGAGATACCACTCCAGAATCTGCCTTTTGGAGTATTTCTGGGTGATGCGGTAAGCCAGCAGAAGCTCGGTGATCTTTCGCTCATAGTCCTTCCACTTGGGGCCCTCTGCGCTTACGTAGCGGCGCTCAGGCTCAATGACAACGTTTTTAATCAATTGTTGGGTGATGGAAGAGCCACCCTGAATCTTACGCCCCTGCAGGTTGGACCAGAAAGCACGCGCGATACCGCGCGGATCGAAGCCAGGGTTGGTCCAGAAGGTTCTGTCCTCGCTGGCGATGGTTGCGCAGATAAGCTCTTCTGGGATCTGGTCCAGGGAGACCCAGGTCCGGTCTCCGCCGAATGGGTCAATCACCTCGTATAGCAGCACCTGGCCGGTGCGGTCGTAAATTTTGGTGGTCTCGAAGTTCTCCTCGGCTGCCTCAATCTGCTCCGGCTCCGGCAGGTCACGCGTGAAATAGGCGTACGCGCCGAGGACGGCGCTCACACTGCCGGCGATAGAGACTATGACGACCGTAGCCAGGATCAGGAAAACAAGCCCGGCGATGCGGATGGCCTGTCGAGGACCGCTCTGTTCGGCAGCGCGTCGGCGCTGTCGACGCTGCAGGGCTACATAACGGACTATGTGTATGGGGGTCATACCATGCTCTCTACAAACTGCTCAGATTCCCGTCGGCGGAATATAATATCAGAAAGTGGCATGTTGGCAAGTTGGGTCCGCAGTCCTGACTAAGTGCCTATCCGAAAAACGTAACCGACGCATCCCTATGCGTCGGTATAAGCGGCATAGGGATGCCGCTTGTACGGTTTTTCGGATAGGCTCTAAACGACCGGCAAGTGTCTCGAGTTTGGGAAATGGTCCCGACTCACCGCCAGCGACCAACCCGATGTCGGATGTGGCATGGAGACCGGCCCGAGCCAGAAGGGCACATTGTAGGACAACTGCGAGCAGTTGTCCTACAATGTGGCTGGTCGTGGCGGCGTCGGGCGCGGCCCAAATATGACAGACACCACCCTATAAACGCAAGCTTGACACTTTACCACCTCTGGGCTATAATCCCTCAGGCTGGAGGAGATTTACCACTTTGTAACTGTTCAGGCCGATTGAAATCGCCCTCTTTGGGCGCTTCGTGCCGGTTGTCGGCCTGCGCCGACACTGCCCGGTGGTGCAGCAAGGAAGGGGCGATTGATTAATCGCCCGTATCCGGCGAGAGCCGGCCAAAGGCCTGTGGCCAAAAATGGTGTACGGGCAAGGCATTCCTCGCCCCTACAGTCACCGCCTGAATAGTACAAGTTACGCAACTTTCACTTCAGCTTTTCCTACTCTCTTTTTGTTGAGGGAATAAGAATGCCAGTAGTGTACTCGCAGGTCAGCTCAATTACTGAATTGCAGCCCAAAATGTGTCTTAAAGGGGTGGTCAAGGAGACGCAGCTCTACGGCGCCGTCATAGACCTAGGCCTGGAATACGACGGGGTGGTTCACATTTCCCAGCTTGCTCCAAGGCGTGTCAACAGCGTCACTGACGTGGTCCATCCTGGTGATAACGTGACTGTATGGGTGACCCAGGTTAATCCCAAGAAGGGACGGATCAGCCTCACGATGGTCGAGCCACCAGCCGTCGAGTGGCATGAATTGCAGGAGGAGCAGGTTTATACCGGCGTCGTCACACGTATGGAGTCGTACGGGGTATTCGTGGATATCGGAGCTGAAAGGCCAGGGCTGTTACATGTGCGGGAGATGTCTGAGGGATATATTCGCCACCCCTCAGAAAAGGTGAAGGTCGGCGACCAGGTTGAGGTCCGTATCCTCAGACTCGACAGGCAGAAAAAACGCATTGATCTGACCATGAAGGGAATAAAAGAGGAAATAGAAGCCGACGAGGATTCTGGGGAGGGCGAGGAAACTGTGCGTACGACTATGGAGATGGCACTGCACCGCGCCCAGCAGTCAAGGCGGGAGCGGCGCGAAAAGAAGGCCGAACGCAGGCAGCTCGATCTTTCCGAAAGGGAAGAGATTCTGGAACGTACGCTCAAGATGCACAGAGGGCGGTAGCAGCAGTTCATCCCGCCCATCCGATGAACAGCGGGCGAAGGACGCCTGCTATGATTGGGCCACCGTAAAGGTGAGCGAGCACCGGTTAGCGTTATCCCCTGCGCAGGTTTCCTGTTCGCATAACTGATTCTTGAAGCGTGTCTGAAAATTCCGGCTACAGGCTTGCCCCCATGCTTGTCGCCTCAGGCGTCTGACCATAAGGTGCACTATGGTAGCGTCTCATCGCCTCGCCCGTTTCGGACACCGCTTCACAACGCTTACTCAGGTGGCGATAAGCCAGCGGGCATTTGACAACCGGCGTCGAGGAAGCACCTGAAAACCCTGAACTGCTGGATTGCATTTCACGATCCCGAGGATCCAACGCTGTGCACCCACCCCGTCAGTTGCCCGGCACAACCGCCATCAGCAGTCCTGAGTACAAACTCCTGATTCCAGCTCGATCTTTTGCCATTCAAGATCGGGCTGGGTATGGTTTTCTCGAAGTGCTCTCAGCATGGCCAGGAGTTTACCTGACAGACCGCAAATGAGCTCTCGGGATGTCCCAGACGAGGCTGGCATGGCAGGGTGTTTTTCAGAGCATTGACAATTCCTGCGAGGGAAAGTACCTCGCTTGCTCAAATTTCACTTTATGGTACAATTTGCAAGCTATTCAGACAGTAAAAGCAGGTACTACGCACCTGATCTTTTGTAGCGCACGGCAGAGACACGCCTTCGCCGACCTGCCCAGTGCTGTGAATCTGAATACCGAATCTGAACCGCTGTGGCGTGGTCTGGATACCGGCCCGGGCCGGGGAAGAGCAGTGTTAATTTGCCTGATTACACACGCCTCCCGACCAGAGAGGCCGTGCCGGGGAAGCAGCCGCCCCGGTCCCTCGAAGGAATGACAGAGGCGGAGGAAATAACGCTTAAGGAGGTATTTTTATGGCTGTAGTTTCGATGAAGGCACTCCTGGAAACCGGGGTGCATTTCGGTCATCGCACCCGACGCTGGCATCCGAAGATGAAGCCCTACATCTTCACCGAGCGCAACGGGGTGCATATCATTGACCTGCAACAGACCCTCACTGCAATCGAACAGGCTTACGACGTGGTCCGGGAGACCGTGGCAACCGGTGGGACCGTCCTCTTTGTGGGCACGAAACGGCAGGCCCAGGATACCATCGCCCAGGAAGCACAACGGTGTGGCATGCCATATGTCAACCAGCACTGGCTGGCCGGCACGCTGACCAACTGGCGCACCATCAGACAACGTATTGATTACCTGATGAACCTGGAAGCCCGACGCGACAGGGGTGACTTTGAGCGGCTGACCAAAAAGGAGGCCCTCGGTCTGGAACATCAGATCGAGAAGCTAAACGAGCGGCTGGGGGGTATCAGGAACATGCGTGAACTCCCGGACCTGCTGTACGTGGTGGATGTGCGTCGGGAGGCGACCGCCGTTACGGAGGCTCACAAGCTGCGCATCCCTATCGTGGCGGTCGTAGACACTAACTGCGATCCTTCCTTAATAGACTACGTGATCCCGGCCAATGATGATGCGATCCGGGCGATCAAGTTGATCACCTCAAAGATCGCCGACGCGGTACTGGAAGGGATGGCTCTGCGCAAAGCTTACGAGCCGGAAGAGATGCTGGAAGGCGAGATGGTCAGCGCCGAAGACGAGAAGTACCTCAGCCCTGCCACACTGGCCCGCCTCAGAGAACTCGAAGAGGAGGAAGGTGGGGCAATGGAAGAGTTTACGGCCTATGGTATAGAGGATGAGTACGGCGAGTACCCCGAAGAGTACGAGCTGGAATACGAGGAACGCAGTAAGCACGAAGATGAGGAAACCTTTGAAGATTAAAGGCGGGCCTTAGCCGAAGGCCTGGCACAGTCCAGATGGGGAGTGGGAAGTTGGAAATCACAACCGAAATGGTAAAAGCATTGAGAGAGGCAACAGGCGCTGGTGTGCTTGATTGCCGTAAAGCATTGGAAGCCTGTGATGGCGATTTCGAGAGCGCGGTTGTCAGGCTGCGTGAACAGGGCCTGGCTGAGGCCGCCAGGCGTGTTGATCGCAAAGCCTCCGAGGGACGCGTGGAGGCCTATGTACATCCGGGCAATCGCGTTGCGGTGATGCTGGAGCTGAACTGCGAGACCGATTTTGTCGCCCGCACACCTGACTTCCAGGAACTGGCTCACGACCTGGCACTCCACATCGCCTTTGCCGCGCCTCGCTATATAACCCGTGAGGAAGTGCCACCGGAGGTCATTGAGCGCGAGCGGGCCATCTATCGCGCTGAGGCTCTGGGAGAGGGGAAGCCCGAAAAAGTCGTGGAACGCATAGTTGACGGGCGGATGGAGAAGTTTTACCAGCAGACGTGCCTGATGGAACAGCCCTTTGTCAAAGACGAGGGTAGAACGGTGCGTGACATCATCTCCGACGTCGCTGCCAGGCTGGGAGAGAACATCGTGCTGCGCCGCTTTGTGCGCTACAAGCTCGGAGAAGAGAGCTGATTCCAGGCAAATGGCGGTAGCGAAGTACAAACGGGTGCTGCTCAAACTGGGCGGCGAGTCCCTGGCCGGTCCGGGCGGTTTTGGCATCAGCCCTCATATGGCTGATGAGATCGCCGCCAAGGTTGTGGCCATGCGCAACCTGGAAGCTGAGGTGGCCATCGTGCTGGGAGCAGGTAATATCTGGCGTGGGCGTGATGGACTGGCGCATGGGATGGACCGTGCCACAGCGGACCACATGGGGATGCTCGCCACGGTGATGAACGCTCTGGCCCTGGCAGATGCGCTTGAGCGCATCGGCGTCACCACGCGGGTGCAGACTGCTATAGAGATGCGGGCCGTGGCTGAGCCTTACATCCGCCTGAGGGCCATTCGCCACCTTGAAAAAGGGCGGGTCGTTATCATCGGTGGGGGGACGGGCAATCCGTATTTCACAACCGATACAGCTGCTGCGCTGCGGGCTATGGAGATCAACGCCGACCTGCTGATCAAGGCCACCAAGGTGGATGGGGTCTATGCAGAGGATCCACACGAGAATCCCGATGCGGAAAGGTTCGATCATCTTACCTACATGCAGGCCCTTGAGATGCGCATCGGGGTTATGGATGCCACAGCTATTTCACTCTGCATGGAGAATGATATGCCGATCCTGGTACTCAACCTGTGGCAGCCTCACAGCCTGGAACAGGCTGTTTTGGGAGAACCGATCGGTACGCTGATCTCGCGGTAGCAAAGGATGATTAAGGAGCTCCTTCAGGAATCGGAAGAGCATATGTTGAAGGCGATCGAGGCACTGGAGGCCGACTTGCGGACTATCCGTACTGGTCGGGCGTCGCCTGCGCTGGTGGAGCGGGTGATGGTCGAGTACTATGGCACACCCACACCACTTAATCAGCTGGCGGTCATCTCGGCGCCGGAGCCCCAGTTGCTTACCATCCGTCCCTACGACCCAAAGTCACTGAGTGACATCGAGCGGGCCATCCTCAAATCGGAACTGGGACTTACTCCCTCCAATGATGGCCGCATCATCCGCCTGCCCATTCCTCGCCTCACTGAGGAGCGGCGGCAGGAGCTTGCCAGGGTGGTGCGGCAGCGAGTGGAGGAGGGTAAAGTCGCTCTGCGCAACATTCGCCGTGATGCGCTCGACACTCTGCGCGATTTCGAGAAGGAAAAGGTGATCTCTGAAGACGAGTTTTACCGCGCCAAAGACGAGTTGCAGGAACTCACCGACCGCTACATCGAGCAGATGGACGAGATCAGCAGCCGTAAACAGCGGGAACTCCTGGAAGGTTAATGGTCAACCAGCCGAACCGCTCGCCCCAAGACGAGCAAAGGTACCCGCCTCTGGAGCGGATACCTCAACATGTTGGCATCATAATGGATGGTAATGGCCGCTGGGCCAGGGCCCGCGGGTTGCCGCGTACGGCCGGTCATCGTGCTGGCACAGAAAATCTCCGGCGTGTGCTGCGGGCAGCAGTCGAGTTCGGCATTCCCATTCTGACTATCTACGCTTTCTCGACCGAAAACTGGGGCCGTCCCAGCGGCGAGGTCCAGGCTCTGCTATCCATTCTGGAGCGGGTTATTGACCGGGAACTGGCGGAGCTACATGCAGAAGGAGTGTGTCTGCGCCACATTGGTCATCTGGAGCGCCTCCCCGCCCGGCTCCAACAAAAAGTCCGTGACGCGATTGAACTGACCAAAAACAACCGACGCCTGATCCTCAATGTTGCCTTCGATTATGGCGGCCGGGCCGAGCTCGTGGATGCGATACGTCGCATCATCGCCGATGGAGTGCCTGCCAACCAGGTCAACGAGGAGCTGGTCAGCCACTATCTCTACACGGCGGAGCTATCCGATCCTGACCTGATCATCCGCACCAGCGGCGAGATGCGGATCAGCAATTTCCTGATCTGGCAGGGAGCTTATGCCGAGTTCTACGTCACCCCTACTCTGTGGCCTGACTTTGACAAAGACGAGCTTTACAAGGCACTGGTGGAGTACAACCGCCGTCAACGCCGCTTTGGCCTGGTACCTGATGCACAGGCCTGACTGACCCGCCAGAGCCGTCGCACAATGAGGTGCCACTCACCTGACACCTTACTGGCATCCGTCCCTGACAGTCTGCCTGAAGGTTAGGCGCCCATCCGAGAAGCTGTGAGGGCGAGCTTTCCGGCCTGCCTGGGCAGCCTGGAGAAGGCTGACCTGATTTGGATAGGCTCTGAGTAACCGGCGCAGGCCGGGCAGACGAGATTCTCCAAAACGTGCTGCTACTTCCTTATCCGTGCTGCGTAACCGTCTCCTGACTGCAATTGTCCTGATCCCTGTCGTCGTAGGTTGCATCTATCTGGGCAGGCTGGCCTTTCTAGCTCTGGTGATGCTGCTTTTGACGCTGGCAGAGATCGAGTTCTGCCAGTTGGCAGTTCGTCAGGGATTTCGTCCTGCTCCGGTCTTCGGGGTGGGATTGGTGTGGCTCTTCTTGCTTGGTGCCTATCTGCAGATGCGGGGACTGCTCGGTGCAGGGCTGGCCCTGATCCTCATGACTTCCCTGACCTGGCAACTGGCTCATCGCGAAGGCTCACCCGTGGCCGATTGGGCGCTGACCGTCAGCGGGGGCCTTTACCTGGGAGTGTGCGGGGCCTGCCTGATCGAGCTCCGCAATCTGCATGATGGCCTGTGGTGGACACTGACGGCCATCCCCGCGATTATGCTCGCGGACTCGGGCGCCTACTTCGTGGGAAGCAAGTGGGGACGGCATAAGCTGGCCCCTGCACTCAGCCCCGGCAAGACCTGGGAAGGGTACCTGGCAGGTATCGCCTTCGGAGCGTTACTTACTGCGCTCCTGGCCTCATTGTGGCGCCTGGGAGCAGGCACACATGCCGCTATTAATGCAACCCATGGCCTGATCCTCGGCACACTGATCTCGATAATTGCTCCTCTGGGCGACCTGGCCGTCTCGATGATCAAGCGGAGCGCCGGGGTGAAGGATAGTGGCAATCTGCTACCCGGGCACGGGGGAGCCCTGGACCGGGTGGACAGCATCCTGTGGGCTGCGGTAATCGGTTACTACTATGTGCTGCTTCTGACCTGAGTGGAGTGCCCTGATGAGCAATGAGCGAAAAGTACGCGATATTTATCACAAGGGGGTGATCCTCTGCAGGCCGGATTCGCCCCTCCAGGAAGTGGTGCGGGTGATGGCCGATACAGAGGTGCATGCCGTTATGGTCACTGAGCATGAGGGAGAGTTCCCGCTGGGAGTGGTTACTCACACCGATGTGATCGCACACTACGGTGAAGATCTGAGCGCCATTCAGGCGCGGGATGTGATGACCCCGGGTGTGATCAGCATCTCCGAAAATGCCACCGTGGCTGAGGCGGCCAAAAAGTTGGTGGAAAGTAATATCCATCGCCTGCTGGTGGTCAACGACGAGGGCAAACCTCTGGGAATCCTCTCCACCACCGATATCATTCGTGAGATACGCGGTACGCGCTGGGTCTGGTATCTCGATTGACTCGCCTTCTGGTCTGATCGTCCGTGTCCTTGCGGCATTCACCCCCCGCAGCACCAGCAAGATCAGCCCGATATTGTGAGGCCCTGGTAAGACGGACAGGCGCATCGTGTTGGCGGAGCGAGTGAGTTGCCGGGAGCAGCCTCCCGGACACCCCTTATATCTTGTGCATGAGAGGGTAAGATAATGATGGAAGCAATAAGCAGTGAAGAGATTACTATGGCCACTCTCGAAGCCAGAAGGCTACAAGAATTGCGCGAAATGGCCAAAGAGTGGGAAATTTCCGGCTACAGTAAGATGAAAAAAGAGGATCTGATCCTCCGACTGTTGCGCGCCAAGGCGGAGCGGGAGAACCTGATGTTCGGCGGTGGCGTGCTGGACATCGTGGATGAAAGCAAAGGATACCTGCGTTGCAATCGCTATAAGCCCGGGCCGGACGATGTCTACGTCTCCCAGTCGCAAATTCGCCGCTTCGGACTCCGCTCAGGTGACCTGGTGGTGGGACAGGTGCGCCCGCCCAAGGAAAATGAAAAGTACTACAGTCTCCTGCGGGTAGAGGCGGTGAACGGGATGGACCCGGAAAGCGCCAAGCAGCGTCCCAGCTTCGAGTCACGCACTCCCATCTTCCCTAACGAAAGGTTTATCCTTGAGACCAGCCCGGGTAACCTGACCACCCGGTTGCTCAGTTTAATCGCGCCGATCGGGAAAGGGCAGCGTGGCCTCATCGTCTCACCGCCTAAGGCCGGCAAAACCACCGTGCTCAAGCATATAGCCAACGGCATCTCGGCCAACCACCCTGAAGTCTACCTGATGGTCGTGCTCATCGGCGAAAGGCCGGAAGAAGTTACTGATATGGACCGTTCGGTGGACGCAGAGGTCATCAGCTCTACCTTCGATGAGCCGGTGCAGAGCCACGCCAGCGTCGCAGAGCTGGCCCTGGCCAGGGCCAAGCGGCTCGTGGAGGGCAAAAAGGATGTGGTGATTCTGCTTGATAGTATTACCCGCCTCTCCCGGGCATACAACCTGGTGGTGCAGCCGAGCGGCCGTACTCTCTCCGGTGGGCTTGACCCGGCCGCCCTTTACCCACCCAAGTATTTCTTCGGCGCGGCCCGTAACATCGAGGAGGGAGGAAGCCTCACCATCATCGCGACCTGTCTGGTGGACACCGGCAGCCGCATGGATGACATGATCTACGAGGAGTTCAAAGGGACGGGCAATATGGAATTGCACCTGAGCCGCAGACTCCAGGAGCGCCATATCTTCCCGGCCTTTGATATCGAGCGTTCTGGCACGCGCAGAGAAGAGCTGCTGCTTGACGAAGAGACGCTCCATAAAGTGTGGCTGATGCGTCAACGTTTCCTGGAGTCCATCGCCTCGGGTTACTCGCTGGATCAGGCGATGCAGGAGCTACTCCGACTGCTCAAACAGACCCGCACTAACACTGAGTTTCTTGACCTGTTCGCCAGAATGGCCGAGCTGGAGGGCCGTTAGGCTTCCTGTGACAGTCAGGCTGGTGGACGACTGACCGGTTGGTGTCTGGTCTCCCGAGACCCCCGGTTTCCAGTCTGTACTGCCCCGTTTTATCCCCTGTGCCAGGTATCAGCGCACAGGGTCCACGCCAGTCTGGACCCCTCTCCAGGCATGCGCATTCTGCGTCTCGATGTCCTTCGGGATAAACCGCAGAGCAACCGTGTTGTTTGTCAAGCTGGTCTTGGGATGCGGCGGAAGCCGATTCCACCGCTGCCGCTTGAGGGGGAGAGCGTTCAAGAGCGTTAGCAATTTCCGCATACAGGCGACCAGCGTCACTTTCTTCTCCTTCCCCGCGGCCAGCAGCTGCAGGTGAAAGGCCCGGATGACCGGATTGCACCGGATGACCGCAACCGTCGCCATATAGAGCACCCGCCGAGCCGAAAGCCGCCCGCCCGTGATGTGCCGCTTTCCTGTGCGCCTTCCGCTATCCCGGCTCATCTGGGCCACTCCGGCCAGGGCCGCAATCTCCTTGTGGCTGGCCTGGCCCAGGAAGGGCAATTCGGCGACCAATGTGGCTGCTGTGACCATCCCGATGCCGGGCACACTCTGGAGAATCTCTATCTTCTCGGCCCAATCCGGTTCATTCTGGAGGAGCTGGCCAATCCCCTCATCCAGTGCTGAGATCTGCTCCTCCAGCCATTCCAGGGGCTGCAGGAGGGGGAGCGGATGACTTCCGGAGCCGAAGCGAAGCGGTTCTCTCTGGCTGCCTTGTTTGTGTATCACGTCGCTCACACCTGGTCCCACCAGATGGTCTTGTGACTGCGCTGGCTGGGAGGCAAATCCGGCCTCGCTGGGGACTGCGATGGCCCTTGTGTGCTCCTCGCATGCATGCTGTCTTGATCACTGCCGCTACACTGGCATTCTCCGGAAAGCATCCATTCCCAAGACCCAGGGAGGTATGTGGGTAATCAGCATGGTCTCTTGGGTGTGTGTCACTTTTTTGCGCGAGAAGGGAGCGAGAGCAGGCTGTAGCCAGATTGCAGGACAACTGCGAGCAGTTTCCTACACTGTGGCCGGTCGTGCGGCGTCGGGTGTGGTCTGAAGACCAGCCCGAGCCGGAGGGAGTGCAATATGACGGGGGTCTTCATGGCGTTGCCCATCTGAGACTCATATGTTATAATCCAGGCATATCATCCTCGGGCGGGTGTGTCAGTCTTACCAGCAAAGCCCGCTTCCCCGGCATTATCGGAGGAGTACTATGAATCCGGGCAATCATCAACGAGCGGAACAGTATAAAGAGCGAGGTCTCCGGGCGTACAAAGAATGGGATATCGAGCGGGCCATCAAATGTTTTCAGAGCGCTATCCAGCTTGCCCCCGATGAGCCGGACTACCTTTTGCATCTGGCACGAGCACTTGCCAGAAGCGGCGATTTTGACCAGGCACGGGAGGCTCTCGCCGGTTTCATCCGGCTCAGGCCAGACTCGCCTCTGGCGGAACGCTTTCAGACCCTCTTCGCCACTGGCATGGACGAGGTGGAACGGCTGATCACGGAGAAGATGAGCAAGGCGGGAATTCCCATCGAGGAGATCGGGGCGGCTATCCGGGCCTGGCTTGAGTATCGTATAGCCGTGGGGAGCGAACCTCTGGTCGTGCGCAAGCCCGAGACCTGGGCTGCCGCGATTGACTATATGGTACGTAAAGTTAACCTGCGCCCGGTGACACGTAAAGAGATAGCGGAGCTATACGGTGTCAGTGAGGGGGCGGTGAAGGAGCGACATCAGGAACTCGTCCACACCCTCGACGTAATCCCGTGTGATTATCGTTACTTCAGAGGCAAGCCCAATCCACTGGACAAGCTGGTGGAAGCAGCGGAGCTGCTGGAGCAATTGGAGGCTCGCTTCAAAGAACCGTAACTGTTCAGGCCGATTGAAATCGCCCACGCCGGGCACTTCGTGCCTGGCGTCGGCCTCCGCCGACACCGACCCAAAGAACCTTAATCACCCTCTGGCCTGCTGGAAGTGCAGGCAGCCGCCGGGATCATACCTCAGGGAGCATGACTGCTGACCGGGATGGTAAAAGCGAAGGTACTCCCCTTACCCGCTTCGCTTTCCACCCAGATTTCGCCGCCCAGGAGTTCCACCAGGCTTTTGGTGATGACCAACCCCAACCCGGTACCACTCTCTCTGCGCACAGCGGGGTCATCGGAGCGGAAGTATTTGGTGAACAGCCTTGCCTGATCTTCGGCCGACATGCCGATACCCGTGTCTGAGACCGCACACATCACGAAGTGGTTCCCCTCCGCTTCCCACTGTTGAGCACGCACCGTGATGTGCCCTCCTTCAGGTGTATACTTGTGGGCATTGCTTATCAAATTAGTCAATATTTGCCCCAGGCGTTCCCGATCGCCCCGGATGTGCGGCAGGCCTGGGGCGACCTCTACCGCGAGCGTCTGATGCCTGGCCTCAATCTGGGCACGCATCTGGCGTAAAGTATCCTCGATGACCTGCTCGATCGAGAGATCCTCCAGATTGATCCTGATGCGACCACTTTCTATGCGCGAGATGTCCAGCAGACTGGTGACCAGTGAGTTCATACGCTCCACGTTTGCGCGTATCGTCTCGAGAAAACTGCGCTGGGCCTCGTTTAACTCGCCGGCCGCTCCCTTAAGCAGCAAGTCAGCATAGCCCCTCATCGAGGTCATCGGCTGCTTAAGTTCGTGTGAGACGAAGGAGACAAACTCAGTCTTGGCCTCATTAGCCTGACGCACCTGCTCAAACAAACGAGCGTTCTCGATGGCGATAGCGGCATGATCGGCCAGACGCATAACCAGATCATACGCTTCCTGATCGAACAGTCCCTCTCTGGAGGACTCCAGAGCGATGATGCCGACTATCCGTTTCTCTCTGACAATCGGCACGGTCAACTGAGTCACCATCCCCGGTACCTCAGGTGAGTAATCGGGGTCGGTGGCTACATTCTCGATGAGCTCGGGGCGGCCGGTACGCGCCACCCGTCCGATGATGCCCCGCTCCAATGGCCAGAGCTTTTCCTCGCTGGCGGCGACCAATTCCTCCGGGTATCCCTGACTGGCCAGGAAGCGCAACCCTTTCCTGCCCCTGTCGTCCTCCACGATGACCGCTATCAGCCCCACGTCCGCGCCGGTCATCTCCAGTGCCCAGCTCAATGTTCGCTTCAACACCAGACGATAGTCCAGCGTGGCGTTCAGCTCCCGGTCAATACGCTGCATCATAGAGAGCTCCTCGACACGAGCGGAAAGGGCCTGATCGGTTTGGGTAAACAGGCGGGCATTCTCGATGGAGATAGCAGCGTTGGCAGCGAAAGCAGTTAGCAGCCGGGCGTCGTGCTCGTCGAAAGGCATCCCGTCACGCCGGTTCAGAAGCTCGATCACACCGATGACCCTGCCACGGCTGATCATTGGCACGGCAATGATCGAGCGGGTGACAAAGTGTGCGTCGAGGTCACCGCCCCAGCGCGGATCGGTCCGGGCATCCTTGATGATAATCGTATCGCGCCCCTGGACCACCGAGCCGAGGATGCCGGTGCCCGGTGGCAGGCGGGTCCCCACCAGATCGGCGGAGGCAGGGCCGGCGGTCACCTCGAAAACCAGTTCACCGGTCTCCAGGTCAACGAGCACCAGTGACCCGGCCTCTGCCTGAAGAAGCTCAACCGCCCTGTCCATGATCAATCGCAACACGGTGGGCAGGTCAAGCGTCGAAGTGATCACGCTGCCGACTTCGTTGAGGGCGGTTAACCTCCTGGTGTGTGCTTCCATCTCCCGGTACAGCCGCGCTTTTTCCAGGATGGCAGCGGCCTGGTCAGCGACTGCGGAGAAGAAGCGTACCTGCTCGTCATCATACCTGACAGCCGGGTCGAAACTGGAAACCGTCATTACACCGATGACCCGGTCTCCGGTGTTGAGCGGTACCCCCATCCAGGCTTTCCCCGGTCGGCCGCCGGGCACGACATTTCTCTTGATGCACTCCTGCATATAGTCATCTGTGACGATCGGGCGGCCGGTGCGGACGATCTCGCCGGTCAGCCCGATGTTTACCGACCATTCATCGTCCTTATACAGGCGCTCCCCCTCCTCCACATAGAACGAGAAGGAGAGCGTACCTTTTTCCTGATTGTACAGAGCGATGTAGAAATTCCGGGTGTCCAGCACGCGGCTGGTCTGCGCGTAGATCAGCTCCATCAGATCGTCCACATCCATCGTGAAATTGACGGCCTGTCCGATCAGGCGCAGCGCGTCTACCTCGACCATTCGCCGTTCCAGGTCGGTAAACAGGCGCGCTTTGTCAAGCGCCACCGCCACCTGCGAAGCCAGTGATTCAAGGGTGGACAAATCCTCGGAGGAATAGAGCATGCCGCTCCGCTTGGGGCCCAGCGCCAGCCATCCGTGGCCGGGCACCGGGATGAGCAGACTGTGGCACAGCGCCTTCAGCGTTTCCTGTTCGGAGCTTAGATGTTGTGGCAGGGAGCGATCAGGGTACAGATAGATGCTTTCCCGGCGCTCGAGCATATGACGGGCAAGCGGGCCATCCCTTCCGAAGCTCACTTCAGGAAAGGTATCCGTATGCCCGAGGACACGGGGAGCATAACACGCCCGGTGCACATCATACAGGAAGAGGGCCGCAAATTGCGGTTTCCAGCCGCTTTCTATAGCCTGGCTCAGTACCTGAAGCACTGAGGAAAGGCCCGTAGCTTCGGCCAGGTTAGCTGTAAACTGGTGCATCAGCCGCTGCTGGTTGACTGCTTCGCGCAGGAAGACACGATCCACCGCCTGCTGCAGGCGGGCACGTACCGGGTTCATAAGCAACGTCAATACGAGCACGAAGATGCCCAGCACGACGGGGTTCTGAGTCTGAGGCATCACGCCGAATACCAGGCTGATCAGGTAAATGACCAGGAAGTAAGCCACCACGATGGCGATACTTAACAACGCGTAGGCCAGGCTTCTACTGATGACCAGGTTGATGTTAAGCAGGCGGTAGCGCAGGATGGCATAAGCGATTGAAACGGGAAACAGCGCCAGCCAGGGCAGAAGCAGCAGCGGAGAGAAGAGCCAGTCGGAGAAACGGGAGATGATAAACCAGATACCGATCGGTACGAAAGCCAGGAAGCTGCCCCCCAGGATAATGCGTGCCTGCGATTTGACAATGGGCGATTGGGAATAGCGCACCCGGTAAACCATCATCGCCAGAAAAGCGAGCACGCCAAAGCCTGCGAAGAGGAACATCGGCCTCCAGGTGTTGAAGTAGGCCATCGGTGTCTCGAAGTCGAACAGGGTGACCTGACTGATGATGGCGATCAGCACACCCGGGATATACACCAGGTAACGCAGCAGTGGGGCACGATCCACGAAACGCGCCTGCTGAGGAAACACCAATGCCAGATGGAGCACCACACTTCCGCTCAGAGAGATGGCCACAATCCAGAGCCGGCAGAACTGATGGGTGGTATACAGGTCAAACAGCAGGCCAAGCCCCAGGGCAACGATAGCACAGAGCAGGCCAAACGCGCGCCCGGCTGGCTCCTGCCGTCGCAACAGGAAGACCCATAAACCGACTCCCAGGTAAACCAGGCCCAGTGCGTACGGGAGGACAAAGAAATTTATGAAAGCTGCCCGGGGCAGAGGTGTCAATTGGACCGGGACGTGACGGATAGTGCCGTCCGGGCTTCGGGCGGTGATGGATACTATGTCACCAGGTCGGTACCGGCTCAACGCCTGTATCAGCGCCCTGGTATTACCCAGTGGCTGGCCGTCCAGCGCGATCAAATGATCCCGGTAACGCAGCCCTGCGGCATAGCCGTTCCAGTTTTTATCGCCCAGACCGTTGACGACCAGCGTCGGCTCGGTAAACAGGCCGGGGAAGGGGATGTGCAAAGTACGCCAGGCCAGAAAAGCGGCCACGATCAGCAGCAACACCGTAGCGGCAAGTACGACCGATACTATCCAAATCGGCTGATATGGGCCACTCCCCCGCCCGGACGGAGGCTTGTTACGTTTACGGGCTTCTTCCCCTCGAGCAGGCTGGTTTACTGAAACGTCTTGATGAATTTTTGCGGCCATTCTGTCCTTGAGTTTATAAAAAGCTATCCCGCCCACCGGACCATTCGCTGTAACCTCTCTGTCCGGCGGGTATTCCACCGCCGGAGAAGGCGCCATGTCACTTACGCACGCCGTGAGACGTGGTCTCATGCCCCCATCTGCGCCAAAAGCAAGACCGGAACGCTCACTGGTGCTTTCAGGCCCGCGCTGGAACCTGGTCCCGATTCCCACGTGATTTCACCACTGGTGGCGCGCTCCGGGGTGACCCGGGTCAGGGATCCTACAGCAAGTTCAGGGAGTCGATTGACGCAGGCCATACTTGCGATGCTTACATAGGTTCACTTATGTTGACCATACCACGCCACCCTGGCCGCCTTGCGAAGGCGCAACGCTGCTGCGCCCTCTATCGCCTTGGTGGCTTTGTCCCCCGGGCTTCGCCCCCTACCGCTGCCAGCGACGCACGCCTGGGTAGGGTACGGTTGGCAGAACAACCGGTTGTATCACTTTATTTCAAGGTACAACAGCTACACAAACCTCGTGTCGCACGTGCGCTGGTTAGCCAGCGCAAAGATGTCTGTATCTCACCACAAGCGCGTAATGCCGTACGCGTCAAACGCCGGGTCACTGCTCACCAATGGCATCTGCTCGACTTGCGCCTGTGCAACCAGCAAACGATCAAACGGGTCACGATGATGAAACGGTAAGGTAGCCACCTTCGCGGTATGGCTAATCGTGATGCCAAGTACCCCAATCCGATTCAGGCTCAATTGGTGCGGGATGAACGTCTCAAAGGGTTGTGCCAGTTGTAATCTGCCAAGACTGATCTTGATCGCCATTTCCCACAGACTGGCAACGCTAAGAGCCTATCCGAAAAACCGTACAAGCGGCATCCCTATGCCGCTTATACCGACGCATAGGGATGCGTCGGTTACGTTTTTCGGATAGGCACTAAGATAAGCGTCATTGCTCACCTCTTCAATAAATACCTGTGCACTGGGACTGAGACGCTTATCCCCACCAATAAACCACAGAAAAGCATGCGTATCAAGGAGTAATTTCATGGTATATACGCGTTAAAGTCGGTGAGCGGCGCATCGAAATTATCCGCCATGACGATCAATCCTTTTGCACTTCCAAACTGGCGGCGTGTGGAAGAGACCACGGGCACCAGTTGCACGGTTTCCTGAAGGTCTTTAACGATCCACACCGTTTCACCCTTCAGTACAGCGTTAACCAATTCGAGCAAACGGTCTTTCGCTTCTTCCAGATTGACTTGAAGCATTTTTGTTCACCTTTCTGATTTCGCGCGCCATCGAGCCGTGTCGCGCTGGGTAATGGCCTGTGCTTCAGCCACCGAGAAGCGAGCGCAGCGAGCGAAGCGGTCGGCTGCAACCTGCCTGCCCGGCGGGTATTCCACCGCCGGAGAAGGCGCCATGTCACTGACGCACGCCGTGAGACGTGGTCTCATGCCCTCATCTGCGCCAAAAGCAAGACCGGAACGCTCACTGGTGCTTTCAGGCCCGTGCTGGAACCTGGTCCCGATTCCCACGTGATTTCACCACTGGTGGCGCGCTCCGGGGTGACCCAGGTCAGGGATCCTACAGCAAGTTCAGGGAGTCGGTTGACGCAGGCTATATCTTCTCACGGAGGTTACGGCAGCGGGAGCAGGAGTTACCCCACGCCGTAACCTCACCCACGAGCATCCCTGGGGATGGAAATACTCCAGACAGGCTTAAAATCGGGGCCGGGACACGTACAAAATCTGCTTCCGGCCTCCCTCGCCGCTCCCCAGGCCCGTTTTTTTCCCCGATTTTGCCCTACTCCTGCCGTCTCTCTGCACCGTGCCCCCGGCGGCCGTTCCTCAGGGGCTATTTTAGCATAGAATTCATGCTTTACAAATCCGCCAGGTTGGTGTAGAATTATAGCCGCATTTGTGGTAAATGACGAGACTATAATGTTTGGAGGGAACGGGATTGGCCAATACTAAATCAGCCCTAAAGCGCCTGCGCAGCGCGGAGCGCAGGAGACTGCGCAACCGTATGCACAAAGGGCGCGCGCGCACTGCCATCAAGAAAGCAAAGCTGCTGATAGAGGCAGGTAAACTCGAAGAGGCACGCCAGGCAGTACGCGCTGCGGTCAGTGCGTTGGATAAAGCGGCCGAAAAGGGCGTCATTCACAAGAATAATGCTGCCCGTCATAAGTCGCGCCTGATGCAGCGGCTGAACAGGCTGGAACGCGCTGCCTAGCAGCCCCGTTATCGGTCGGAGGACTGGTCAGGGATAGAAAGCACCGTTGCGTGGACAGGCGCAACGGCGCTTTTTGTGTGTAGGGCCTGTCCGAAAAACGTAACTGACGCATCCCTATGCGTCGGTATAAGTGGCATAGGGATGCTGCTTGTACGGTTTTCAGGATGGGCGCTTAAAATAGCCAGTACATCACAACAAAGGAGGTCCATCATGCAGATCAGCGGTTATGAGTTTCCCGACGACCTGTATTATGATAAGCTCCATAGCTGGGCCAGGGTAGATGGGAACATCGTCACTCAGGGGCTGACTGTGTTCGGGCAGGCGATCGCCCAGGAAATCGTCTTCGTCGAGGTCCCCCGCGCCGGGCGGACTGTGGAGCAGGGACAGACCTTCATGTCCATGGAATCGGGCAAGTGGGTGGGACGCATCGCTGCGACGGTCACCGGCACCATCGCTGAGGTCAACGAAGAACTGGAGTGGGAACCCACCCTGGTGAACGAATCCCCTTATGATAAAGGCTGGCTGGTCAAAATCGAGATGTCCAATCCGGCCGAGTTGGGTAATCTGATGAAGGCGGACAGCCCGGAATTCAAAGCCTTCATCGAGGGAGAGGTAGAGAAGTACCGGGATATCCTGGGGCAGTGATCTCAGACTGTGTGGACCATGACAATGGGCAACCCATCTTTTAAGGCATTTTGGCCTTAGGGGGGTTGCCCGTTTTAGTTGATTTACAGGGGGTATCTATGGACGAGAAAACGGCCGAACTTGTATTCTGGATCGTTCATCTGCCCCTGATGGTATTGTTTCTTGCCGGGATGTGGTTTACTTTCTCCAGATGGTTCCAGGGGAGTGTGGATGGGCGGCCTGGGGATACTACCAGAAGAAAGTCCGACACGGTGCTGCGCGTGGTACTCCGGACGATCTTTAGTGGCCGATTGTGGTTGCTGATTAAGACATTTGTGGTCGAGGCCTGGTTCAACCGTCGCCTTTATCGCAACAGCTTCTGGCGCTGGCTCAATCACTTTTTGTTGCTGAGTGGGCTGTTGCTGTTGTTCACGCTCTCAGGGATCTCCGCGCTGAGCGATAAAGTGCTCATCCATTTTTTCCATCTGGAGTATGTGCCCTGGATAGGTATGTGGGTGAATCCCGACCACCCGATTACAGCTTTGCTCAACGAGATCGGCGCGGTGTTGATGAGCATAGGGTTCATCTTCTTTGTGGTGCGGCGTTACCTGACCCGCGTACCTCAGTTGCGCACCGGTCCGATGGACACCTGGATGGTCGTTGGCCTTGGCCTGATCCTGCTCTCGGGCTGGGTGGCTGAGGTTGCCCGCCTCAATTCCAGCGACGTGAACCCGGCGACGGCCCATTTTGCCTTTGTCGGTTACCCGATACTGGCCCCGCTTGTGCGCGGCCTTCCAATTGCATGGGATGGTTTCTCCCACTGGATGTACGTCATTCACGGGCTGTTGACCTCGGTCGTCATAGTTACCATCCCGTTCTCCAAGTTTATGCATGCCATCGCAGGCGCGATTGTGCTGATCGTGCGCGAAATGGAGGAGAGGTATGGCCACTCCTGACACCAGGCGCTTTACCCTTATGCAATTGATAGAGTTAGACGCCTGCACGCGCTGCGGCGAGTGCATCAAGTGGTGTCCTACTTTCGCAGAGAAGGAAAGTCAGGATGCCATAACCCCGCTGCGCAAAATCGAGGCGGTGCGGCGTTTCCTGAACCAGCAGTACGGGTTGAGAGCACGCCTGTTCGGCCCCAGGCCACTGGACAACCAGGCGTTACAAAGCCATTCAGCCGGCACTTATGATTGCACACTCTGTGGGCGATGTGGCGTTGTTTGTCCGGTGCACATCAACACCCGTTCGCTCTGGATCGCGATGCGGGAGATGCTGGTAGACCTGGGGGCTTACCCTGCACAACTCGATCACCTGCGGGAAACGATCACCACCAGCTACAATCTCTCCGGCGATCCCAATGAGAAGCGGCTGATCTGGAGTGAGAATCTGCCTCAGGTGCCGGAGGGGGTAAAAGGCAAATCCCGGGCAGAGGTGGTCTACTTCGTTGGTTGTGTCTCCTCTTTTTACCCCCAGTCATATTCGGTGCCCCAAAGCGCGGTCCAGGTGCTGGAGCGCGCCGGCATTGATTTTATGACTTTGGGTGGAGAAGAGTGGTGTTGCGGCTTTCCACTGATTATCGCCGGGATGGGAGAGGCGGCGGTCGAATCCGTGCGCCATAATGTCGAAGCTGTGCGCAGAAGCGGGGCAAAGCAACTGGTTACCGGTTGCCCTTCATGCTATCACACCTGGAAGCACGATTATGCCCGCATTCTGGGCGAGCCGCTCGGCTTCGAGGTGCTTCATATGACAGAGCTGCTTGAGCGAGCCATTCAGGCAGGGCGCATCAGCTTCCGGCCATCTGAAGATAAGATTACCTACCACGATCCCTGTGATCTGGGGCGCACAAGTGGCGTGTATGAGGCACCGCGCAATGTCATCCGTGCCATGCCAGGTGTCACTTTTGTGGAGATGGAGCACCATCACGAGTACGCGCTCTGCTGTGGTGGTGGAGGCGATGTGGAGATGGCGGACGCCGATCTGACAGCGGCTGTCGCTGCCAGACGTATCGGGGAAGCACAGGCTACCGGGGCTACCGTGCTCCTGTCGGCCTGCCAGCAGTGCAAGCGTACCCTCGCTGGCGCTGCCCGACGAGAGAAGGCGCGTATCCGGGTGCTGGACATCACCGAGCTGGTGGCGCGCCAGATGGCATAGTCTGGCCTCTGCGCGTCATAGCCAGGTCGCCCCAGAAGGCGAGAGTCACCCCTGCCGGTGTGTGACGCCAGTGCTGGGGTCACATCTGTTGCAGTACGCGCCCGGCTGCCTGCCAGCCGGAGGCCAGTGCGGCCCCGGTCGAGCCAGCGATCAGGTAGTCACCACAGAAATAGACCGGGTCTTCCTGAGGATTCTCTTTGAATGCCCTGAGCGCGCTCAGGTATCCTGGCGGCATTGCCGGCACCTTGCGGTGCCAGCGAAACACCATCTGGTCAACAATGCGGCCCGCAAATGCCGGCACCGCGCGTGTCACCTCTTCGGTAATCACCTGGCATAGCTCCTGGTCACTCATCTGCGGGTCATACAGATGTGCCTTGAGGTCGCTCATGGCCAGGATGTGGCCATCGGGCTTGCGATTCCAGCCCAGTGCTGAGAGCATCCACGGCTCCTTGCGGGGGAACATTATCCCGCCCCTATCCAGCGCCGGGTCGTCGTGTTCGATCAGGTGATAGACGATGCCCACGCGAGTGTAACGCACATGTGAGAAGAACTCCTTCCAGGCAGGCCGTGGCTCGTCGAACAGCTCCAGCACCGCATCCCCGGGTATGGCAACCACTACAATATCGCCCTCCAAAGAGGCGGCCTGACCCTCCTGCTCGTAAAATACCCGCGCTCCGCGACCGTCGGGTGAGATGGCAATGTGTGTGACGCGGGCCCCCGTCAGTACATCCAGGTGGCTCGCCAGAGCCTCCGGGAAGAACCCCAGTCCACCTGTAAACGTATACAGCTTCGTGCCCAGGTAGTTGCCGAAGAGCAGCAACATCATTTTAGCAGAGAGGTCATCGGCGGTGTAGCCGCAGAAGACGTCCATGGTCGGCTCCACCCAATACTCAAAAAGCTCTCCGCTGATCTTCTGATAGAAAAACTGTTCCATAGTCTGGCTATCATCGCCGGGCACAGCCTCCGGGCGATAAGGGTCGTAGCGGCCATAGCGGACCAGGTAGGGGAGCAGCCTGATCAGGCTCAGCCGGGCAGATAGAGAAACGCCTTTCCAGGTCAGGAACTGCAACGGCGCCATGAAGTTAATCCTGTAGACACGGCCACCGCGCATCACGCCGACTTCGAAGCCCACCTGCTCCTTGCTGTAATCAAGCAGCCTGTCCTTAATCCCGAGCTGCTGCACCATTTCTAGCAGGTACTTTTCCGCTCCAGACACAAATTCTGCGCCCGGGTCAATGGTGTGACCATGCCAGTGAATGGTGATCACGCGGCCACCCACGTGAGGCTCTGCCTCGAGCACGCGCACCGCCAGTCCCGCCTGTTGCAGCCGGTAAGCTGCGGTAAGCCCTGCCAGCCCTGCCCCGATAACAATGACCTGTCCAGCAGCCATAGTCTCCTCCTGTTGCCTGCCAGCCACGTTAAACACTGTGCAGGATTATATCTGAAAAACGGGGGGATGGTTCATCTTCACCCCAAAATTGGTTTACACTTTGAGCTGTCTTGAAAAATCGGCTGCTCGCACCTGCACCCACGACAGGCTTGTGGGACAGCCTTTCCAGGCTGTCGGCAGGCTGGAGAGCCTGCCCCACACGCTGCACAGGATTATATGTGAAAACGAGGAGATGGTTCATTTTATGTCTGAAATTGGTTTACATTTTGGTCGCCGCAAAAAATTGGCTGCCCGCAACGCTGAGTAAAAGCCTATCCGAAACACCGTACAAGCGGCTTTCTACAGGCTTTCTTATTCGCATAGGTGATTCTGAGGCGCAAGGCTCTGGCCAATTTCTTGGCTGTGCGCCGCGTGGATCACAATCCACGCGGGCCGGGTGCTGACCACCGACCGGCGGCAGGCTGGAAAGCCTGCCCCACACGCTGCACAGGATTATATGTGAAAACGAGCGCATGAAAAGTAAACTGTGCACCGGTAGCCTGGCTGCCGGTCGCCAAACAAGAGGCCGGGGCTTTTCTGCGTTGCCCCGGCCCTCAGGCAAAAGCAAACCCACGGGAGGATGGTTGGGCTTACTCTTCCTCTCTCTCCTTGCGTTTGGAATCCCGGATGATCTCAACCTCTGCTACTTCCGGCGCTCCCACCTCGATCTCTTCCTCTTCCAGTGGCGCCACGCGCACAATCATTTCATCGGGATCGGTGAGGATTTCAATACCCGCGGGGGCCACCAGATCGCGCACATAGATTGCCTGATCCAGCGCGGTCAGTCCGGAGATGTCTACCTCAATCACGCCCACCAGGTCTTTTGGCAGACACTCGACCTCGATTGAGGAGATGCCGTGCAACAGGATGCCGGCCTTGCTTTCTATGATCGGCGACTCGCCGACCAGTTCGAGCGGCACCTCGGCCCTGATGCGTTCGGTCATCTTGACCCGTTGGAAATCCACATGTAAAAGTGAGTGCTGGATCGGGTCCCTCTGGACCTCACGCAGGATGGCCATCTCGCTCTGGCTCTCTCCCTTTATCTTGATGCTTATGAGCCTGGCGCCCCTTGCCTGCTCAATCGCCAGTGCCAGTGCGCGTTCCTCAAACTGGAGCAGAAGGGGGGCGAAATCATGCCCGTATATTATCGCCGGTATCCAACCCTCTCTCCGCAGTTTCTTGACCTGTTTGCCCACCACGGTACGCTTCTCGGCGGTCAATTCGATCCCCTGTGTCTGCTGTTGCATACACACCTCCAGATAAAAGCCTGTCCGGAAATCGTAACCAACACATCCCTATGCCTCGGTTATGGAGTATAGGGATGCCGCTCGTAGGTTTTTCGGACGGGTTCTAAGAGCCTATCCGAAAAACCGTACAAGCGGCATCCCTATGCCGCTTATACCGACGCATAGGGATGCGTCGGTTACGTTTTTCGGATAGGCACTAAATGCTTGAGCGGAACTGTGCGGCAGGGAAATGCCCCTACCCGTGATAAAGCGCCGCTATTCTAACGCAAACCCACGCTTTCGTCAAGCGCGTGTGCCTCTGAGGGATGTGGGACAACTGCTCGCAGTTGTCCCACGAATGCGTCAGCTTCTACGCATCACTAAAGGGATGTACACACGATATGGATAGGGGTCCAATATAATCGTGGCAGTGTTAAACGGCCCCAGTTTCCCGTGTTTATCTATGATCGCCACGCGCCAGTATGTTACCCCCGTATCATATGCCCTGGTCGGCGTGTAGCGGGTGTTGTTGGTATCCACCTCATCGTAGATGATACCGAACGTTGAGTACCTGGACACCTGAAGCCGGTAACGGGCGGCTCCATCCACGGGGGACCATACGAATGTAGGAGTCTCGCCAACCTGGCTTCCACTTCCCGGGCTGATCAAAGTTGTGACGGGATACTGTTTGGTGAAGGTAACAGGATCACTGTAACCACCCATGCGATTGTTACCGTCAATCATGGCCACGCGCCAGTAATAGTTGGTGCGGTCGTCGTATCCTCTGGTCGGAGTCCAACATGACTGCTCGGTCACAACCTCATCGTAGATGGAGGAGAAAGTGGGATCGCCCGGGCTGATCTGTACCATGTACTTCCAGGCGGCCAGGACCGGGCTGTCCGTTGGGGTGACGACAGGCGTCCAGCAGAGCGTGGGAGCGCGGCCCACCACACCGGGCGGGCTGTGACGCAGACCGGCGGGCCGGGGCAATTCCAGTGTAAAAGCCTGGGCATAGGCCCAGCCACTGAAAACTCCATCATAACGCTCGACCCGTACCCGCCAGTAGTAAGTCCCTCTCTCCAGAGTCCACAACGGGGTGAAAGAATTCTGGGCAGTTATCTCACGAATTTCGGGTGAGCCAAATTCGGGATCGTTGTCCACTTCTATATGATAAAACCGTGCGCCCTCGACCATACTCCAGGAGAAAGTCGGCGTGGCAAAAGCAACCGAAATCCTGAGATTTTGTGGCACGAACCCCACCCGCTCGAAGCGGTAAGGCTCGCTCCAGGCGCCCTTCAGTAACGGGTCAGGCTGATGGACGGCACGGGCGCGCCAGTAATACGTGTTGTCTCCCTCCAGATCCTCGTGATGCCAGTGGGTAGGGAGGTGATAGGGAATACCACGTATGGTTGTGTCATTGATAATTTTCGTGAACTGCTCATCCAGGGCGAACTGGATCTGGTAGCCTAGCCAGGGGGCGTCAACAGGCTTATGCCAGAACACAAGCGGGAGGGAAGGGAAGACGGTGGGATCGCCTGTGGCGTTGTTGAACGGGGCGGCCAGGTTCAGGCGGTCGGACACACCGGTGAAACGGCTGAGGGTCGTCGTGGCCGGGCCGCTGTCTGGCACAGTGTATGCTATAGCGGGGTCCGAGGGCACGGTATCCTGAGCATGTCAACCACCCGCCATCGCGCTGAACAGCATGAGCGAGGTGCTGCCGGTCTCTTCTTCCATCCCTATCAGTGTGGCAGGTACCCGTAGTTCAAGGTAGTGGTCAGATGGCCTGTAGTAAAGCGCACCACCCGCAGCACCCAGAGTGCTGACGGGTGACCAGTAGTCGTCCCAGCGGTAAATGTAAGTTGTCCCTGCGGAAAAGGACCCGCCCTGTTGTAACACATAGATGGCGTATTCCGGGCGGTGGCCGACAATTGTATTGACGTTGTAACCCATAGCATCGCCGGTGGCGCCTGAGCCATCTCTGCGGTCCAGGTCCAGATACAGCACGTAAGTCATGTTGGCGCCGGTGCCCGTGAAGACATGGAAGCCGAAAAACCAATCCTCTTTATCCTGCACAGCGTACAGGGTGGTCAGATCGTAGTTCGGATCGGTCATGTCACCCTGCGGGTCAGAGCCGATGAGACGTCTGTTGCTCACGTCCCCGATGGTGCGGTCCCGTCGCCAGCGGCTCTGCGCGACCACGTGGAAGCGCCAGGGCACGCTCCAGGCGCCCACAGGTGAGCCGCCGCTCAGGCCACGCACACGCCAGTAATACGTCCCGAAGTCGAGCCGTTGTTGAGGGGTATAGGCCGGGTAGGGGACGGTGGCTGTATGGATGATATAGGCGCTGTCGAAGGTCGCGTCGGTACTGATCTGGACCTGATACGAGTCGGCGCCCTGAAGCGGCCACCATTCCAGCAGCGGGGTGGTTTCTACGAACTCCGCACCGTGAGCAGGTCGCAACAGGGTGATGGTGCTCCGTGGAGACAGGCCACGCGAAAGTTCTATGCGGGTTGCCCATTGCTGGCTCCATTGACCGATCTCCGCGCCTCCCAAACCGGTCAGCGGGCGCACCCTCCAATAGTAAAGCGTAGTGCTTATCGGAGTGAAGGGGTGATCTGCCGTCGGTACGGCGCTCAGGTTCTCGGTATCGAACGTCCATTCTGGACTGACGAAAAAGAAATTATCATCCACCTGTACGCGGTAGGCGGCCATCTGCCCTGAGTTACTGAGGACATCGGAAACCAGGCGGTGCCACATAAACACAGGCAGGCTGACGGTGCGGTCCTCCCGTGGTTGCAGGATAGCGCGGTTGGGATCGTCCGGCCGGTAGTAGTAGGGCGGGTAGATCAGTTGCGGAGCCCTGGCCGTGATGGTGAAGACGAAGGAGGAGACGGCGCTCGGGCGGCCATAGTTATCTTTTGCGTCAAGCGGGGTGACACGCCAGTACCAGACGTCGTCGTGACCGTCAAACCAGCTTTGAGGATAGATCTGAACGAAGGATGTGTTGGCGACAGTCTCGTTAAGGAAACCCAGGCCTGTAGGTGGGAAGCTGTTCTCGGGGGAGACCTCGATCTTGTATCGCGCTGCCCCAGGCACCGGTGTCCAACTGAATACCGGGTACTCGACGAACTGGTAGCCGTTAATGGGGGTCAGCAACACTGTCTGGGTATACCAGCGTTTGAGGAAGGTCCAGATTGGACTCCAGGGGGAGATAGAGAGATCGGACTGGGCTCGCACGCGCCAATAAGTGTTGACGTCGTTGGGGAGGGCCGCGAGCGGCGTGTAAGCCGGATTACGGGTCTCGACTACATTCACATTTGAGGGAGGAAAAGCGGGGTCGGTGGAATACTCGAGGCGGTAGAACTGCGCGCCCCGGGTGGCGGTCCAGCGGAAAGCCGGCGTGAGTGAGGGGTAGGAATTGTTGGCCGGTTCCAGCATGGTGGGGACCTGGTCGTAGTTCATTTCGAACCGGCGTACTGCGCTGGGGGTGCCATCGCGGTTATGTGGATCAACCGGCACGACCCGCCAGTAGTAAGTGCCATTGGCCAGTTTATATAGTGGCTGGTGCGCTGGCGCCAGGGTCTCAATGTTATAGACCGGGGTGTTGAAACCGTCAGAAGAGGAGGCGATCTGGAAACGATAGGATGCAGCGCCCATCACCGGCTGCCAGGAGAAGACAGGTTCATCGTAGAAGGAGAGCGTCGCTCCGTCAGCAGGGGCACTGAGCACAGGTGCGTTGGCAGGAGAGGCCCATTGTTTGGTGAAAGACCACGCTGTGCTGTAGTTACCAGGAGGGCCGGGATCCTCCACCCGTACACGCCAGTACCATGTGCCATCTGAGAATATGCCGGCATCGGGAGGGGTGTAGCTGGTGTTGGGGGTATTAACATCTAATCTTATGTTGGCAAAGCCCACATCCTGGCTGAACTGGATTTTGTACAGGCGCGCATCCTTAACCGCCTGCCACCTGAACTCCGGCACAGCCAGGGGAGGATAGTTGGCTACCGTGGTTGTGGTGTTATTGGCCGGGGAGATGAGGGTCGGTGCCACAAGTTGAGCGCGGGCAGCGGAGCCAGGAAAAGCGATGAGCAGCACGCCTGCCAGCAGCGCCAGTATGAACACCCTGGTTTTCATAGGGATGTTTATAAAACCTTTCATTTCCACTTAACTCCTGATGATCATAACTGGACAGTTGCAACACGTAAACGCGATGCTGCCCCGTATCACTCGTGACGGGAGACGGTGACCGGGATACGGCGTGCCAGGTCGAGCCGCATCTGGATCAACACACGCAACCTTTGGAAGCCGCAGCTTTCCAGCGCACCCACCAGCGATGCAGATGGGTTGGGCAGCACGCTCTCCACCATCTTTTTATGTACACTCCGCAGACTGGCCATTCCCTGTTGCACCAGCGCGGCCTCGATGTCCTCGTGATCTCCTGGCGCCACCAGTATCTCCAGGCGGTCAGGACGTTTTCCACGCTCGTGATATGCCCGCACCGCCCCGCAGAGCTTGCGTTTGTTCTCGACAATCCACCAGCATTCTGTACCTGTGCTGACACCTGGTCTGTATTGCTCATCGCGTAACTCAAGGAGGGCGCGCTGAGGGGTGGGGATAACGGTGTGCAGCAGGTCGAGCAAAGCTGGTCGGTCCCCCTTTTGCCCCCGTCGCATGACGAATGGTGCGGGCAGTGCCCGGCAGCCCCTGCCTTCGTAATAAAGGCCGGCCGGGCGCAGCATGTGCAACGTCCTGCCCACCTCCACAAACCCCAGCCGCTCGTAGAGCGAGAGCGCCGCGCGGTTATCGTGGCGCACTTCCAGACCGATCCAGCGCCCTCCCTGGACGGAGATGGTCTCCAGGGCTTTCTCCATCAGCGCACTGGCGATCCCCCTGCGCTGCCAGTCGGGATGGACGGCCAGGTTACCTATGATGAAGCCGCCCCACTCGGCCGCTCGACGCAGTGAGACGTTACCCAGCACGCGCCCCTCTTCGACCCACACAAAGCCCGGCGCAAATCCCGTGTCCTCCCAGACGGGCCAGTAAAACCATCCCAGCCAGGAAGCCAGACGGGCAGCGCGGCGCATTTCTCCCAGGGCGATCTCTCCATCCGGTCCCAGCCTGTCACCGAACGCCAGTGCGATCAACTCTATGACCGCTTTGGAGTCGCTGACAGGGTCAAAAGGACGCACGCCGCTCAGGACATGCTTTCTGTACCACATTTACAGCAGCCAGGGTCCAACTCACCTTCCAGATAGCGATGCAGCAGGTCCAGCGCGGCCTCGGCCGAGCTGGCTTTGTTCTCCCAACGATTGCCACTCCACACGTGCCGCTCCACCCAGGTGCCATCAGGCGCGGCCAGCGCGATATAGACCAGTCCGACGGGCTTGTCCTCAGTCCCACCATCAGGGCCGGCGATGCCGGTCACGGCCAGCCCTATCTCGCACTCGAAAGCCCGGCGCACTCCCTGCGCCATCTCCAGTGCTGTCTGCTCGCTCACCGCGCCCCAGGAACACAGCGTGTTACGTTTTACTGCCAGGTGTTTCTCTTTCGCGGCGTAAGAGTAGGCGATGATCGCGCCCTCGTAATATGCCGAGCTGCCGGGGACATCGGTGATGCGATGGCTCACCAGGCCACCGGTGCAGGACTCGGCTACCGCGAGCTTCATACCACGTTGCCTGAGCAGCTTACCGATGAGTGCTTCTGTGTTCATCTGTTCCGTGTCCGCGCGTAACGGGCCAGATTGCGCCAGAAAGTGAGGTTCGTGGGCTTTCCCCCTGAGGTGTTCAGGATACCCACATCCGCCAGGGCCAGCACTTCGCCGCCTCGCTCACCGTACCGAACCAGCGCAGCAATCAAACCGCCGCGCGTGCGGGCCAGCCATTGAGCCGCGTCCGCACCCTCTACCCGGCTCACCTTGAATGGTATGGCGTTATTATCGGCCAGCTCAAGACTGTCCACCCGTATCATTAAAGGATGGTCTCGCCTGAGTTCAGGCTCTCCGCCCACCGCTTTCGCTCCGTCAAAGTAGGAGATGCCGAACTGCTCTGCCAGGAGATTGACATCGTCCCAATCCTCGTTGAAATCCAACGCGCGGTTAAAGTACTTGAGGCGCTGTGCACTGTTGGTGAGCACCAGCAACCCGCCTGCGGCCACGTAATCCGTCAGCACGGCGATCTCGTCAGCGCTCCAGGCCTCGTCGTAAGCGCCGACTGGGCTGTCACCGGCAGGATAGTCCAGCACCGGCAGGACGATAGCCAGATCGGCCCCTTCCAGATCGGATGGGGTTACCGTCCGGCCGTAAGGCAGCATATCCACGTCAAAGCCTTCCATAGCCATGGTCCTGCCGAAGTCCACGAACGTAGTGGGGGCCATGTGTACCGGCTCGGTATGGGTGCCCACAAACAGAACCCGGTAAGCAGGCCGTGGTGTGCTGCGTAGTTGGACGGTGCTGTCGAGCTCCAAAGCTGCGCTCAGTGCCACCTGGGCCATTTGTGCGAGCACGTCGCTCTTCTCCCGTGCCAGTTCCACAGTGTCGTAAGGGTCATGAATGTGGGAAATATAGTGAATCCGGCTCAGCGTCTCCACACTGTGGTCTGTGTACATCAGATCGGCCTCAGGCACGTCAAAGCCGGGGAAGGCGGCATTATCGGACTCGATGCCGCAGTGGCTTAACGGAAACACCTGTATGCCCTGCCGTTCTGCCAGGCTGGCCAGATAATCGGCCCAGGGGAGCCGGTTGTCGCCCGGGTGCTCACAGGCCCACGAGACCAGGTTCAGTTTTGCGTTTACACCCTCCAGCGGGTGGGAGAGCATATCTATCTGCAGCATCGCCAGAGTGCGATCGAGCAGCTCCTGATGGGTGGCGGCGAAGTGGTACGAGCCGTACAGCCCCAGTTCCTCGCTGCCGAACCAGGCCAGGTAGAGGTCCACGGGCGGCTGCCGGCGTGCTGCGTCCAGGACACGGGCAATTTCCAGCAGGATCACCGAGCCGCTGCCATCGTCAAGCGCGCCCGGACTGTTGGGGCTGTCCACATGGGCACCGAGGATCACGGCGTGGGTGGTGTCCAGACCCGGGATACGGGCTATCAGGTTACCTGAACTGGCCGGGGATAAGACATCGGCATCCCATACCAGGCGTGCGGACTCGACGCGGGCCAGGTCATCCCAATCGGCGATCCCGGCGGCGGCCAGATCCTCCAGCCGCACGTGGAGGATAGGAACAGTCACCTGTCTCTTCGCCTGGGCCATCACGCCTCCTTCTCCGGCAAATGTGCCGTGGCTTTCACCGGGCCGGTTGGAGAAGCGGGTGACAAGTACCACGCCGGCCGGTCCGAGAGCGAGCAGGCGTGATGCGGCCAGCACAGCTTCCTGTCCACGCACTGTCGAATCCACGATCTCATAATTAACGACGGCGATGTGCCCGCGCGTCTTTTTGGGGCTCAGCGCTTCCAGTTCTCCAGGCGAACGGATCAGCAATACCTCCCCTTCTGCCACAACTGGATTCCTGACCTGATCATTGAGCGCTCCGTCTGAATCGAACCAGAGGGCCCTGGTGATGTCCTCACGCTCGCCGCGCATACCTGCTGCTGGCACCCCGATCTCCGCCCCCTCCCGCTTCAGATAAAGGTGCGTTTCCCATAGCTCGGTGGCAAGGAAAACACGAAAGTGCTGCCTTTCCAGTTCCATCCCCAGTGAGCGCAGGTACTCTAACCCTTCCAGCCTGCGCATCAGGTAGTCCAGTGCTTCGGCTTCTCCCGTGGTGGCCGAGTTGCGCCAGCCGGAGTAGGGCTGGATGGCGGTCAGCTCTTCCAGCGACGCGAGCATACTGTCCACAGAGATCAGGGCATACGGGGATATTGTGGGCGCCGGAGGGGAAACGTGCTGCCATGCAGCGGCGACGACGGTGGGAGTGGTCAGGAGTGGCGGTGTGACGGCAGACTGTTCGGGGATCGCGATGGGGGGGTGATTCCCGCATCCGGCCACTCCGAGCACCGTCGCTGAGATCAGCACAACTGCTGCAAAGCGAGCAGACATCACGCAGTATAGTAGCGGAAGTTATGCACCTAAACTTACGGGTAACTATCAGGCGCTGACTGTAGGGGCGAGGTATACCTGGCCCGTATACCTTCCTGGGCCTGCGGCCGAGGGGCGGCCTTCGCCGACCATCCCTTTTGGGATGCCCGTGGAAAGGTGTCGGCGAAGGCCGACACCCGGCACGAAGTGCCCAGGGAGGACGATTTCAATCGGCTGAATAGCTACACTTACGGAACTATTCAGAAAATAAACGCAGGGACAATGCTTGCCTCGGCCGTACACTTTTTGGAACCTGCAGCCGCAGGTCGGCCTTCGCCGGCCTGCTCCTTGCTGCACCATCAGGCGGTGTCGGCGCAGTAAGAGGGCGATTTCAATCGGCCCCGAATAGTTACAGCTTACAAACGGTATATTGGTCCTACAGGACTCTTGCCTCTTGCTTCCTGCCTCGTAAACCCGATATGATACCCGTATTGCGGATGAGTCTATCAGAAGCGCTCAACAGGCGGGTAGGCTTTGCGGACCAGCAGCACCAGTGGGATGCTCACGATACCGCCGGCCAGCGCCTGAAAGATGTTGGGCAGTACTTCTCTCAACGCTCCGGCCAGGCCGCCATATATGGGGAGTAATTCGCCCAGGAAGTAAAGCCCCACCAGGCACACGGCGCCGGCCAGCCATGCCACGGCCAGTCCCTTGAACTGTCTGCCCTTGCCCAGATACCCGGCTACCAACCCCTCCACGCCGTGGGCAATAAGTGTGAGAGGAGCCCATACAGCGTATCCTGTCAGCAGGTCGGCGAGCGCGCAGCCGATCCCGCCGGCCACCGCCCCGATCCATGGGCCGAAGGTGAAAGCGGCAAAGAACACAAAAATGTCCCCCAGGTGCACGTACCCGCCGGTGGCAGGTATTGGTACACGGGGCAGGAAACCGGTCGCCACAGTGACCATGGCGATCATCACAGCAGTCACTGCCAATACTCTGGCACCCGATTTGCTCTTGTGCATCTTATCCTCCTTTCCATGTCGTATTGGCCGGGCTCCCTGGCCTTGGATAGCCCGACCCGAATGATTTACATCATATCACAATTGCTGGTGTTGGTCAACCTCTCGCCGGGACTGGGGTGTCCGTCATATTTTTGCGTCCACCCGGCTCGGGCCGGTCTTCAGAGCACGCCCGACGCCGCACGACCGGCCACAATGTAGGGCAACTGCTCGCAGTTGCCCTACAACTGACGTCGCCACGGCCAGCCATAGCCTGCTCTCGCTCTCTTCTCGCGCAAAAAA
>DAOTYA010000084.1:0-5087 GCA_034435075.1 Anaerolineae bacterium
CACGACCGGCCACAATGTAGGGCAACTGCTCGCAGTTGCCCTACAACTGACGTCGCCACGGCCAGCCATAGCCTGCTCTCGCTCTCTTCTCGCGCAAAAAAGTGACGGACACCCATAGTTGCACGCTGACTTGCCTTTCTGGCCCTAAGGTGTTAGACTATTCGCGTGGGCTTGAGGGAGGCAGGTAATGACGGAGCAGGCACTGTATAGAAAATGGCGTCCCCGCACCTTTGAAGAGGTGGTGGGACAGGAACACGTCATCAACACGCTGCGTAACGCATTGTCCTCCGGAAGGATCCACCACGCTTACCTCTTCGCCGGGCCGCGTGGCACAGGCAAGACCACAACAGCGCGTCTGCTGGCCAAGGCTGTCAACTGCCTTGCCCCGGAGACGGAGCGCCCATGCAACAAATGCTCCATCTGCCAGGCGGTCAACGAAGGGCGTCTCCTTGACCTGATCGAGATTGATGCCGCCTCAAACACAGGCGTGGACGATGTGCGAGAATTGAGAGAGCGGGTTGGATTCAGGCCCAATGAGGCCCGCTATAAAGTATATGTGATTGATGAAGTTCATATGCTCTCTACCTCTGCTTTCAACGCACTGCTCAAAACACTGGAGGAGCCACCGCCACACGCTATCTTTGTGCTGGCAACAACCGAGGCGCACAAAATCCCCCCTACGGTCATATCCCGCTGTCAGCGTTTCAACTTCCGGCGACTCTCTCTCGATGCCGTCGTCGCCCGGCTGGAACGTATCGTAGAGCAGGAGAAAATCCAGGCCGAGCGGGAGGCGCTGGTTGCCATTGCCCGTCAGGCAACCGGTAGCATGCGCGATGCCGAGAGCCTGCTCGACCAGCTGGCATCATATACTGCGGGAAGCCTGACCGCTGCCGAAGTGCGCGCCGTGCTGGGAATCGGCAGCAGTGAGGCAATATTCCAGGTTGCCGACGCGCTGATCAGAGGTGACGCAGCGCAGGGATTGAGCGTTATCAACACTGCAGTGGAAGAGGGAGTGGATCCCCGCCAGTTCGCCTGCCAGATAGTGGATCATCTGCGGGCTTTGATCCTGGTACAGTTGCGCTCAGGGGTCATACCTCCGTATGTTGAGGACGAGATGCTTCCCCGATTAGAGGAACAGGCTGCAGCATCCTCTCCACATACGCTGGTGCGCGCGTTAAAGCTCTTCAACCGTGCGGCGACGGACGCGAAGGGAAGCTGGCAGCCTCAACTACCACTGGAAATGGCCTTCGTGGAGGCACTTCTCCCTCCGGATACAGGAGCGGATGCAGACTCCCACCCACCCACGGCGCAGCAGCTTCGCGCCGGTGTGCCCACCTCGTCCCGGCAGAGTCCTCCCCCATCGCCCCCGGAACCGAACCTGGTTACGCGAGAAGCCGGGGCGGAGTACAGGGCAGCCTCTGCGTCGGCTGCGAAGTTACAGGAATGCTGGCCAGAATTCTTGACCACCCTGCACTCACGCAACCTGTCACTGGAGGCTCTGATGCGCTCATGCCGGCCGGTGGCCATTGAAGGCGATGTGGTAGTCCTGGGATTCGAATACGATTTCCACCGTGGGAAGGTGGAAGAGGAGCGCAACAAGCGGGATGTTGAGGATACCCTCAGCAATTTGTTGGGCTGGAAATGCCGTGTGCGATGCGTGCTCAGGCAGAAGGGACAGCAGGAGCAGACCGGCACCGCACAGCAACGTCCTCAACCGACTTCGGGCGAACCAGCCTCTCCTCCACCTGATGAGCAGGCACTGACCGATGATCCGCTGATCCGCACAGCGATTGAGGACCTGGGAGCACAGGTCATCGGCTGATAGCAGCATAGAATAGAACCACACCGGAGTGACACGATGGAAAGACAGGTGATCGTCACTGAACTGGCCCCGGCCGCTGTAGGGCCTTATTCGCAGGCAGTACGGGTTGGCGACCTGGTCTATACAGCAGGGCAACTGGGCATCCTCCATACCACCAGGCAATTTGCTGGCCCTGACATCGAGAGCCAGACCCGCCAGGCCCTGGAGAACCTCAAAGCGATCCTGGAGGCGGCCGGGTCATGCATGGACCATGTCATCAAGACCACTGTGTTTCTGACAGATATGGGCGAATTCCCCCGTATGAATGCTGTTTATGCGGAGTTCTTCCCACAGTCGCCACCAGCCCGCTCTACCGTACAGGTGGCTGCGCTGCCGCTGGGCGCCCGGGTAGAGATCGAAGCGGTGGCTCAGGTATGCGATTGTGCTGCTCATCGCTCGCGAAAATCCGCTCTGTGGAGGTAAGATGGGGGAGAAGCCCGACGAATTGGAGGCGGCGTGGGGGCTTCCTTTGATAGCGGTGCACTGCACTGACTGCGGAGAGGCACACCTGGTACCCGAAGACAGCATTCCCTCGCGCTGTCCTCTTTGCCTGCGAGAATCCCTTACACCTCAGTCACCCCCTCTGCGCACGGAGCCGCCCGAACAGTTATTGCCCTATGAAATATCGAAGCGGAAATTGACCGATATTCTGGCTGCCTGGGCACGGGGAGTGCCCCTGCGCCCGGATGACCTGAAAGCCGATGTTTTGACACACCGGGCACAATGCTACTTCATTCCCTTATGGCTGGTAGATGGCCAGCTTGAGGGGGTCTGGAGAGCAGATGTGGGGTTCGAATACCAGACTGTGAGCTTTCAGGACCTTTACAAGGAAGGTGCGGGATGGAATTCACAGGAAGTGCGCGAGCGCAGGATACGTTGGGAGCCGCGGGTCGGGCGCATCTGTCGCCAGTATCAGAATCTGACCGTGCCTGCATTGATGGATTATCGCTCGCTGATGAAGCAGTTGGGCGGATACGAGCTACAAAAACGGGCCGATTATGCCCCTGAAAGGGTGGCCGGTGCCCTGATACGCATCCCTACAGTGGAGCCAAAAGCAGCCTGGCCTGACGCAGAGACCGCCTTCACGCACGCTGCGGAAGAGGAATGCCGTCAGGCCGCCGGCGCCGATTACATACGCGATTTTACTTTGCAGGCGGAGTATCGCAACCTTAACTGGACACTCCTGCTTCTGCCGGCCTACATTACATGGTACCGGGAGGGAGAGCAGTTCTGGCCGGTGCTGATCAACGGCCAGAACGGACAGGTGAGCGGGGTGCGGCGGGCGTCGGTGCGCAAAGCCGGCACACTCTCACTGGTACTCGGTGTGGCAGCGCTGCTGCTGTTTGCGCTCGGTGGGATTCTGGCATTCTCGGGGGCGCTCGTGCCACCGCTGTTGGCAGCAGGTGGGCTGTTGCTGATTCTGGGGCTGCTGGTGGGGATTGCCGCGCCCGTGCCGGTGCTCAGCGCCTGGGCTTTCAACAGCCGGTGACGATACGGAGACCTGCCATCTACATGCCGATTCTGCGCGGCCGATACTGTATCGCTTCTGCCAGATGAGCTGTCTCAATGCACTCACTGCCAGCCAGGTCGGCGATGGTGCGGGCCAGCTTGAGAATGCGATGGAATGCCCGTGCGCTCATCTGGAGCTGCTGCATAGCAGCGCGTACCAGATTGCGACCTGTCTCGTCCAGCCTGCATATCTCCCGCACCTCCGCGGGGCCCATATCCGCATTGCATGTGAGCGAGGTGCCCGCAAAACGTGCCCGCTGTATCTCCCGCGCCCGTTCCACCCGCTCCCTGATAGCCACTGAAGACTCCCCCAACCGATCTGCCGTCAACTTGTCATAGTCAACCCGTGGCACCTCGATATGAATGTCAATGCGGTCCAATAACGGCCCCGAGATACGCTTCTGGTAGCGAATGATGGTGGCTGTATTGCATGTGCATTCCCGCACCGGATCACCGTAGTAGCCGCAGGGGCACGGGTTCATCGCCGCGATAAGCATAAAGTTTGCCGGAAACGTCAGCGTGCCGGTAGAACGGGCAATGGATACGAGATGATCCTCTAAAGGCTGGCGTAAACTCTCCAGCGCATGGGTGCCGAACTCTGGCAGCTCGTCGAGGAACAGCACCCCCCGATGAGCCAGGCTGATCTCGCCCGGGCGTGGCCAGTGGCCGCCGCCAACCAGACCGGCATGGCTGATGGTGTGGTGCGGCGCACGAAAGGGGCGGTGTCGGATCAGAGGAGTGTCGGAAGGGAGCATGCCGGCCACACTGTAAATCTTTGTCACCTCCAGTGACTCTTCAAAGCTCATCGTGGGTAGGATGGATGGCATCGAACGGGCCAGCAAAGTTTTGCCTGCTCCAGGTGGGCCGACCATGAGCACGTTGTGCCCCCCTGCGGCCGCCACTTCCAAAGCCCGTTTCACATGCTCCTGCCCTTTGATCTCCGCAAAATCAGCAGCGTAAGCAGGCGGCAGCGAAGAGGTAGGATCAGGCTCTGCCTGGTACGGTGGGATCGCACGCAGCCCCTGCAGATGGGCGGCAAGCTGGCCCAGGTGCTCGACCGGGATGACTTCCAGCCCTTTGACCAGCGCTGCCTCCGGCGCATCCACAGAGGGCACGAAAATGCGCCGGATACCCTCCTGACTGGCCAGTGCTGCGACAGGCAGTATGCCGTCCACATGGCGCACAGAGCCATCCAGCGAGAGTTCGCCAACAAAAAGCGCCCCCTCGACGGCCTGAGGCCATACCTGTTCTGAAGCAATCAGGATACCCACTGCGATGGGCAGGTCGTAGGCGGGACCGGCTTTGCGGATGTCTGCAGGGGCCAGGTTGACGGTGATGCGCTTGCCGGGGAAGAGCAGGTTGGAGTTCTTGATCGCTGCCCTGACTCGTTCGCCGGATTCTTTGACCGCCACGTCGGGCAGGCCGACGATGGTGAGTGAGGGCATCCCACGCGCGGTATCTACTTCTACCTCGACCAATACCCCATCCAGACCGACCAGTGCGCAACTGGTGACTTTGGCAAGCATATCCCCTCCTGAACCTTAACGTTAGTAGTGTAGCACGAAGGGCAGAATAGGGCAAGTATGCAAGAGATTTGAGATTGGGTGTCCGAAGCAAAAGCGATTTGGGCTACGCCGACGCCGCTTTTCTCACCCGGAGTCGGGTAGGTAGATGTACCTACCCCTACTTCAGCCGGTTTGTGCCGCGTTTGTGCCGG
>DAOTYA010000085.1:0-5417 GCA_034435075.1 Anaerolineae bacterium
TGCTGATTGGAGCGGCCCGGGGTCGGCAGTACCCGCCGCCAGTCGCCCTGGCCATCAGGATAGCGCCCCCAGGGCCGGTCCACCGTCTGTGGACCATAGTAGACCTCGTCAACTAACTCCTGTCCCACATAGAGTGCCAGCCGATCCCCATCGCCGTCGAGCTTGAAACTGGTATGGAGCGGCCCCTGTTCCGGCTGAGCATCGGCCCAGAACACCAGGTGATTCCCCGGGGGGATGGTCAGACCGTCAGGTATCCGCCACTTAGCGGTGTTCTCCAGGGCATCGGTCAGATACATACCTGTCAGATCAACAACAGACGCTCCGAAGTTGTATATCTCAAACCAGTCGTCATACTCACCAGCTCCATCGGCAAGCACATTCTGGTTGATGGCAAGCAATTCGTTTAACCGGAGCGTCGGGCGCCGGAAGCCAACAACGTAGCGATACGCTTGCCCTGGAGCACGAGGGGGCGCAACGCGCACCAGCCCACCGGCATCCTGAGCACTGATGTAGTAAGTGACCACTGTGCCGTTGTCCAGGGGTGGGATCAGTGCGCCATATAATTCATCGTCAGTACCATTATCTCCGTGGGAACCGTCGTCGTACATCGTCAAAGCCGGCTGTGGCATACCATTGATGGCCCAGTGAAGCACGACTTGTGGCTTTGTCACAACGTCGTAGACATCCGGATCGTGGACGAGGGCTGTGACCGTTACCGGTCGGCCGGGGAGCGGCTCAGGCGGCAGATGGATGGGGTCCGTGATCAGCGGAGCACGCCCGCGGTTCGACCAGCCAGGTGTGGCATAGGCAGCGGTGAAGGTAAACCAGGAAGCACCACCGTCGGGCTGTCGCCCGATGCTCTGGCTGATGGAATTGCAAAGAAAATCAGGGGAGAGGAACATTTCTTCTATAACGGAGCCACCATGCACGGGTTGATCAATTAAAGAGAGTGTGGCAGAGTAGGGGCAGAGCAATGCACCACCGATACGGCCATCCAGTCGAAATGAGGCATGAAACGGCCCCTCTCTCGGCTCGCCATCTGCCCAGATAAGCAGAAAGCCGCCAGGCTCGATGACGGTATCCCCCGGTAAAGCCCATTCATGCTGAGCGGCAGGGATTCCACCTGCCTCCGTCAACGTTAGCCGCAACCTCATCCCACCAACATCAAAGCTGACCAGACCCGGGTTATACAGTTCGATCCATGGTTCATACTCGCCGGCCTCATCGGTGAGGCCGGTACCGTTGTGTGACATCAGCTCGTTCAACACAGGCATCGGTCCTGTGGCCGGGCAGTATACAGGAATCTGTGCATCCAACCAGCCGCGCCTGTTAGTGATATATGTTTTCAGCTCCGCCGGGCCGTTGTGGAAATCCTCGTTGCTTCCCCACTTCAATGGATCGGCTTCAGCGTAGGGAGCGATGTAATTATAGAGAGCGTCTATGCGCGGGAACATTTCCGCTTCGGTGAACTCCTCCCCAAGCAATGCGCGCAGGCGGCGGCAATAGGCAAAGCGGAATCCCTGATCGCGGAGCACCCGGGTGATCAACTTGTTCCACTTGCCATCGGCCTTGGGACTGGTCACGGTGCCGGAGTCAATCGGGTTATCCCAGCTTATATCGCGGTCAAGGACACCATTGGCGCCCCAGTTGTGTCCCAGTGTCAGGTCCAAATCCCATGGGAGAAAGGCCCACCAATCCTCTTTGAGGTTGTGGTAAAGATAATAATTTTTCTCCACCCACTCGTAGTTGCCCAGTGCGATCTGCACAGCGTACCAGTCCAGATAGCGCCCCACATCCATTCGGGAAGCCAGCGCCGCAGGAAATGCTTCATCGGAGGTGAAGTTGACTATCCGGAGCAGGTCAACAAGATCGGTATTGCTGTCCTCACGATTGGTCTTCTTGACGTACGAGGCAGCGAAGTCGCCCCCCCAGTCAAAATTGCTTCCGTAATTCCCTTTGTACAGGTTGCCGTTAGCGTCCCATCCGATGCGCTGGAGAAAGCGCTGGTCAATCTGCTCGACCTGAACGTATACGCCTTTATACTCGCCGTTGATCTCCAGACGCACGAATTCTGTACGCGGGGCCGGCAGGCCGGCGCGACGAAAGAGGTCGTAGGCAAGCATTTCGCGCAGCAGAGAGCGGTCAGGGAACTCGGCATTCAAGTTCAGCTCACGCTGTCCCTGGAAGAGGGTGGCAGACGGGAATTGGATCTTCCATGACTTTTTGCGGTGGTAGCGGCCGGTGCCGCCACGGAAGCGCACCCGCACCTCATAGCTGGCACCTTCGCAGGTGAAAATGGCCGGCACCGTCTCGTAAGTCCAGAGGTTGGCAGGGTCATAGAGCCATGCCAGATGAGCCGGGTCAATCGTCAGGCTGTAGAGCGGCGGAGGTGGTGGTCTCTGCGATCCGACCAGAGGCAAATAGACCGTGTAACCCTCGGTCGGCCTCACGGCGACCTGGTTAGATCGCTCCAGCACATTGTCCAGCGCGTCCATTGCCTCGACAGTGACGGTATACCACACCCCATTGGTGAGGCCGGTCAAAGTATAGGAGCGGGTCGTGGTGAGGATGCCGGTGATTAACCCCGGCAGGATGGCCGTGGCAGCTCCTGTTTCGACCGTGGTGCTGATAGCGAAGCTGGCGAGGGCCGGATTGTTGCCCGCCACCTCCCACTCCAGGCGAATGCTTCTATTGCCGGGGCGGGCCGTCAGTCGCAAAAATGGGGATTGCACTTCGTAGGCGCCTATATCCGGAGCTCCCCACAGTGGGCGGGGATGGCCATCCAGGTCCGTAGTGATCCCCTCATCTCTTCCAGCATCCACAAGAGGGGAGTCGAAATGCAGGTGAAAATCCTCCGCGCCCACAAAAGCCGGGGCTACATTGAGATTGCCTTCTCCCTCCCAACCCCCCTGAATATCCGAGTGGATGATGGTCACCGTAGCAGGTGGCGTGGCCTGCAGGTCCAGGCGGACGGGATACTTATTATCCCAGATAATGGTGTTGACCACCCGTGCCTGCCCACCACCTGCGCCCGGATGATCCCATGACTCATCGAGCAGCAGCCCTTCGCGGTTACTGACGATGGTAGTGTGAATGATGTAAGCGAAAGCCCCATCTTTAACCGCGATGCCGGTGGATGTGGAGTAAACCAGGGTGTTAATAATGGTGGCCGATGCCGGTGGCGTGGCGAAGAGCGCGACCGGACGCAATGCAAGTGCGTGTTGGTGGGGGGGACCTACTGAAATGCCCTTATCGCCACAGTGATGGAAGCGATTGCGCATGACAATAACATAGGAGTTATTGATATCCAGACAGTCATCCTTGATGTGATGGACATGGTTATCTACAACCAGAGCGGTCAAATGGGAGGGAGTATTGCGTATCTGGATGCCCTCACAGGCATCGCTGCAAGAGACGTTATATATGTGATTGCCCTGGATGATCACCTGTCCACCATCACTGACGAGAGCATCCTGACCGAGATCATGGAAGCTATTGTGGTGCAGATAAACGCGGCTGTTCTGGGCATAAAAGCCCTCCATATACTCCAGCTCAGCATAGCCGATACGATTATCGGCCTGGGAATTGACAATGACAATGCGACTCCAATATGTGCCCGGATCGCGCCTGGTGAAACGGATGGTCTGAGTGAGCGTGCCCTCTGCCAGCAGTCGCCCATAGACGCGGAGAGCCACCCCCGGAGCAAAACGTACCTCGACCCCAGGCTCAATGGTCAGCGTGATGCCTGATGGCACGACCAGTTCCCGCACCACGATGTGGGGATTACCAGACGGGGAAAACGTGGTGTTTCCGGTCAGTTCACCACCCCATATAGTGCCAGACTGACCGAGGGCCATGTTGACCACGCAGGTTAACACGCCAGCCAGGCCCAGAGCAAAGAGTATCCCCAGCCTGCGAACCCACGAGCAAGACCTGTACATCTGGAGTTCCTCATCATCTGTGACCAGGCGGTGTCACCAGCAACGCAGCATCGTCAAAGAAGGCCGCGTGATACACCTGCGCAAACTGGGTCTCCGCAAATGCGCATACCGTCACCCGCCCCGCTTCCCCCACAACCACCTCCGGCGAGCTGAGCAGGATCACTCCATCCTCCTGGTTAACTATCTGCTCTGTGCCCCACAAGGCCGCATCACACCCCTCTTCGCCAGAAGGGTCTATCCCCGCCTTCAGAATGTAGCCCCCGGCTGTCTCCTTAACGAAGCCCATAGCGCGTATCTGAAATTGAACCCGGCTGCCTGCCGTCACCGTCACCGTCTGGAAGACCCAGGCCCGCAACTTCACCCAGGGTTCTGTGTCAATCTGCAACGTTGAGCCGTTGATCCACTGACGGGGATCATCAGCCCGATGGAACCTGGGGGCGGCATAAGAGTTAGCGACGTCGAAGGGCTGGCCTGGCGCCCAGTTTATGAACCCCCCTGTGTGCCAGCCTGGAATGTAATCCCAGCCGAGGTAGTCAAAGGTGGGATTTTCGAGGGAAAAGAGAGCCTGGGTGGGCGAAGGGAGGGGGGTGGGAGAAGGCGTCTGTGAAGGGGTAAAAGTCGGCCAGGGCGTCGCCGTGTCGGTGGGTGTGTGCGTGGGGCGCCGGGTTGGCGTGGGGACAGGGGAAGAAGTAGGAACGGGCGTCCATGTGGGAGGCAATGTGGCCGTGGAGACGGTCGGTATGCTGGCGATAGTAGGCGGTGGCGAGAATAGCGTATAAGTGTAGGAGCGGATCAGACTGACCACCAGACATAACACAACTATGTCGGCCAGCGCCAGAAGCCCAATAATAAGCCACTTCCTGCGAGACACTGCTACTATCATCACCTATCTAAAGGCTTTCTTATTCGCATACTGATTCTGAGGCGCAAGGCTCCGGCCAATCTCTTGACTATGCGCCGCGTGATCACAATCCACGCGGGCCGGGTGCTGGCCGCCGACCGCCGGCCGCCGGCCGCCGGATTGTGATCCGGCGGGCACATCCGGCGGGCACATCCGGCGGGCATTGTCCGGCGGGCACATCCGGCGGGCACATCCGGCGGGCACATCCGGCGGGCACGTCAGGCAGGAACGACGCGCGGAATCCAGTTATGCGTATCTCACACTCGCGTGCAAACCTGATGCTATCTCCCCAAAAACCGCATAAGGCCGGTTTTCGTCTCCAATCGCGCCAGGAGATGGGGCGATCGCGCCCGTTTAAACCGCGCAGAGATGCGGCGGAACAGGATAAATGAAACGAATTTACACCGCGCATGCTCAGTTTAGCGTAGAATACGAGAGACGTCAAGGCGATTTTGCACAAAGGGTGTCCGTCACTTTTTTGCGCGAGAAGAGAGCGAGAGCAGGCTATGGCTGGCCGTGGCGACGTCAGTTGTAGGGCAACTGCTCGCAGTTGCCCTACATTGTGGCCGGTCGTG
>DAOTYA010000086.1:0-10950 GCA_034435075.1 Anaerolineae bacterium
ACTTGTATACTGGACCTATTCAGCCTGCCCGTGCTGTGCCGGGCGGACCATAGGTGCTGTGCGGACCACAGTCCGCACGAACCAGATTTTGCAGACCTGGCTACACTGAGACGCCCCCAGGTGGCTATTCAGCCTGCCCGTGCTGGTCCGGGCGGACCACATTCCGCCCGGACCAGACTTTGCAGACACTGGCTACACTGAGACGCTCCCAGTTGGCTCAGGTGCCATCTGCTCCGCCGGACTGTGGTCCGGCGGGCACAGGCTGAATAAATACCAGGCCGATTGAGATCGCTTCTTTGGGCGCTGCGCGCCGGGCGTCGGGCTGCACCGGGTACGGGCGCAGCACCATTGCGCCGGGTACGGGCGCAGCACCGCTGCGCCGGGTACGGGCGCAGCACCGCTGCGCCCCTACAATGTTTCAATCGTGCTGGACAGGCTGAAGTCTGTACTGCAGTCGCTTCAAACTAATATCTTTCCATCATCGGCGTCGGTGGCGGCATTAACGTTGGTGTTGGTGGCCTTCCTGGCTCTACCCTGACCGGCTGGAACCAGAACATCCACTCGGCGGAGCGAGCGATCGCCTGCCGCCCTTCCACCACCTCGACATACCAGCGCCACTCCCCGAAGCGCGCAGCAGAAAGATGCGTCTCCCACCATGACTCCACAATGAGAGGTGATGTAACCTGCTCCCCGCTTTGAGGGTGGTAGGCCACCAGCCGGTAGGCCTGCCCCTGGCTCAACCGCCCCTCCCAGCGGAAGGAGACCGGGTTGCCGATCGTTGTCCCCGCCTCAGGTGAGAGGAGCCTGGGCTGTACCGCCGTCATCTGGCTGGTGGGCGTAGTGGGCGACCGGATAGCCCTGGGCGTGCTGGTCGGGCGGGGGGTCGGGGTGGGGTGCCCCGGCGGCACCGTATCGGTGGGAAGCGGAGTCCCGGTCGCAATCCCCGCCTGCACCGTATCAGCGGGAAGCGGGGTCTCGGTCGCAGGCCCTGCCTGCACCGCCATTTCGGTGGGTAGCGGGGTTGGTGCACCCACGGTGGACCATTGCTTATCTCGCCTGATGTAAAAGGCCAGGCTCAATGCCGCAATAAGTACGAAGGCTATCAACACCGTCCCCCCTGTGGCCGCCAGGAAGTACCATTGCCGTGGCCTCGGCCCCCCTGTTAACATTGCCCGCATCTCCGCCGCGCTCTGCGGGCGGGCCTCCGGACGCTGTTCCATCGCGCGCAGGATCGCCTTCTCCGTACGCAGCGAGATGGCCGGGTTCAACTGTCGTGGCGGGGTGAGGGCGTGCCCGGACGCCAGGAACGGTGCTTCCGGCGGTGTCCTGCCGGTCAGCGCATAGTAGAGCGTTGCTCCCGGGGAGTACAGATCAGTACGTCTGTCCGTGCTCCCCATACCGGTGTATTGCTCGATAGGAGCATATCCCGGCGAGCCGACCCGCGCCGCCGCCGTCGCCGTGTAGTGGCCGGTCACCATATACTTGGCGATCCCGAAGTCAACCAGCACCGCTTTCCCCCCCGGCGTGATGCGGATGTTGGCCGGCTTCACGTCACGATGAATGATTGGCGGTTTCTGCCCGTGCAGATATTCCAGCGCATCAAGCACCTGGAGCGCCCAGGCAAGCACCTGCCGCTCCGATTGAGGTCCCCGCCTCCTTATCAGAGCTTCCAGGTCCTCTCCCTCCACGTAGTCCATCACCAGGAACTGACGCCCATCCGGCGTGACAAAGTGGTCGGTCACGGCGGGCAAATGGGCATGGCGCAGTGTTGCCAGCACCTCCGCTTCCAGCCTGAACTGTGCCTGCGCTGCCGGAGAGCGGTTGAGGTTCTCTTTGAGCGCCACCAGCCGGTGCTCGAAGCGCAGGTCGCGGGCCAGAAAAAGCGTACCCATCCCCCCTGCTCCCAACGGGCGGAGCACCTGATAGCGCCCCATCAAAAGCGCTCGTTGCGCATCGCGCGATGCGTGTACCATTTAATTCCTGCCAGAAAGACCGTAGAGCGGCCCTCATCAATCCAGATGGCCCATACCACCGCACTGCTCCGGCTTAATAACGCCCCGGTGCCGACGTCGGCGTCGGCGCCGTTCCCGGGGCGACCTTGACCGGCTCAAACCAGAACATCCACTCGGCAGAGCGGGCGATCGCCTGCCCACCCCCCACCACCTCGACATACCAGCGCCATTCCCCGGCACGCGCAGCAGGAAGATGCGTCTCCCACCATGACTCCACAATTAGAGGTGATGTAACCTGCTCCCCGCTCTGGGAGTGGTAGGCCACCAGCCGGTAGGCCTGCCCCAGACTTAACCGTCCCTCCCAGCGGAATGAAACCGGGTTGCCGGTCGTTGTCCCCTCCCCCGGTAAGAGGAGCCTGGGCTGTCCGGCGGGTATCGGGCCGGTGGTTTCGGTGGGCGAGGGTGTCCCCCGCCCTGGCCTGAGCGAAGGAGAGGGCACCGGCGTGCTAGTCGGACGGGGGGTCGAGGTGGGATGCCCCGGCGGCACCGTATCGGTGGGAAGCGGGGTCTCGGTCGCAGGCCCCACCTGCAGCACCACTGCGGTGGTGGGCGAGGGAACCGGTGCGCTCGTGGGTGGCGGTTGGTTTGGCCGCCTGCTATAGTAAGCGAAGCTCAACGCTGCGATGAGTGCAAAAACGAGCAGCGCTGCCAGTGCGATCAGGCCGACCAGCAGCGGGGTTTTCGTCGCAGCGCGTGCGGGGGCCGGGCGCGCAGCAACCCTGGCAGCGGCCGGCCTGCCTCCAACGCGTGCCAGCACCACCGAGATATTGTCCACCCCGCCCTGCCGGTTGGCCGCGTCAATCAGCCGCCGGGCAGCTTTTGTGAGCGGGGCATTGCCTATCAGGGAAGGGATATGCTCCGCCGCCACCATGTCGGTCAGTCCGTCGGAGCAGACAAGCACCACATCACCAGGTGCCAGGGGTTGGGGGTCGAAAAGGTCTACCCGCACTGCCGGACTTGAACCGAGCGAGCGGGTGAGCACACTGCTATCAGGGTCGAGTGCTGCCTGTTCTGGACGGATCAGGCCCTGGTCGAGCTTCTGCTGCACCAGGGTATGATCACGGGTAAGCTGGATGATCTGCCCGTTGCGGATCAGGTAGACGCGGCTATCACCGACGTTAGCCACGTAAAGCATATTGTTATGGATCAGTGCAGCGGCCATTGTGCAGCCGGCGTTGTGGATGCCGGTGCTCTGGAGATACTGGTACAGCGAGGCATTGGCCATTTCGATGGCAGTGCGCAGGTCATTGCCCAGGCTGGGGCCTGTGAGATCGTAGTAACGTTCCACGGCAACGCGGACCGCCCAGCGGCTGGCCTCCGCCCCGGCTCTTGCGCCTCCCACTCCGTCCGCGACGATGAGTAGCTGTCCCCTGCGGGCTAAATTCTGCTCGTTAGGCGTGAACATGTCCGCGCTGGGATAGATGGTATCCTCGTTTCCCTCCCGCTGGCGGCCTTTGTCGGTAGCGCCCCACACTTCGAGCGGCAGTGGGGGTTGAGAGAGAGGGTGGGAAGCTGGCCTTGCATTGGGTGTACGTGACGGAAAAGCTACGCTCATCTGATCAACCTCCTGGAGCAGGGGTGAAGGTTGGTGTGACCGGGCGAGGCGTGTTGGTTGGGGTGGAGGTGGGCCTGGGGGTAGAAGTCGGGATGTGCCTGGTGGGAGTCGGCGACCGGGTAAGAGTAGGGGTCTCTGTCGGTGTCCTGGTCGGTGAAATGACGATGGCGGCCGGCGGCGTCGGCGTGGGGGTAGGAGGCTGGTTGGTTAACTGAGCGAGCCAGAGACCGCCGACGGTGATGCAGGCAGCCGCAGACCCGAAAACGAATGTGCGACGGCACGTGGCCTTCCAATCGAGCGGCATAGGCACACTCTCAAGCGCTGCTAACATCTCAGCAGCGCTCTGAAAGCGCCTGGCCGGCTGTTTCGCCAGTGCCCGCATCACAATTTCCTCCAACTTCCGCGGGATCGCCGGGCGGAGCTCACGGATGGGTGGAGGCGCGAAGGTGGGGTCTGCTATCTGTGCCACGGTCTCAAAAGGCAACCGTCCGGTGAGCATTTCGTAAAGGACAATGCCCAACGAAAAGATGTCAGCGCGGGCGTCCAACGCCTGGCCGCCGCGTCCTGTTTCCTGCAGTTGTTCCGGCGAGACGTACTCCGGGGTGGCCACGCCGAGGATGCCGGAACGGGGATAGCGCAGGTCGCGGGCGATCCCGAAGTCGCACAGCACGGCCTGGGGGACACTCCCGCGCAGGTAAGCGAATTTGCGGCGGCGGAAGAGCACGTTACCAGGCTTGACATCCAGGTTGATCACCCATTGCTTGTGGATGTGATCCAGTGCTGCGGCGAGCTGGCGGCCGATCCCCAGTGCCAGCAGCAGGCTCAGGCGACGCCTGGGTGTCTTGGGCAGACGGAGCATATCGGTAATGGTGGTCGGACGGGTCAAATGGCGATCCAGGGAGCCGCCGTCGAGCATCTCCATAGTGTAGTACCAGCCCCAGCCAAAAGGGAAACGTTCACGGGCAGCGTAGACCGGGCGGAATCCCTCGCCGCGCGGGAGGGGAAAGATGCGCACCACGTTGGGATGGTGGAAACGGCTCAGGAAATCTGCCTCGGCCACCAGAGCGTCCTGATACTCCTCACGTGCCACTTTCAGTACCAGGCGGCGGGGATGGCCAGGGAGGCGGTACTTCTCGCGTATTTCGACCTCGAACACACTGGCCATCCCGCCCCGTCCCTTAAGCCTGCGCAGAATGCGGTAGGGGCCAACGGTACTCCCCGGCTGTACCAGGTCTTTTTCCACGTGCAAACGTCCTCCTGATATGCTAAGGCCTATCCGGAAAACGTAACCGATGCATCCCTATGCGTCGGTATAAGCGGCATAGGGATGCCGCTTGTACGGTTTTTCGGACAGGCTCTAACGTACAATGCGGGTGGGGCCACCAACAGTCGGCCCAGGGGCCGGCTCCGTGGGCGGCGGAGCACCCATGCCGAGTTGTTGCGTGGGACCTCCAAGGCGTTTAAACTGCAGCCGTGTCTGTCCTACCTCGATGATCGCGTCTGGCTGCAGGAGCACCGGTTGATGAGGTGGAAGCGGCATGCCGTTAACCCGCGTGCCGTTGGTGCTTCCCTCATCGGTAATATAGAAACGCCCCTGTTCCTGGCGTACAGAAAAGTGGGGATTCGAGACATATTCGTCATACAGGGCGAAGTCACAGAACTGGGGGTCGCGTCCCACTTTGAGCACCTGAGCGGCCAGGCGCAGTTCCCGTCCCACGTTGGCCCCCTGAATGATGACAAGCTTGCCCGGTGCCCGCTGTGGCATGTCACTCAGCCGCCTGGTAACCCCCTTAAAAGCGGTCGTTGTGCTCTGAACCACCTTGCGGCCAATATCACCCCGGGTTTTGATAAGCAGGGCCGTCAGGACCAGAAGCGCCAGGAAGATCACCGGCAGCGGGAGAATGAGACACCAGTTGGTCTTCGCTTTTTCAACCACCTCTTCAGGGATGGTGATCTCCTTTGCTTCCCAGGTGACCTGTATGGATACCGGCGGGCTTTTCATCTCCGTGCCCAGGTAGGGATCGGTAGCCTGGGCTACCAGTGTGTATTTCTGTGTCTGCGCCTGCTCGGTAGGGGTGACGACCGTGCTCAGGTCGTAGGTAAAGTCATATGAGGGAGGTGCGCTGGCCGTGCCGATGTGCACCCCGTTGGCCAGGTAATGTACCTCCGTGGGGAAACGCGCTGCCCCGTCCTTTGCCGTCACCTGCGCGCGTATCGTTATCGGCGTGGAAACGAAACCTCCCAGAGTGCGGGAGTAGGGAACGGTGAACTGACTCCCCTCAACCGGCTCAAGTAGCGTGATCTGCGGTGTCTCCAGGATGGAGGAAAAAGTGGTCCGCGTATCGGCAGAGCCGACGGGTGTGTCCACAGCGATGGTCAGCGAGTAGTCCCCTTTGGGCATTCCCGTGCGATGCACAACCAGGTACTGGCTGCGCTGGGTCACAATGTTATCGAACAGGCCAAGTACCTGAAGCCAGGTTTCGTCGCTGTTGTGGAGCATATAGGCGCCGTAGGTCTGCTCGCTCAGGCGCACCAGGTTTTTCTCATGCTTTAGCTGTCCGCCCCGCTGGGCCATCCCGATGGCGTAGATCGAGATGCCGGCCTCGCGGGCATCGCGGATGATGTCGCCCTCGCGTGCCTCGTCACTGAAATCGGGGTCTATGCCATCAGAAAAGACAACGATGACCTTGCGCCGGTGCGAGAGGACCTGGCGCAGGCGCGCGTCGGTGTTTCTCGCCAGTACCTCAACCGCTTCCTCAAGCCCTTCATAGAGAGGCGTTCCACCGCGCACAGTCTTGCCTTCCATTGCTGTCAGGCAGTTCAGTACCAGGTTGACGTCCACCGGCTCGTAGGAGAACTGGCGTCCTGGTGCGCAGTCACCGATCCATTCGGCCAGTGGGGGGGATTCATTCTTTTCTTCACCTGTCACGGGGACAATGGCAACGATATCGTCCTGGGGAGTGCCATAGATACTGAGCCTGTTCACCAGCTCACGGTTCAGCTCTATAGCATCCTTAATGCGCCTGTCGCCTGGAGCAGAGATGCCACCTCTATCTATCACGGTGACCAATGCCAGCCCCACCTGCTCATAAGAGAGGCGCTCGACGCCGACCTCTTTCTGGCCTTCCTTGAGGTGGAAGTTCTCAGGCGCCAGCCCTTCGATTGCCCGGCCTGTGCTCCGATCAATCACCGATACATAAGTGCGCACCTCCGGTGGTGCCGTGGTCGTATCTGGGATGCCCTGCACGAACACGAATGGGCCACTTCCCACAGCCAATGCTCCCAACGGCAGGGTCAGCAAAGACATGATGATAGCAAAAGTGAAACAAAGCGATTTCCCCGGTATCTTCATCCCTTGCCTCCTGAGATTAGTTTACCAACATTCGCGTTATGCGTCAAGTATCGGTTATGCGTCGGGTGTCCGTCATATTTTTGCATTCACCTGGCTCGGGCCGGTCTTCAGACCAAGCCCTACGCCGCGCGACCGGCCACAGTGTAGGGCAACTGCGAGCAGTTGCCCTACAACCGACGTCGCCACGGCCAACCATAGCCTGCTCTAAATCCCGCTTCGCGCAAAAAAGTGACGGACCCCCTTATGCGTCGGTATAAGCGACCACATTTGCATCCGCCCGGCTCGGGCCGTTCTCCAGACCGCGTCCGACGTCGCCACGACCACGACGCAGGACAACTGCTCGCAGTTGTCCCACAATCTTTTAAGTTTGTGGGGCGCATCCCATCAGTTACCAAGTTGAACGATGATGACCGTGATATTATCCTCTCCACCGGCCTGGTTTGCTGCCTGAACCAGCCGATCACATGCCTCCTGGGGCGAGGTAGAGGTCTTCCAGATTTCCCAGATAGCCTTGTCGGGCAGCATACCGCTCAACCCATCTGAGCACAGGAGCAGCGCCTCGCCGGTGGAGAGTCGCCGTTCGAAGATGTCTGTTTCGACGGTGGCTCTATCGCCGATGACCCGGTAGATGACATTTCTCTGTGGATGACGGGAGGCTTCCTCCTGGGTGATCTGGCCGGTGGCGACCAGGCGCTCAACCAATGAGTGGTCCGTAGTGATCTGGTGGATACCGCTCCCGTTCAGCAGGTAGGCCCGGCTGTCCCCTACGTTTGCAATGGTGGCCACATTGCCGACCAGGAGTGCCATTACCAGTGTACTCCCCATGTCGGTGCCGGCGGACTGGCGCTGGGCGTGAACGACCCGGTTGGCCGCCTGGGCTGCGGCAGTGAGCCAGCGACCTGCGTCGGGGAGCGGTTCGGAGGCAGCGGCGCGGGCAAAGATGTGCTCCAGGGCATGTCGGGCGATGGTCTGGACGGTTAGCTGGCTTGCCAGGTCGCCGGCTTCATGCCCCCCCATACCGTCGGCCACGACGAACAGCCCCACCGGTACACTTACAGAGCGATACACGGACACCAGGTCAAGTACAAGCAAACTATCCTCGTTGAGTGACCGTTCCTGCCCCACATCAGTGCGATAACCGACCAGGAACGTCAATGTGCCGGGACGGCGTATCCTGTCCAGGGCAGTGCTCAAGCCCCCGGCAAAGGCGGCAGCAGTGAGGCCAGGCGGTACAGTAAGCGCCTGTGAGAGGACCGCCGCAGCCTGTTCAGGGGCTTTTAACAGCGCAGCGGTATGCTGTTGGCCGGTGGCCAGGAAGAGCAGGAGCGCGGCCAGAGATTGTACATCTCTGGAGAAGTGTTCGGCAGCTGTGACCGATGATGGCTGGGAGATGATGACGGCAGCATCCAGGTTAGTCCATAACGCCTGCCGGCCTTTGATAGCGACATTTCTGAGGCTTACCTCGCCAAGCGCGACAGAGCGGTTATGCAGATAGGCCAGACCCTGTGCCAGGCCGATACCCCATTCAAGTACCTGTGGCCACTCCTGGGGTACCCGCAGCGAGGTTGCCAGTGGCGGCGGAAATTCAGTTTCTACCAGGTAGCGACGGGGTGGGCCGTAAGGGGCTTCGATAAAAAACTCCTGGGGCAACAGCAGGTTAGGATGGCTCAGGCCCATCTCAAGAAGACGCGCTTCTATAGCGAAGGCATGCTCTTCGATGCTCTCCTTTATCCTGTAACTGAGGTGAACAGGTTTGACCTCGGATATGGCGGTGCCACAAGAAGGACAGAATTGCTCCTCCGGGTCGGAGACACCGTTACCGCAGTTAGGGCATACCCGCGTCGGCACCAGTTCCTCGGCCAGGTAAATGTTCTGACGCTCTGAGGTGGCACGCAGCTCTGTGACCGCGTACCGATCATGATGCAACAGCGCCCCTTCCGGCAGGGGGGCGAAAGGCCGAAGCGCTTCAGGCAATGGACGAGTGACAGGCAACTGGGAGGCACGTTGTGCTATCAGGGCCGGCGGCAAAGGTCTGGTGGTCCGTGGACGCTTCACTCTGGAGGGTGTCAGGGGCGCGCCGCACTCCTGGCAGAACTGAGCAGCAGAGGGATTATCGTAGCCGCATTTCGGGCACTTCATACCTCAACCTCCCCTGTTCCGGCGTGGAAGGTAAAAGCCACTCCTCCGATTCTCAATTCCCAGCCGCTGTACAACAGGTTGCGGCCGGTGCGCTTGCCGTTTACATAGATTCCGTTCATCGAGTTCAGGTCCTCGACGATCCAGCGTCCGGCCTGACAATAGACCCGGGCATGGCGTCTGGAAGCGGTCTCCCAACCCGGGAAGTGCTCAGTGATGACCAGGTCGTTATCCGGTTCTCGGCCGATAGTGAAGCCCTCTGGCTTCAAAACGAAGCGACGCAGCTCACCTGAAATGGTGCTGCCCTCCAGATAAGGGCCTGCAGGTGGTGATGGTTCGACCGGGCGTGGCCTGTGCCTCTTTAGCCAGGTGATGCGCAGCAGCAAAATCGCTGCTACCAGGAGAAAGCCGCCGCAGCCCGCCGCGATCAGGGGCCACTGTGTGGAGAGCAACGCAATTACCTGCCGCTCTAATGAGGGGGTAGGGGTGGCTCCAGGCATCGGGGTTAAAGTGGTCACGGTGGGGGTAACAACGGGGGCGGCGAGCAGCGGGGAGGGGAATGGCGTATGCGTGGCTACAACAGAAACCCTCTCGACAGCCGTCAGAACTTGCCCCCCCTCTTGTGGTGGGAGGGCGCAGGCCCTGCCGGGCGGGATCGCACAGAGCGGTTGGAGCAGAACACCCAATACCACCCCGGCAGCGCTCAAAGTGAGCAACAGAACAGTAGTGAACCTGCCATACATCGCTCCTGCTCCATGGTCGTCTTCAGATCGTGTGGTTTGTGAACTCAGCTACTGGCTCAGGATCGCGTCAATGGCTTTCAACTCCTCCGGGCTGAAGTCGAGGTTACGGAGTGCTGCCACATTCTGCTCGACCTGAGGCACGTTGCTGGCACCTGTAAGAGCGGAGGTAACACGCCTGTCGCGCAGTACCCAGGCCAGTGCCATCTGAGCCATCGTCTGGCCGCGTGCCCGGGCTATCTCATTGAGCTGCCGGACACGGGTCACCTTGTCTTCAGTCACATGTTCTGGCCGCAGGAAACCGTGCGGTTTGGCCGCTCTGGAGTCTGCAGGGATGCCCCCGAGATAACGATCGGTCAGCAACCCCTGGGCCAGCGGTGAGAAGACGATACAGCCGATGCCTTCTTCCTCCAGGACGTCAAGCAGACCTTCCTCGATCCAGCGGTTAAACATATTGTAGGAGGGCTGGTGGATCAGGCAGGGCGTGCCCAACTGGCGCAGGATATGTGCTGCCTGTCGCGTCAGTTCAGGGGGATAGGATGAGATGCCGATGTAGAGCGCTTTGCCCTGACGCACAATGTGATCCAGTGCGGACATCGTCTCCTCCAGGGGAGTCTCTGGGTCAGGGCGGTGGTGGTAGAATATATCCACATAATCCAGCCCCATCCGCTTCAGGCTCTGGTCGAGGCTGGCGATGAGATACTTACGCGATCCCCAGTCGCCGTATGGGCCTGGCCACATCCGCCAGCCAGCCTTGGTGGAGATGACCAGTTCGTCCCTGTAGCGGCTCAGGTCCTCGCGCAGGATGCGCCCGAACGTTTCCTCGGCGGAGCCTGGCGGAGGGCCGTAGTTATTCGCCAGATCGAAGTGAGTGATGCCCAGATCGAAGGCACGGTGCACAATAGCGCGCGCATTCTCCAGCGCGTCAACGCCACCGAAGTTGTGCCACAAACCAAGGGAGATAGCAGGCAGCTTAAGTCCGCTGCGCCCACAGCGATTGTAGCGCATGGTCTCGTAACGGTTCTCAGCGGGTACGTAGTGCATTTTTTGTTCCTCCTGCCGATGATACAGGCCTGTTACTTAGAGCCTATCCGAAAAACCGTACAAGCGGCATCCCTATGCCGCTTATACCGACGCATAGGGATGCGTCGGTTA
>DAOTYA010000087.1:0-10283 GCA_034435075.1 Anaerolineae bacterium
CAACCGCCTCCTGCACGGTGGTGTAGACCCGCCCGCTGCTCATCAGGCGGGCGAAGCAGGTGCCGGTGTAGTACTCGTGGGCGCCGATGTCGGCGCGCGCCCCGAAGGGACGGGCGTAGCCATCAAAGTCGTAGGCGGTGTAGGAGACAGGATGAGCCGCCTCGATGCACGGCGAGCCGCTGCGCAGCCGGAAGTTCGCAGCGCCCACGTTCACAAACTGCGGTTCGGCCGAGATGGCGCCGCTGCCCCCGCCGCTATCTCCCCCGACGTTGCCGTAGATGTCGCAGTAGTCGCAGGTGGCGTCAGGGTCGCCATCGCCGGCCATCGCTCCACCGCCGGTGTTGGAGATGATGGCATTGTTCCGCAGGATGGGAGCCAGCTCTTGCTGGTGGAGGCCACCGCCATTGGTTGCGCCGTTGCCGTAGATGGTGTTATGCTCAACCTCCACGCGGCCGGCGGGCTGGCGTACCCGGCAGGCGATGCCACCGCCGTCATCGTCGGCCACATTGCCGTAGACCAGGTTGTTGCGCACCGAGATGGTGGCCACCCCGGCGGTATCCAGGTTGACGTAGATGCCGCCACCGCGGTAAGTGCTGCTGTTGCTGTAGACCTGATTGGCCTCCAGCACGATTTCCCCTTCGTTAGGATGCCTGAGGATGGCGTGGATACCTCCTCCTCTGGCCCTGTCGCCGCCCAGATCGGCGGCACTGTTGGCGTAGATAAGGTTGCGCCGCACGGTGACACGGTCTGCGCTCCACAGCTCTGTGGCGGTGGCGATGTAAATTCCCCCTCCGCCCTCTTCAGAGGCAACCGCAGTGACCCGGTTACCGTAGATACGGTTGTCTTCTATCACCGTCGAGCCGCCATCGAATGAAATGCCCCCGCCCCACAATGTTGCCGTGTTGCTGTAGACCTCATTGTCCCTGAGTTCAGAGGCTCCTTTCCCCAGACTCACCCCGCCACCTTTCTGGGCGGTGTTGCCGTAGACCTGGTTGTGGAGCGCCGTCAGCGTGTAACCACGGTAAATCCAGGTATATAGGCCACCTCCCTCGCCGCCAGCGGTGTTGTGATGGATAAGATTACCGGTCAGGGTCGGGTTACCGCCAGCGGTGCCGGTGTTGATCGCGATGCCACCGCCATTGCCGTTACCACCGGTCGAGTTGCCGTAGACCTGGTTGTCCTGCACCGTGTGGTAGCCGCCTTTAAGATAGATGCCTCCTCCTGGCAGGCCCGCCGCCGTGGTGTTGCTGTAGACACGATTGTGGCGGATGACGGTGTACGCGATGTTCTCGGCGTAGATACCACCTCCGCCGTTGATTGCAGCGTAACCGTTCCGGATGTCAAATCCCTCGATGACCACGCCGCCCGGCGCGGGTATGTCAGCGGCGATATGGATAACACGTCCCTTTCCGTCGGCATCCAGGATGGTGCGGTTGGCCACCCAATCTGCCTCTTCCCAGTTGGTGAGCGTGTAGCCGCCCCGCAACGTCAGCGCCCGATCTATGTATGCCACGGGGGAGCCATCCGTCACCCGGCACACCCCAGCCACCCGAACAACATCAGCGGGGCTGGAGCCGGCATCTATGCCCTCCTGCACCGAGGCGAACACCTGCCCCCTGCCGTTTAGCCGCACAAAGCATGTGCCGCTGTGCCGTTCGTGTGCTCCAATATCCGGTATCGCGCCGAAAGGCCGTGCGTAGCCATCGTAGTCGTACCCGGGATAGTGAGCAGGATCGGCAGCGTCAACGCAGGGAGAGCCTGCTGACAGGTGGAAGTCGGCCATGCCAGCGTCGGCGAAGAGCGGGTCTGCGTGGATATCCTTGGGCGGCACCACGATCCCGAATCCCCCGTAGTCGCCACCGCTGTTATTCCACACGTCGTTATACTCGGGCAGATAACTTCCCCCGCCGCGGTGAATGCCACCGCCGTTGCTGGCCATGTTCTGCACGATGATGGAGGCGCGGATGACCGGTGTGCCGATGAAGTAGATGCCACCGCCGTCCAAAATCGCACGGTTACTGTAGAGAGTATTGTACTGGACCAGTGCGGAGCCGCTGCGGAGGTAGATACCGCCGCCGTTCCTGGCCTGGTTGCTGTAAAGAAGGTTGTTTTCCAGCACAGGGGAGCCGGCAGCGACATACACGCCACCCCCCCAGCCGGTAGCCGTATTGGCGTAGATGCGGTTACGTTGCACTGAGGCTCTCCCGCCGCCGATATAAACACCGCTGCCGTTACCCCCGGCGGTGTTGCTGTAGATGTGGTTGCTCTCAACCAGTGGGGAGCCGGAGCCGGAGGTGATGTAAACGCCACCACCGTCGCCTGCGGCGTGGCCCCTTCGGATATGGAAGCCCTTGACTTGCGGCGAGGAGTTCCCATCAATGTACACGACACGGCCGCTATCCTCCCCATCCAGGATAGTTGGGTGCAGCACGGGATCGGGTTTCGTCCAATCAGAGGTGGTATAGCCGCCCTGCAACATGAGTGAACGGGTCAGGTGGAGCACCACCCCATCGCCATCGGTATCGGTGTAGACCCCGGCAGCGACCTTGATCAACGTACCTGCCGGAACTTCGTTCACCGCCTCCTGTACCGAGTCGTAGTCACAGGTAACGGTTGTCGGCCGGCAAACTGTGACGCAGGAAGTGGCGCCCAGACCAGACGGGGAAAGCAGCCGGGCAGGCACTGCTGCCTGAGTACCACCGGCTGGACCCGCCGTCGGATGTGACGGCGCCGGCCGCTGCGAGGGGGACGCGCTTTCTCCTTCGGGGTTGACGTGTGCTGCCAGCGCCAGTTCTTCGTGCTGATGCAATAGATTCATCAATATCATCAGGCCAATGAATGCCAGACCGATCGCAGATGCGAAGCGAATTATGTGTTTCATCGGTAAACCTCCCTCACCCCGGCTTACATTACCAGGCAGACGGTAAGACCCGTATATTTCCTGGTTCACACATAACGGCAGGCCCGATGGAAACTCTTGCAGGTTTCCACCTTTTGGGCCTGCGACCAGTGGTCGGCCTTCGTTGACCAGTCCGTCGGCGTAGAACGCCTGAAGAGAGCAATTTCAATCGGCCTGGTTACCAAATCACGCTCGGGAATTGAGCCTTTGGGCGGAAAGTCCGGCTGAAGCATCTGTCCCGGCGCCTCATAGCCTATCTGATAAGCTGTAGGACGGCCTTTCAAGCTGTCCGGGCGGACTGGAAAGCCTGCCCTCTTTCGTACAGACACCCAGGTGCCTCCAGCGAATGGCAAGGCCCGGGGATAGCGGCATGGAGGCAATGCTGCGTTGACGGCTAACAATTGCGCTTAAGCTGCTGCGCGGAGCGAGCAGAGCGAGCGAAGCGCAGTCGCTTGACCCCTGCCTGGCGGATATTCCCTTTTCTCGGGAAGCGAGGGGCAGGCCGCTATTCACTCAAAGAAATCTCTTCAATATCCGTATACAATTTATGCCAGTGATTCTGCCTGATTCTGAATTTTGTTCCATGATTGTGACCTGTTCGCGCGTCAAAATCCACGAGAACTGCACCCTCTTCTATACACCTGAGAAAACCATCGAACGAAAAGCCAGACAGTACGGACAGTTTCACATACTTGAAGAACTCATGTCCGTGTTCGACTTTCGTGTCTGCTATCACGTAAAAGCAATTCTTTACCTTTGCTCCTATCTCGTATTTCAAATCTTCTAATCCCCAGTATGGCTCGGGATTGAGAGGCCCAAGACCGGTTCTTTGTCTTACGGATTCTAACCAATCTGCGATCTCGGGATTGTGAACATCAGCTTGAGATGCGTCAAAAACAAGACGGAGTTTGCCTTGCTCTCGATCCAGGAACAATCGAAATCCCCGGCTGGTATAGCTCGTAGCGCTTGTAGTTGACCTGAAACTTCTCTCAGTGTCTGGGTATTTCTTTCCAGCCTCCCGATGCTTCCAGCCATATAGGGGGAGCAAAAGGGCCGCCATAATCTTTGAACCACGTGGAGAAGGTTCTATATGTTTCAATGTCACCAGGGATTTCGTCTGTAAACGTTGCCCTTTTAGTTCCCACTCTTGCATGTTAGGGATAGGAAGGTTATTCTCCTCAAGGCCAAGCAATACCTCTAAAGTATTGCCCACAGCACCATCGTTACGGGTATCTATGGTCTCCTTTACGCTCTTATGCCATCCCCTTGCACTTACCTCGCGAATAGCTTCTATTAGCGCATCCTTGGTGTATAGCTTCATCTCTGTGGTCTCCAGAAATCCAGCAGATACTCAAAAGTTGTGCCCATTGTTATGTAATTGCTTGGCCATCCGAATATACCAACCTTATTCACAATATTAGTTCTATCCCAGATAATAATGTTCCTGAGTTCATACCCTCGCTTCCGCAATTCTTCGATCAAGGCAACGTGGATTGTAATACGCCGATCCTCCCACCACATGTCAGGAACATTGATAACGCAGTGAGCCTTGGGTCTAAGCAAAGGCAACAACGCCTCAAAAATATCCCCCATTGCTTTTGTATATTCTTCAAGCGGCATAGTGCCTAAATCACGGGGGTCTTGTGAGTACTGCTCAACCCTTCCAAACTGTTCATTCCGCCGATCGCGCCTGGATTTGTTGAGGCGTTTCCTGTTCAGGAGATTGGCATATGGCGGAGATGTCCAAATCAGACTGACTGTCTCAGGCTGTAAATAAGCAGGAATATTTCTGGCATCATCCTGAATGGCCAACTGTTGAGCTTGATTGAAAAGATTATTGGAAGCCAGGCGTTCAGCACAAAGGCTGATATACTTCTCTTGCAGGTCAAAACCTACGGCATTTCTATTCAAGTCTCTCGCGGCTACGAGAGTTGTCCCGCTGCCCACGAACGGGTCCAGGACGAGTTCACCTTCGTGCGTGAAGAGACTGATGACCCTTTTGGAAAGCGCAATCGGAAATGTCGCCGGATGTACGTTTTTATCACGGATGTCCCTGCCTTCATAGACGAATTGCCAGACCCCAAGCTGGCATTTGATCCACTCCTTTGCCGTCAAACAGTTCAGATGGTTAGGTGGACACGAACAGGTTCTTGTGTAACCAATAGCGATCTTGGAACGATAGAGACTGTGCGATTCTCTTACGACAAGCGGTAAGTTTACATTTTCACTTTCGCCCATCACCGAACAACCTCTTCTTTTATGGAGCCCAATAGGGAGACAAGCAGCCTGACTGATGGCTTGTACCGTCACATACTCTTACCCATCCTCAATGCCCACCAGCTCGTAGATGCGCACCGGGTTCTGGCGTCCCTTAACCAATATGGCCGGCAAAGCATTTACCCTCACACGGCTGCGCACTCTCTCCCAGGTCTCTTGAGAAATGAGCACCTGCCCGGGCTGCGCATTTTCCTGCAAGCGTCTGGCCAGGTTGACCGCATCGCCGATGGCGGTGTATTCCATGCGCCCCTCGGCGCCCACATTCCCCACCACAGCGATGCCCGTGCTGACGCCGATTTTGATAGTCAGCCGTTCATCTGGTGGGATATACTTGTGGTACTCTCTCAGCGATTCCTTTAACGCCCACGCCGCTTTAACGCCCCTCCAGGCATGATCTTCTACTTCCAGCAGAGGGGTGTTGAAAAGCGCCATGATAGCGTCCCCCAGGTACTTGTCCACGATTCCCATATTGAAGCGCACCGCTGCCTCTGCGAGCGTCAGGTACTTGTTGAGCACATCCACAACCCGCTCCGGGGGGTTATACTCACTGAAGGCAGTGAATCCTCCCAGGTCAGCGAATAAAATTGTGAGCACCCTCCGCTCCTCGCGCAGTCCTACTTCGGCATCATACGGCAACCGATCCACCAGGCCTGGGGGCAGATATTGGCTTAGCAGGTGCCGCTCCCGTTCATAGCGGCGCTTCTCTGTCACATCTTCCACGACAATCACTGCACCGAGTGTCTCTCCCTCGCTTCCCTGCAATCTGGAGAGCCTGAATTCAAGATGAGAACGCTCTTTGCCGTGGAGCATGGTAGAAATTTCCAGCTCTGTTTGCGTTATGCGCCGCTCATAAATGTCCTCGAGCAGCCCGGGTAGAGAAGTGCGTTGCAAAAGCGGCAACACCTGGAAGCAGGGACGTCCGATCGCCTGATCCGGTGGCACCTGGAAAATGCGGCTGGCAGCCTGATTGAAGGTGGTGATGATGTTCTCAGTGTTGGTGGTGATGACGCCGCTGGTGATGCTGGCAAAGACATTATCCATATAGTGCTTCATGCTGGCAATCTCGTCCCGCTGCTGCAGCACATCATCTATAAGCCGGAGGTTATCAATAGCAATGGCAGCCTGCCAGGCCAGTGCAGAGAGCAGCTTTTCATCACCAGCTACAAATGTCTCGTCATCTTTCTTACCGGTTACCTTGCCCAGGAGGAGAATGGCGCCTATCTGCCGCTCACAAGTCTGCAAGGGCACAGACAGGAAAGGCACCTCACATTCGTTGACAATACTTGACTTACCCGAACAGGTCGCTTCCTTTACGTGAACCAGCGCTCTATCCAGTATCTGAGCGAGTGAGTGATCCAGCCCGATATCGGCGGCCGGTACGAGATTACCTTTCTCGTCGTAAAGAAGGATTAGGCCCGCTGTAGCCTGGATACTGCTGACAGCCCTGTTCAAAACCAGACGGAGCAGATCCTCCATCTGGAAACAGGATGTCATTGCCTCTCCCACGTTGTAGAGCAGGTTGAGTTCCTGGTAACGCTCTAACGCTTCGTCGGCGACAGCTCGCCTTTCTAAGGCTGTCTGGCAGATAACCTCAAGGGCCTGCTTAAGTGTAATCAGGATGGGACGTGCCTTCTCCTCAGACGGAAGAGGGCCGACAGCAAGAAGCAACCCTGCTGGCTTACATTCCACGCAAATGGGTATGGCCGCCCCTTGAGGAGTAAATTTTATCTCTGCGGTCTCTTCAAAGGGGGATTCCCAAAAAGCGGAGAGCGTCTCTTGGTGGAGAGGTTGGGGACTGCTCAAGACCAATCCGGCCGTGTCACTGATGGCGAGGTTTACCTGTGGCCCTAACAGAGAGGAAAAGCCGCTCAAGAGAGGCATCACCTGCCTGGCGCGTAACAGTTTTCTCAGGTCGTACATAGGCAACTACCGGCAGTACCCTAGGTGCGATAAAAGGACGCTGATTACATCAGCGGATGCGCCCTTCCAGACCGAGTATCTCGGCAACCCGTGCCACAAGATGAGCCGGGTGGAATGGTTTTGTAATGTATTCGTCGGCCTTGACTTCCATGCTGCGTATCCGATCGCTTTCCTGTCCTCTGGCAGTGAGTATAATCACATAGGTATCGGACAGGTGAGGAGTGTTTTTGATCCGCTGGCATACCTCGTAGCCCGACATGTAGGGCATACTCACATCGAGGATCACCAGGTCAGGCTGGCAGGATTGGGCCAGTTCCCAGGCTTCCTGGCCGTTGGTGGCCAGCACCAGCTCAACACCAGCATCCTCAAGTCTCTCCAGAGTCTGCTCCAGGAGCACCCGTATGTAAACCTCGTCATCAGCAATCACTATCCTGTGCACTTGTCTCCCTGCTCATGCTCTCGAAACTCGCAACTGATACCTGGCTCAAGTCCAGGTAAAGTATACACTGAGCATACCAAGTGTACAAGTGGCTTGTACACAGGTAACTTGTATACTGGACCTATTCAGACGGTGGCCGCAGGCGAGATACATCCGCTCGTATACCCTACTTGTGCTGCAGGCCCCTGACTGGCCTGCTGGCTTTTCCGGTACTACAACCGCCCCGCATTCACCGTGCCGGTCAACCAACAGCCGGAATAAACGACAATAGCAACTTGTATACCATTCAGGCAGTGACTGCACTGGCCTGGTGCACCTGGCCCCCTACGGTCACCGCCTGAGTAGTTGCCTTTACCGTAATAAAGGGCGGCCTCGAATGAGGCCGCCCCGTTTGCCGACCTTGATGGGTTGCCGTCAGTTGCCTGACGTCCCCGTCAATGTATACGGCTCATTGCTCTAGTGCTTCTTCCTCCGGCTCGATAACCTCAAAACCCGCTTCTCGCAAGGCCTGCGCCCGCTGGCTGTGAATTGAAGCTGTCACCAGAATCACGCGTGCAGGCACCACGCCGGTCTCCCTGGTATACAGTTCACGCTTGCGCTCGAGCCGCTGCTGGATAGACTTGCCGGCGCTGGCGGCGATTTCTACGAGGATATGCTGACCGTCGTGAATAATGCAATCAAACTGCTCTCCAGCGATGTGACGTGTCTCGACGTGAGCGCCGAAGGACTGCTCCAGCAGTGTCGCCACCGTCTGGCGAAACACACTCTCGTTGCGGATGCCCCAGCGCGCTCCGAGCCGGTCAATAGCCCGCTGGACCTCCTTGAACCCGGCTTCCATACGCGCTTCCAGGCTCTCGAAACGCTGGTCTATCTGTTCAAAGCGCTGGTCTATCTGCTCAAAGCGCTGGTCTATCTGTTCGAAGCGTTCCTGCGTTTCGGTGCGGAAATCACGCAGTTCAGAAAGTATACTTGCCACCTCTTCCTTGGTGGCAAATGCTTTCATGAACGCGTGATAAATGCGCGGCTCCAGTTCCGGCCGGCGTTCCAGCAGCTCCGGCAGGCGTACATCGAACAGCTCGATCAACTCCTCATCGGTCAGATTAAGGGCCATAGTTACACCCCCTCTGATTTGTACTCGCCATTATTGTACCACAGGAGTGGTTTCAGGTAAAGAGAGCAGTTTCTCATCACAAGCCAGCACGAATACTGACATAGGCGATCAGGAAAGAGACCGCCCCGTTTGAGAGTCGCGATGTGTTGCCATCAGAAGGCTGGCTTCAGTGTGAGGATGCTTACTTCGTGAGGGCAATTGAAGCGTATGGGCACCGACGAGCCAGTTCCCCGGCTAATATGCATCGGCGTGCCCATCCACTCGACCAGACCGCCGGCGAACCGGGCCCCGCAACGCGAGGGAACATATGGAGTACCGATTATGGGCAGCCGTATCTGGCCGCCATGCAAGTGTCCTGCCAGCACCAGATGGATCGGACGGAAAGTGTTCTCTCTGGCAAAGACGGGCTTCGTCACAAAATCGGGGTTATGTACCAATAGCATCCGGAAAGTGTCAGAAAGTGGACTGCCAGACAACGCTCGCGGCAGATCGTCGCCTGGCCTAACACGGCGTACCCACAGACCATAGTTCCCCACATCGTCAACACCGACGATGCACAACTGCACTCCGTCTAACGGGATAAGAGAATGCTCGTTGCGCAGCACCCGGATGCCAGCAGATTGGAGAAGCATTGTCAGCTCACCAGGCGCGTGGAGGTGGTCATGGTTGCCCAGGCAGGCAAAGCTGCCCAGTGCGGGACGAAGTAGTGCCAGCTTTTCGGCGCACCCTTCGGCATACCGAGCATCGTCCACGAAGTCGCCGGTAAGTACCACGAGATCAGGGGATTCAGTCCGAACCAGTGCGACAACACGAGAGAGATGTGAACAGGGCAGTTTTGGGCCACAGTGTAAATCGCTGATGTGAGCGATCCGTAGCCCGGCCAGAGAACGGTGAAGACCCGGGATAGTGACATCTACCCGGTGCAAAACCAAGTCTCTCAGGTCTACCCCCAAAGTTCGTAACAAGAAGCCTTTGATGCGTGCTGGATGGACCTGCACCTGTACCGACCCCGCCCCGATTCTGGAGTCAGCAATAATACAGGCATTTTAGAAGTTGTCAACCTGTCTCAGGCAGAGGTGTTTCAGTTTGGGTGCAGGTGAGGCGTGAAAGATGGCGAACGCTGTTGCGCCGCCTGCTGCTGGATCGGGACATTGATGATTGGGAAACCTGGGCGCATCGCCGCCCAACCGATCCCCAGTCTGAAGATGAATGAGGTTGTCCCCGCCGCGCTGGCAGACAGGCGGGTGAGAGGTGTGGAACTGCTCCCGGTCCAGGCGGGAGGCGTTCCACAGCCTGTCAACGATGGTCTCGATGATCCGCCGATAGGCCAGCCATCGGCGTAACGACTGGGCGAGGAAGTAATGGCATTTTGCTGAAGCAATTTTCTTGCCTGGGGTGGAGACTGCCTGGCCACCTCCGGGGCTTTGTAATGACCGGCAATGCCTATGTCCACCCATGTCCCGCCTTCGATCAGGTCCGTTTAACGGACACTCCCACCCAGGGTCTGTTCCAGAATCTTGCGAGCCTCTCCGGCCTTCATCGTCAACAGCTCAAACTTGAAATTGCCACGGCTGGTTTCAATGTTCATTGTGGGATAGGAGGGACGCGTCATTTCATCAGAGTTGCCCATTCTCAGA
>DAOTYA010000088.1:0-10660 GCA_034435075.1 Anaerolineae bacterium
GGCTCGGGCCGGTCTTCAGACCACGCCCGACGCCGCACGACCGGCCACAATGTAGGGCAACTGCTCGCAGTTGCCCTACAACTGACGTCGCCACGGCCAGCCATAGCCTGCTCTCGCTCCCTTCTTGTGCAAAAAAGTGACGGACACCCCACCAGCAAGGGTGTCCGTCATATTTTTGCATCCTCCGGCTCGAGCCGGTCTCCAGACCACGCCTGACACCGCACTACAGGCAACAGTGTAGGGCAACTGTTCGCAGTTGCCCTACAACCGACGTCTCCACGGCCAGCCATAGCCTGCTCTCGCTCCCTTCTTGTGCAAAAAAGTGACGGACACCCCACCAGCAATATTACCTTGACACTCTGCCGAAAGTGTGATATGCTCTGTTACAACGCGTGGGGTTTCTCCTGAACCGGCCGGTCCGGTGCCGTGACCGTCGCTGGTTGTACCTGGCAGCGTCGGTCGTAAGATGTGACCCTCGTTATATACCACTGTTCGGACCTGGAAAGCCTGTTTACGCCACGTTTGATTGAATGCCGTAGCTGTTGCTCACCTGTCTTTGCACAGGGTTTGTGGGAAGGCCGGATTCTCCATATGGCCTGTGAGGCCTGGTTTTATAGCGGTTCGCTGTCACCGCGCCGGAGTTCGGTATCCTCCTGGATATTCCTTGCGTGCCCGGAGGGTTGGCCAGCGTTTGAAGGAGGATGATATGAAAGTAGGGTTTGCCTGTGCCCTGGAAGGCAGGCAAACAATGTCTTTGTCGTACCCGATGCCTGAGATCACAGTGCAGACCCCGGGTGGATGGTGCTGTTTCTGGCTGCCGGAACATTACCGGGCTGAGCGACCGTGATCTGCTGGCTTTAGCGTTTGTTACCTGCTTCCCCGGTAGCCGGAGATGGCGCGATCGTCTGCAAAGTATACAACCACCGTCCTGGACTTACTGGGGCAACTTAGACCTATCCGAAAAACCGTACAAGCGGCATCCCTATGCCGCCTATACCGACACATAGGGATGCGTCGGTTACGATTTCCGGATAGGCTCTTATAAACAAGGAGACTGATGGATACCAAACTGTATGTAGGAAATCTCTCGTATGCCACTACTGAGGAACAGTTGCGTGAACTGTTCTCCCAGGCCGGGACGGTGGTCTCGGTGGCGCTGATCAGTGATCGTGATACCGGCCGCTCGAGGGGGTTCGCATTTGTGGAAATGCAGACCCAGGCGGAAGCACAGAAAGCGATCAACCTGTTTAACAACTACCAGCTTGACAATCGTACTCTGACCGTGAATATGGCACGCCCGCGTAAAGAAACCGGCTATGGCGCCGGCGACCGGGGCGGCGGATACGAGCGGAGCCGGGGCCCACGAGACCGACGCGGCGGATCGCGACGATACTAAGCCTGTCCCAACCGCCGGGTGTGGCTGGCCTTGCCGGACGCTCCCGGCGGTATGGTTTGTACCTGGCACATCTTGTCCATCCCTTGAACCGTGCCCAAGGTGACTGTCACCTCTGACCCTTCAAAACCGGGAAGTGCGGTTGTAGTATTAACTTACATTCCTCGAGAAAGGAGAGCTATGGCGAGGCCGATTACCCTTTTCACCGGCCAATGGGCCGATCTTCCTCTTGAGACGCTTGCTCAGAAAGCCAGTCAGTGGGGTTTTGACGGCCTGGAACTGGCCTGTTGGGGTGATCACTTTGAAGTGGACAAAGCTCTTGAGGACGACGCTTATGTGAGAGCAAAACGTGAGCTGTTAGATAAGTACGGCCTGAAATGCTTTGCCATCAGCGCTCACCTGGTTGGTCAATGCGTGGCCGACGACCCGATTGACGAGCGCCACCGGCGTATCCTGCCGCCGCGCTTGTGGGGCGATGGGACGCCTGAAGGAGTGCGTCGCCGCTGTGCTGAGGAAATGAAGAATACCGCCAGGGCAGCCAGATTGTTTGGCGTGGATATCGTCAATGGCTTCACTGGCAGCAGCGTATGGTCCAAACTCTACTTCTTCCCACCCACCAGCCAGGCTGATATAGACAAGGGGTACCAGGACTTCGCCGCACGCTGGCTGCCTATCCTGGAGGTCTTCAAGGCAGAGAATGTGCGTTTCGCACTCGAGGTACACCCGACCGAGATCGCCTACGACATCATCACGGCGCATCGTGCACTGAGCGCAGTGGATAATCACCCGAGCTTCGGGTTCAACCTCGACCCCAGCCATCTGGTCCATCAATTCATTAACCCTGTCTTCTTCGTCGAGGAATTCCCAGACCGCATCTTCCATGTGCACGTCAAGGATACGCGGGTTCAGCTCAACGGCCGCAACAGTATCCTCTCATCCCATCTCGATTTCGGCGATCCACGTCGGGGATGGGACTTCGTCTCCCCTGGGCGTGGTGATGTGAAATGGGACCCCCTGATCCGCGCTCTCAACCGGATCGGTTACCGGGGGCCGCTCTCCATTGAGTGGGAAGATAGCGGTATGGACCGCGAGTGGGGCGCCCAGGAGGCGTTGAAGATGATGCGCGCTCAGGATTTCACGCCTTCTGCGGTGGCATTCGATGCCGCATTTGCCAGCGCATAGCAGCTGACAGGAGGGACAAATGAGTGAACAAACCTTCACCTCGATGGCCGGGGCCAGAGCAGCGGGCGACATTCCGGAGATTGGGGTGGGCATGCTCGGGTACGCTTTTATGGGCAAGGCTCACACTAACGCGTACAAGAAAATCCCTTACATTGTGTACCCTCCACCGGCAATCCCGCGCCTGGTTGCCATCTGTGGACGCAACGAGGAGGCCGTGGCCGCGGCGGCCCGTCGCTATGGCTACGAGGCTTACTACACTGACTGGCATGCCATGTTGGAGGATGAGCGCATCCAGCTCTTTGATAATGGTGGCCCGAACGACGCCCACGCCGGGCCCTGCATCATGGCAGCCCAGGCCGGTAAGCATATCCTGTGTGAAAAACCACTTGCCCGTACTGCTGAGGAAGCCCGCCAGATGCTCGATGCTGTCAACAAGGCGGGTGTCAAACATATGGTGGCATTCAATTACCGCTTCGTGCCCGCCGTGCGCCAGGCCCGCGCTCTGATCGAGAGCGGTGCATTGGGGCGCATTTACCACTTCCGCGCTATTTACCCTCAGGAATGGATCATGCCGCACTATAATACCCCTCTCATCTGGCGTCTCCAAAAGAAGTTCGCCGGTAGCGGTGCGCTGGGAGACCTGGGTGCTCACATCATAGATATAGCCCGTTTCCTGGTCGGTGAAATCAGGAGTGTGAGCGCCATGACGCGTACTTTCATTACCTCTCGCCCGCTGCCCGACGGCAGTGGGATGGGCACCGTGGATGTGGATGACGCTTTCGCCGCAGTGGTCGAGTTCGAGAACGGTGCGCTTGGCACATTGGAAGCGACCCGTTTTGCTGCTGGCTCTAAAAACCGCCAGAGCTGGGAAGTGAATGGCGAGAAAGGTTCTATCCGCTTCAACCTGGAACGTCTGAACGAGCTGGAAGTGTTCTGGGTGGGTGAGGAGCCCAGGGAAACACAGGGTTTCCATAACGTGCTGGTTACCGAGGGCTATCATCCCTGGTGGGAGCACTGGTGGCCGCATGGCCATATCATCGGCTGGGAGCATACCTTCGTCCACGAAATCGTTCATCTGCTTGACTGTATCGTTAACAACCGTGACGTGGCTCCCTACGGCGCCACTTTTGAGGATGGATACCGGGTTGCGGCCGTGTGCGATGCCATCCTCGAGTCTGCTGCCACCAGGAGACAGGTGGACGTGCAGTATTAGTATGGCTTACCGCGCCCGGCTGTACACGGCTGCGCTTTTAATCTTGTTTATGGGTGCCTGCGTGCCGGGTACACTGCCCGGCACCTCCCATACCGTCACACTGATCGCCGATGGTGAAGAGCGCGTGCTCGTCACCCAGGCGCTCACTGTGCGCGACCTGCTGACCGAGGCAGGCGTCACGCTCGATGAGGACGACCGCGTATCGCCTGTGGAGCCCACGCTGCTGGAAGAAGGCATGACGGTGCGCGTGACGCGCGTCGAGGTCCACGTCCAGAGTGAGCAGCGGGAGGTGCCCTTCGAGAGACAAATCATGCGCGATGCCTCTGTCCCCGCTGGCGAAACCCGCCTCCTGGAGCCTGGAATATCCGGCATCGAAGAGCTGGTCTATCGCATTACCCTGGAGGATGGGGTGGAAGTCGAGCGACGCCTGGTGCGCCGGGTGATGCTCCGGGAGCCACGGGCCGAGGTGGTCATGGTGGGTGTGCGGACGGAGCAGGAGCCGATGCCTGTCACCGGCACGATCGCTTATGTGGCCAATCGGAATGGCTGGGTAATTCAGACTATCAGCCCCAACCGGCGGCGTTTGACATATAGCAGTGACCTGGACCTCAGAGTCTTTACCCTCTCGCCTGATGGCTCATACCTGCTCTTCACACGTGCCCTGACTGAGACCGGCACAGAGGCTGGCCTGAATACGCTCTGGTTGATTCCCACCGCAATCGCCGACGCGCAACCGGTTCCGCTTAAGCTCGCAAACATCCTGTGGGCCGACTGGGACCCTGATTGCCGACCAGCCTCCTCTGGTGGAAGCTGTCGCATCGCTTATACCACCGGCGTTGCGGTCGAGGGAAGCCCCGGATGGCGGGCAGAGAATGACCTCTGGATAGCGCGGGTGCGCCTGCGCGATGGCCGTCTCTTTGAGCAGAGGCGCATCGTCAGCCCGGGTGCGGGCGGCTCATACGGCTGGTGGGGCACGACGTATGCGTGGGCACCTGATGGCCGGACGCTGGCTTATGCCCGTGCCGATGAAGTCGGTCTGGTGCGAGTCTCCGACGGCCGACAGACCACGCTGGCAAGTTTTCCCCCTTTTCGTACCTATGCCCCGTGGGTGTGGGTGCCCTCGGTAGCCTGGTCGCCGGAGGGAGCATTTATTGTGACCACACTACATGGCCCGGCCCCGACCGGCGGCGCACCGGAGGATAGCCCGGTGTTTGACGTGTGGGCGCTCGCCGCCGATGGCACCTTCACCGCCGAACTCGTCAGCGAAGCAGGGATGTGGGCTGCCCCGACTTTCGCACCGGAGGGAGAGCTTATCGCCTTCGGATACGCGCGCAGTCCCTACGCCAGCCAGACCAGCAGCTACGATCTATACCTGGTGGACCGCGATGGCTCCGACCGCAGACTGCTCTTCCCGCCGGAAGGTGAGCCCGGCCTTACCTATCCGGAGTTTGCCTGGGGACCTGGGGGCGACCTTTTACTCGTTGTCTACCAGCGCAACCTGTACCTTGTGACCACGGATGGCGAGTTTTCTCGCCTGACCGATGAGGGAAACGTGACGACAGTACGCTGGAGGTGGTGACTTGTGTAACTCCTCCGCTCCAGTCACCCCTCCACGGATCGCAGCAATTTGTCTGGTGGGCCTGCTGACCGGTCTTATCCTGACCGGCCTCACCATCGCCCTCGAGCGAAACCTCCCCTCACGTACGCTTCTGAGGTGCACCCCTCTCTCCTGCCCGGCCGATTGGACAGGCGATTGGGAGCTTTCTGAACTGGGCGCCGACCCTGGTGAAAACGGCAGCCTGCGCGGCACGGATCGGGTGACGATCCCTTTCGTTGTCACGGAGCGTGGACCGGCGGGTGCTGATTTCGCGCTACAGGTACGCCGTGGCCCCTACCGTGCCCAGCTTTTCGTCACTGTGGACGGCCAGCCGGCCAATCGGTTGCCCCAGGATGAACGCGGTGCTTACATTGTGCTTACCTCGCCCGACAATAAACCCCAGGTGGTCACTGTGACTGTCGCCGGAGGCCTGGAACAGGGGCCGCATACAGCACTCGTCATCGCCGACCGGGGATGGGACCAGTGGCCTCTGGCGGGGTGGAGCGTGAGCGTCCCGTCGGATGCTACCCCGTACCGTCGGGCGTTAGCTGCCTGGGGGATTTTGGGCGCTCTCTGTCTGATCGGCCTGATCTGTGTGGGTGAGGAGGGGTTACGAGCCTGCTGGTGGTCTGGCGAGGCCGTGCTGCATCGCACTGGTAGCCTGTTCAGGCGCGGGGTCTGGTGGGGTGGCAGGTGCGCTCGCAGTATCGGCTTTGTGAACCTGCCAGTTGTGGGTCTGTTTATCCTGCTTGCTGCAGGTGGGTTCTATTTCTCACCCTGGCCGCTGCTGACGCTCTTATGCGGCCTGATGCTGGCTGCTCTCATCATCCTGCGACTGGACTGGGGGCTGGCGCTCGTTGCGGCGACGGCTCCCTATTACCTGCATCCCCGCCCTCTGTTCGGCAAAGCATTCTCTATGGCGGAGCTCCTCACGCTTCTGTGCCTGATCTCTTGGGTCCTGAGAGGCAAAAAACGCCTTGCGGCCTTGCCTGGCATCTATATGGATGCAGCCGTCGTGTTTTTCGTACTGGTCTCCCTCGTCTCGGGCCTGACCGCGGAATACAAACATGTCGCCTTGCGCGAGTTGCGTGTTGTGGTGCTGGAACCGGCGCTTTTTTACCTGATGCTGCGCACAGCCCGAATGGAAGAGAGGGAGATGTGGCGCGTGGTGGACTTCTTTGTACTGGGGGGCATTGCGGTTGCTCTGATCGGCCTGGCGCAGTACATCGCGGGGGTCAATCTGATCGCGGCTGAGGATGGGCTACGCCGCCTCCGCTCGGTCTACGGATCGCCCAACAATGCTGCTCTGTATCTCGGGCGGGTGTTGCCGATAGCATTGTCAGTCAGCCTTTTCGGCACGGCGCGGGGCCGTCGCGTGATTTATGGGCTGGCTGCACCGCCATTGGGATTGGCGCTCCTGCTCACCTTCTCGAAAGGGGCGCTCATCTTTGGCCTGCCGCTCTCGCTGCTGCCATTGCTGCTCCTTGCAGAAGGAAGATGGCGCAGGCTGTCTGTGGGAGTGGTGGCGGTTGTTGGTGTTGTCCTTGCCCTGTTTCTGCTGCTGCGGGTGCCGCGTTTACTTTCCCTGTTCGACATCCATGGTGGCACCACATTCTTCCGCCTCAGTCTATGGCGCTCGTCCTGGGCCATGTTGCGCGACCATCCGTGGCTTGGTGTTGGGCCGGATAACTTTCTCTACCACTACCGCAGCCGTTACATTCTTCCTGCTGCCTGGCAGGAACCGGATCTCTCCCACCCGCACAATTTTCTGCTCGATCACGGGTGTCGGTTGGGTCTGTGGGGAGTGGCGGCAGCGCTTTGTCTACAGGCTGCGTTTTGGCGTCTGGCGTTTCCGTTACGCCGCCTGATATGCCAGGAGCAGCGCGCCCTGGCTATCGGGACGATGGGATTGATGGCGAACTTTCTGGCTCATGGTATGGTGGACGCTTCGTACTTCGTGATTGACCTGGCCTTTGCTTTTTTCCTGGCGCTCGCTGTGGTACAATGGCTGACAGGAGGTAAGAGAGGTGAATCAGAAGAGTAGTTTAAGTGCGCTGAACACAGTGCTGCTGGCCCTCATACTTGTGGCGCTCGGCGTACTGCTTATCGGCGGCCTGACTGCAGTAAGCAGGTTCAGACAATTTATGGAATCTCTGAAAGGGCCAGGTGAAACGATTCGGGAAATTAAGGAAATAGTCAATCCCACTCCGACGATTTTCGCCGAACCGATCACGATTGTGCGCCAGGTGAACGCTCTGAGTCGTCTGGAGACAGCTTCCTACACGGTCGAGAAGATCATTACCGCTCAATCGGGGCAGGGGGCCTTCAGCTTCCTTTTTGGAGACAGGCTGATTCTGGTGGCCCATGGCCAGGTGATTGCCGGCGTGGACCTGAGCAAAATACGAGAGGAGGACATCGTCGTCGGTCAGGACGGCACGGTCACCGTGAAACTGCCGCCTGCCGAGGTACTCGTGGTCGCACTCGACAACCAGAAGTCCTACATCTACGATCGGGACACCGGTATCATCGGCATGAACCCGGCCCTGGAGACAGAAGCGCGCCGGGCAGCCGAGCAGGAGATTCTGAACGCCGCTCTGGAAGATGGCATCCTGGAGATGGCACAGCGGAATGCTGAGATCTACCTGCGGCAACTGATACTGGCGTTGGGGTTCAAACAGGTGGTCTTCAGTCGGTGAACGGCGACTGCAGCGTGAACACGCAATGAGCAGGGAGGAACTTTGCGACGTCGGGGAGGGTGCCTCATCTGGCTGGTGATCGCTTTTTCCGTTGCCGTCTTGTTTCTGGCGTGGCAGTATGCGGAGTTCAGACTGGCACATCGTACCCTGTCGGCCGGGATGACTATGGCCGGCCTTTCGGTAGGAGGGATGAGCAAGGAGCAGGCGCTGAACGCGTTGGAGCTGGCATTTGCAACGCCTGTGGAGGTTTCTTACCTGGACCAGCGCTTCGTATTGCCACCGGAAAGCGTTGCGTTCCGATACAATGTGGAGGAAACGGCGGCTAATCTGGAGCGGGTGCTCAGGAAACGCCTGGGAACCGCCGGTTTTGTCGCCCATATGCTGCGCTACCCTGAGGAACCAATTGCTGTCCCGGTCGTGGCCAGCTACTCGGCTCAACGATTGGACGACTTTCTGGCGCGCGTCGCTGCTCAGTACGACCGGCCGCCCCAGCCCATAGTTCCGTTGCCGTCGGACCTTACTTTTCGCTCTGCCAGACCTGGCAGCCGATTAGACTTCCGGGCTTCCCGTGAGCGGCTCGCTGCGGCGCTCCTTTCTGCTGCTGACCGGCAGGTCGCGTTGGTGGTGGAGACGGAGCCACCGCCGCCTTATGACCTGAGCATGCTGGGCCTGATGTTTAAATTTGTCCTGGAGAGCCACCCGGGCCTGGTGGCGGGGATTTTCGTCAAGGATCTTCAGAGGGGGGATGAGCTGGGGATCAACGCTGATGTTGCCTACAGTGGGATGAGCGTGTTGAAAATCGCCATTGTGGAGGAGGTATACCGTGTGCTGGAGGTGCCCCTCACCCCCGAGGTCAGCACATGGATCAGCCAGACTATGGGGGTCGCCGATAGCAATGCTGCTGCCAACCTTCTACTCGCCAGAGTTATCGGCAATGGCGACGGTTATCAGGGAGCCGAAAATCTGAGCGCCTCAATGCGCTATCTGGGGCTCTCAAACACGTTTATAGCTGCCCCATACGATGAAGCCATCATCCCGTACACAGTGGTGACGCCGGCCAATGCCCGCACTGACATCACCACCAACGCGACGCCCGGCATGCAAACCACGCCTGTGGATATAGGGTTGTTGTTGGAGATGATCTACCGGTGCAGCCGTGGTGGGGGCGCGCTGATAGTTGCTTATCCGGGCGCTTTCACACCAGAGGAATGCAGTCAGATTCTCGAATGGATGGGGCAAAACCGCATTGACAGCCTCATCGAGGCCGGTGTCCCGGCTGGCACCCGGGTGGTACACAAGCATGGTCTTGCCGGAGATACGCATGCAGATGCGGCGCTCGTATTCAGCCCGGGTGGAGACTTCGTATTAACCGTTTTTCTTCACCGCCCCCAGTGGCTGGCGTGGGAAGAGAGCGCACCGTTGATCGCCGACATCGCGAAGGCAACCTACAATTATTTTAACCCGCTGCCGTGATTGTGCCTGTGGCCCTATGATGCTGATCCTGGCGCCGTGAATAAAGAGCGCATCCTGCGGGGCAGGTGTCCGTCACTTTTTGCACGAGAAGGGAGCGAGAGCAGGTTATGGCCGATCGTGGTGGCGTCGGACGCGCTCTGGAGAATGGCCCGAGCCGGAGGGGGAACAAAGATTGTAGGACAACTGCGAGCATTTGTCCTGCACCATGGCCAGCCGGCGGCGTCGGACGCGGTCGCCTGTTATTTGCTCCTTTAAAAGCTTTGTGGTAAAATAAAATCACCTGGTGGGTGTGGCCTAAGGGTCAAGGCACCTGGTTGTGGCCCAGGAGATTGTGGGTTCGAATCCCACCACTCACCCCAGGGATGCGAAGCCGGACCTGGTTCCGGCTTTTAATTATATACTCATCGCCCCCGTAGCTCAAGGGGATAGAGCGACGGACTTCGAATCCGCAGGCTGCGCGTTCGAATCGCGCCGGGGGCGCCTGGAGAGGGCACGCGAAGGCAGTTGCCTTCCAGCATGGTCTTTTGTTAGCGTTTTCTATCTCTCGCTGCCGTCGTTGCCATCGTCATCGTACCAGGGATATTCAGAGAGGTCTTCCAGGTCATTCAGAGGTGAATATTCGTCGTGCAGGCGGTCAAGCAATCCCCTTGTATGCCGAGGGCTTGTCAATGCTCTAACAAACGCCCAGCCATGCCAGGCCCCGGTCTGGGAGTGCCGATGCGGCTCTATGTCCATCGGGGACGTAGCGGAAACCTTGCTGGCGAACGACGTTGAGCGCCACACAACGGAGAGCGTGGAGGGGACGGCCAACCTTTCGGGCATGATTCCGATCTTCCTGATAGGCCACATCTAATACCCAAAACACCCCGTTCTCAATCCCCCAATGACCTCGCACCCACCGGCTGAGTTGCTGAGGGGTCGCTTCCGGTTCCCCATCCCCACCATAAATGATGATTACTTCCTCGCTACTCCACTTCTCTTGATGGAACGACCTGCGCCGACGCCGTACTCGCCCATACCAGCGCACCTCTGGCCACCCAAATTCATCCTCCAGATATCCCCTCATCTCTTCGTCCGCCTTCACCCACCAGTACTCCCGCACTTCT
>DAOTYA010000089.1:0-5532 GCA_034435075.1 Anaerolineae bacterium
TGGCCGGTCTCTGACCGGGCCACCCAACCCGGCGGTTATTTGGCCGGATTACGGCATCCACTTCCCATCGTGGCGACGTCGGGCGCGGTCTGGAGACCGGCCCGAGCCGGGGAACTGGGTAGTTACTATGTATGTTCATAGCATGCTTTGCCGCTACTGGCAGGAGGTTTCCACATGGAGGGTGACAAAAAGGTTGTCGTCTGCATAGAGGATGACCCTCAGGTTATAGACCTGGTCAAGCTGATCCTGGGGCGCAAGGGATTCGAACTTGTCGGCGCTGTAGGCGGCCGGGAAGGAATTGAAACTGTGCGTCGGATCAAGCCTGACCTGGTGCTGCTGGACCTGATGATGCCTGATATGGACGGCTGGGAGGTCTATCGTCAGATGAAGGCTGACGAAGAGCTTAAACGCATCCCCGTGATCGTGGTCACCGCCAGAGTGCAGAGCATAGATCGGGTGCTGGCTCTGCACATCGCCAAGGTTGACGATTATATCACCAAGCCTTTCGGTCCTCAGGAATTGCTCCAGAGTGTGAATAGAGTGCTGGGCCTGTGATGACTGGCTGAAACGAGCAATTCAGTACGGCCGGGCATCTTCCATTGATATTTCGCTGATGAGGGAGGTACATAAAATGGCTGAGGAAAGAAAAACGATCGTATGTATCGAGGATGAGCCGGAAATGATAGACCTGGTCAAGCTGATCCTGGTACGGAAAGGGTTCGAGCTTGTCGGTGCTGTCGGCGGCCGGGAAGGAATCGAAACTGTGCGCCGGGTCAAGCCAGACCTGGTGCTGCTGGACCTGATGATGCCCGATATGGACGGCTGGGAGGTCTATCAACAGATGAAGGCTGACGAGGAGCTCAAACACATCCCCGTGATCGTAGTCACCGCCAAGGCCCAGAGCATTGATAAGGTGCTGGGCCTGCACATTGCCAAGGTGGATGACTACATCACCAAGCCTTTCGGCCCGCAGGAACTGATCCAGAGTGTGAATAAAGTGTTGGGCCTTTGACAACAACCTGGTAACATTGAGAGCGGCCAGCGCACAGGACCTGGCCGTCTTGTTTTATGTTCGTGACAGATCGCCAGGTATCGGAGGGGAGATGGAACTGACCACAGTGCAGATTGAGAAACCCGATGCTGTAAATCTCATCCTGGGCCAATCCCATTTTATTAAAACGGTGGAGGATTTGCACGAAGCGCTGGTGACCAGCGTGCCCGGCATCAAATTCGGCCTGGCTTTCTGCGAATCATCGGGACCTGCTCTTGTGCGTGCCAGCGGCACCGACCCCGCACTGGTCGAGCTGGCCAGGCAAAACGCGCTCGCGCTTGGAGCGGGCCACTGTTTCATCATCTTTTTGGGAGAAGGGTTTTATCCTGTTAATGTACTCAACGCGGTCAAGGCAGTGCCGGAAGTATGCCACATCTTCTGCGCCACAGCCAACCCGGTTGAAGTAATCATCGCCGAAACAGAGCAGGGGCGGGGTATACTGGGGGTGATAGACGGCGTCAAAACAAAAGGTGTGGAGAGCGAGGAGGACGTCGCTCACCGCAAAAATTTCCTGCGCGCTATAGGTTACAAACTTTAACGTTACCGACCGCGAAGGACATAAAGTGGCCTGCGGAAAGCGCTCAGAACAGACAGTGGCTGTGCGCAACGAGACGGAGGGGAAGCTCCTGCTGAGCAAAGTACGGTGCTGCGCCAGCTTCTTCTGTCAACTGCGTGGGCTGATGTTTCGCCGTCATCTGGGCGACAGCGAAGGATTGTGGTTAATTGGGCGGCGGGAAAGCCGTGTCATGACCGCAATCCACATGTTCTTTGTTTTCTTCCCCATCGCCGCGATCTGGCTGGATCGGAATGGCCGTGTGGTAGACGCACGGCTGGCGCACCCGTTCCGGCCTATTTACGTGCCACGTGTTCCGGCACGTGATGTTCTCGAAGGACCGCCCGGTCTGTTAGAACAGGTGCATACAGGGGACATACTGCTTTTCGGAGTGGAACATGCCGCGTAGAAGCGTTTTCATCGCTCTGGCCATTACAGCATTGGTCATAGCAGGAACGGGACAGCCTGCGTATGCACAATCAGGAAGCCAGCCAACCCAGGGAACGGTGCACATAGTACAGCGGAGCGAGACGCTCTTATCTATAGCCCGGCGTTATGGCTCGACCGTTGACGCCATCGCCCATGCTAACGGCATACCCGATCCCCGACAAATCTATGTTGGCCAGCGTCTTGTGATACCTGTTTCCTCGCCTGACTTTCCACCAACCACAACCATACCCTATTTATTCCAGGCCGGGGATACGCTCAGCACCATCGCCAGGCGCTACCACATTACATGGCAGGAACTGGCCAGGATCAACAGGCTTATCTCCCCTGATGTGCTCTATACCGGTCAGGTAATACAGGTGCCATCATCCAGTGGCGACGCCGAGACCAACACCGGTCTGATCTATGTGGTGCGTCCGGAAGACACTCTTCTGAGCATCGCTTTAAGATATGGCGTATCACCCTGGCGCCTGATGACAGTCAACGGGATCGGCAATCCGGCGCTGATTTATGCCGGTCAGAAGTTACTTGTGCCTGGCGCGGGTCCGGGTCCGCTGCCGGTGCCCTTTGTGTCTGTTGATGTGCGCCCGCTTCCCGCCACTCAGGGCGAAGCGGTGTACATTGCTGTCCGGACCACAGAGCCGGTGACTCTCACCGGCAGGCTCTTTGAGCAGGAGATACGCTTTGCGGAGGAGAACGGCGCTTATTATGGCCTGATGGGAGTGCATGTATTCACCGAGCCAGGCCTGTACGAACTGGAACTGAGCGCTGTAAATGCCGGGGGGCAGGAGACCACACTCAGCACCAGCATCGTGGTAGCAACCGGAAACTTCTATTATGAGCGGATTGACCTGCCTGCCGGGCGTGCGAGCTTACTTGATCCGGACGCTATCGCCCGCGACCGCGAACGGCTTGAAGCGGCACGTTCGGTATTTACCACAAAGCGGTATTGGACGATACCGTTCGAGCGCCCCTGTGTGGGTCCTGTCTCCGCCTACTTTGGCTCTCGCCGGGCTTATAACGGTGGGCCTTACACCAGCTATCACAGCGGTATAGACTTCCGGGTACCGGGAGGGACGCCGGTTCACGCTTCGGCGGCAGGCACCGTGGTTCTGGCTGAACAATTGGCTTTATGGGGCAACGCTGTGGTAATTGACCACGGATGGGGTGTGCTGACCGGATACGCCCACCTGAGCAAGATAGCGGTCGAGTTGGGGCAACACGTTGAAAAGGGCGAGGTGATCGCCGCAGTTGGGAATACCGGCCTGTCCACCGGTGCCCACCTGCACTGGGAAGTATGGGTCGGAGGTATCAGCGTGAACGGTATGCAGTGGCTGGAGGAAAACTCCTGGCCTGCCTCCGAGTGGCTCGCAGTTGGCGGTTAAGGCATCCCGATTTCCTCATTTAGTAGCGAGCGTGCCAGGTCGGCGTATTCCGATGGGACCAGGATATGTACCTCCCCGACCCCATCTACGGTGACGCCTATGACCGGCCCAATACTTTCGTACCTCAACAACACGGGAATACCCGCATCCTCGAGCATGGCTTTGATCACGTGTGCTCTCAGCAACCCCTGCTCGATGCAGACCTCGCTCAACCCACTTTCCTGTCCTTCCATGCCTCACCTCTCTAAATCCGGCGCTCGTTATATGGTCAGCACCACTATCACAGCCAGGTGACAGACCTGATCTGCCAGCGCGGCCAGGAGCGGGTTACGGATACTGAACCGTCGTGTCCAATCTACAGCCCAGTGGCTGGCAGCTCCTATGACCATCCAGATAAGTGCGCGACGCGGGTTTCCCGCAACCAACCCGGCAATAATCAAAGGAAGCCCCCCGGCAATCAAAGCGTGCATCAACAGGTAGCGCCCACGCTCTATCTTGCGCACAGCCGTTTCAGGCGATTGCATGGTAAAGTCAATCGCAAAATGCAATACAAGGGCCACGGTTGCCGGCGATGGAGTATTGCCCAGCATGACGAAGACGGCAAGCCAGACAAGCGCTAAGAACCCTATGATCTTACCCCACTCCCACCATTCAAGCGCAAGAGGGTGACACAGCCTGGCCAGTAGTGGTGTATGAACGCTCCTCGACAGACAACCTGCCCCATGGCTCATCAAGGCAGCCGTCATAATCATGCTCCTTGTATATTTGTTACCCGTAGCTCTCACGTCTCCAGAAAGCGTACACCTCAGCCCTGCCACGTGTAGAACAAGAGGGGGTATGAGGTCAACGCCTGGGGTATTTGGGTTAAGCGTCAATGGTGTCATCTCCGGATCGGCCTTCATAAGCGCATTTACAGCGTCACTTTAAGTTTAGCATATCTTCTACGCCTCCAGGGTTACAGCTCCGTTACAAATAAAAAAACCGGGGCCGGCAAGAAGCCGGGTTTCCACAGGAATCTGCACCTGACATCCCGGGCAGGGCATTCGAAGCAAAACACCAGGATAAGATGGGAAAAAGCAGGGGAAACGAGGGGATGAGGCAGGGTTGACTGAGCAAAAGCGCCCCGTCTGAAGCATCCGGAACGAAGCAAAAGCGATACAAAACCTGAACCAAGATGGGAATATCCCTGCTCTTGTCAGGCGAGAGGGTATGAGCGGCGGATCAGGGGGCAAAAGAGAATGCTCAAAATCGAGCAGCAGGCATGGGTTAACGCGCCTGGCAGCAAAGCTGCCAGGCGGAGGAGCGACTATGGGGCAGGCAGAAGCGTGTCAGGCGCCGGTGGCAGCCGTCGCCTCGCGGAAGAGCCGGACCAGCGTGGTCAGGTTGGACCAGACAGCAGACGTTTCAGGCCCCAGCGCTTGAAGGTGGCGTTGCGGCTCTCGGAGGCATTGCGGGCGCGATGATAGAGCAGTTTCCAGGCAGGCGAGTCGAAGGCGATATCGTGGACGAGGCGGCAAGAGCCGTCATTCTTGAACGAGAAACCAACGTTGAGGATCTGACCATACTACAGCCGGGCAGGCCCTGCTCTCTGGCCGGGCAAGGGCGGGGGCGTCGGCGGATGTGGGCTGGCAGGGCGTCGTGAATAATTCCATCCGGGCAGGTGAGGGCCTCCTCCCAGGCCTGAGGGGAGAGAAAGCCGCCTTCGAGGAGCAGGGTGACCGATTGCGCAATGAGCTGGTTGAGGTACTCGACGGCAAATTCGATGAGTTTGTCTTCATCCACCTGTACGGTGACTGTATCGCCATTCTGCGAGTGGCGGCCCAAAGTCGTCAGCCAGGGGCGGAGTCCACTTGCGGTGGGGAAGATGCCATCCTGGAAGCCAAACAGACGGGCATAGTCGGCCCTGCAGGGCTTTTTCGAAAGGCAGTTCACCCGGCACTTGTTGGCGCACGAGAGCCTGGATCAGCCCGTCGTGGCGTGTCATCAGCTGGTTGAGACTTTCGGTACAACCAGCCTGTGCCTGGATGAACCGGGCGGCCTCTGAAGATTGTCCGCCGAGGTCGCTCGTTTCGTGAACAGTGAACATAGGGCACCTC
>DAOTYA010000090.1:0-6730 GCA_034435075.1 Anaerolineae bacterium
GGGCGCACACACGTCTCGCAGATGTGCGGTCCTCAGTTCAGTAAGCACATACCTGTTCATTGTGGCTCCTGACAAACTGGGAACCGGCACAACAGGACATATCTAAGGCCTGCAAGGTTATACGTCGGGTGTACGGAATATTTTTGCATCCCTACGGATCGGGCCGCTCTCCAGATTACGCTCTACGTCGCCGATCAGCACAGTGTAGGACAACTGCGAGCAGTTGTCCTACAATCATCCCCTCCGGATCGGGCCGGTCCGGGCCGGGGGATGCAAAAATGACGACGCCCCGGATGATGTTTTCTTGACAGCGGATTGCTTCATGGTAAACTCGATGATATGAGCAAAGACCACGCACCTCTTCCTCCACACTATCGGTATAACTTCGCTGTTTTGTTGGTGGATTACATCTGTTTCGGGGTGGCATTCACGTTCGTCAGTCTGAACAGCGTGATGCCGGCACTGGTAGGGAAACTCACCACTTCCGCCCCGCTTATTGGCCTGGTGAGCACGATTTTCAGTGGTGGCTGGCTGCTCCCGCAGCTGTTTGTCGCCAACATAATCAACGATAAGCCGTACAAGAAGCCCTACCTGCTTTCCGCGCTCAGCGGGCGTGTGACAATTTGGATCGTTGCGCTGGCATTATGGAGCGGGCTTGCTGATCACCCCAGACTGATGCTGGCTCTCTTTTTCGTGTGCATTGGCCTCTTCGCCACCACAGACGGTATTGCAAGCGTTTCCTGGTTCGACATTATGGCGCGGGCCATACCGATACAGCGACGGGGCCGTCTGATCGGTATCGGGCAGTTCGCAGGTGGACTGGCCGGGATCGGTGTGGGGGCATTGGTGAGCCTGATCCTCGATCGGCGGCCTTTTCCTCTCAATTATGCTTTGCTCTTCGCGCTGGCCGGTACAGCGCTTGTCCCTTCGACAGTGGCGCTGTGCTTGTTGCGAGAGCCGCCACCTGCTGAGAATAAGGATTCACGTCCCGGCAGGCGCAAAGCGACCTGGCTGCATATTTTGACAACCGACAGGCTTTTCCTCCGATTCATGCTCGCCCGTCTGCTGGTCGGTATGCTAGGACTGACCAGCTCTTTCTACGTCTTGCACGCTGAGCAGGTACTTCACCTGCCTGGCAGCATTATCGGTGGCTTTGTGGCTACTCAGACACTGGCCGGCACCATCGCCAGCGTGGGAATGGGATTGGTGAGTGAGCGCTGGGGATCGTGGGCTGTAGCCAGCCTGACCGGCCTGGCTGCTGCAGCCGGACCGCTGTTTGCTCTGGTGGTCCACCAACCCGGTGCCAGGTGGCTGGCTCACGCCTATCCCTTCGTGTTCATGATGCTTGGTGTGGTCAACAGTGCCTGGATGTTGGGCTTTACTAACTACCTGCTGGAGATCGCACCGGAGGAAATACGTCCAACCTATGTTGGGTTGAGCAACACGATGGCAGGAACGGTGATGATGTTCGTGCCCATGGCAGGTGGATGGTTGCTGGAAGCGAGTTCGTATCCTGTGCTATTCGGTGTGACGATGGCCTTGACAATGCTCGGATTTCTGGTGACCCTGACTTTGAAGCCGAGAGGACATATTACCTGTGAGTAACGGACGGATTCGCGGCACCCGGTCTGTTTGTATCCTCGCGCTCACGCTTCTGCTGGCCATGGCCGCAGTGCGGTATTGGCACAGGCCATTGTGGAATTTCTTCACTGACCAGGAACGGCTGCGAGAATGGGTCGCCAGTTTCGGCCCGCTTGGCCCGCTGGTGAGTATCGCACTCAATGTGGCCCAGGTGCTGCTGGCGCCAGTTCCGGGTCAGTTTATCAATCTGGTGAACGGCTATCTGTATGGTATATGGATGGGTGGTCTCTACAGCCTTGCCGGGCTGGTGCTGGGGTCGGCGCTGGCTATGGCGCTGAGCAGGCGGCTGGGGCGTCCGCTGGTCAAGCGACTGGTGGATACCACCACGCTGGAACACTGGGATCGTCTCGCCGCCGGACGGGGGCCGGCGTTCTTCTTCCTGATCTTCCTCTTTCCCCTGGTGCCCGATGACGTGGCTTGTTTTATCATAGGTCTCAGTGCGCTGCCCATCCCTCAGATGCTTTTGCTCGCCACGTTGGGACGTCTCCCGGGGCTGATCTTCTCTTGTTGGCTGGGCGCCTACGCGACGTTTTTACCCTGGTGGGCCTGGGCTTCTCTTACTGCTGGGGTGATGCTACTGGCCGGGGCATATCTGCGCTACAAGAAACAGCTGGAGGATGCGTTGCTCTGCCTCCTCTCTCATCTGGAGGGCCTGCTCACCAGGAATCCAGGCTGATCAGTAGCCGGTCAACCGGTGCCCCGTCGGGTGGATTGAGTATGAGCCACCGTTCGCCGTTCATAGGGTCGTACAGGCCGAGCTGGAGAAAGCGCGCGGCAGAGGTCTGGGCCGGTGGTTTGAGCAGGTGAAGCTGGACGAAGCTATCGCCTGGCTGCAGTGTGAGCGGGTCTACCCACAGTCCATCGTCTACAGCAAGGAGCTCTCCCTCTGTGCTCAACAGGTGGGTGAAAACGGCCAGGCGCGGCCCGCTGTACGTACCCGGAGGTGGCGGATAAGCGATGATCGGCATTGGAGGCAGATCAAGTGGTCTGGCTACTTCCCATATGGTGAGTATTGCCAGTTCCTCTCCGATGCTTATAGGGCGGACTTCGAGCAGCGTTAATCCGTCAGCAAAATGCACCGGTCGTGGCTCAGAGAGCGGAAGCGCTGCCGTCCGCACCAGTCTCAGCCCTGGTGAGAGCATATCATCCGCTGCTATGAGGGCGGCGATCTGAGGGGAGGGGGATGGCCACGAGGTGAGAAGTACAGGAGTCACATCGCTCCCTGCACACCAGACCAGAGCGCGTTCGGGGTTGAAGAGCCGGATGCTGACATCTTCCCGGCGCGTATCCACCTGGAGTGCCAGCCGGTCCCAAGGGCCCATCAGGCCGCTACCGACGGCTACGTCATTGATCTCGGGGTGGGCATCAAGGTAGCGAGTAGCAGCGCGGTAATCAGCGCGGTAAAGGAAGCGCACCATTTCCGCTGCCGGCCAGGCGCAAAAGTAGTCGTACAGATCACGTACAGCGCCGGTAACCACGATAAGCACCACCAGCCCCCAGTGGATGGCACTCCACACCCGGCTGCTCATAACGGCCATTCTACGCTCTGCCACTTCGCGCAACGCCAACGCCAGCAGGATGTACACGACCGGTTGGGCCGCTATGGTGTGGCTCAGACTGGCAGCCGGGATGCTGACAAAAGCAGGCAGCAACCCCAGGCCCAGCCAGAGGAGCGCGAAGAAATAGCGAGGTTGCCGCCAGCGGCAGACGCACAACACCACACCGGCCCAAAAAAGCGCTGCGCCCGGGAGGTGAAACTGCGGGCGGTTGGCGATGTTGTAGAGCCACTCGGGATCACCGGTGGCGTGGAACATGCTCAGCGTATGAAAAGTGTACTCCAGCAGTGGGCGGGGGTTACCGCTCCTCAGCTCGCGTATCGGGAGGGCCAGCTCGTCCAGACGGGCATCGGCGCCTATTCCATAAGCGGCTGCCTCACTTCGCCCCTGCATAATGGCGATCGCGAGTGGCAGCGCCAGCGTTCCCGCCAGTGCCAGTGCCGGTAGTGCTCTGCGCCAGTACCTGCCGGAGCGTTCACGGTCGAAGAGCGCCAGATAGAGGCCGAACATGATAAGCACTGCCGGGAGTAAACGCGCGGCGGTATAGGTGTAAAGCGAGGCCGCCAGGGTAATGCCGGCCCACACTGCATGCCAGCGGCTCCTGTCACTGCGCCACAACAGATAGAAGGTAAGCAGCGTCAGAGGGGGGAGACTGGAATGGCGCAGGCCTATGCGGCTGTACATCAGTGACCACATGGATGTTGCCACACCGAAAGACGCAATAACACCAACCGTATTTCCGAATAGTCGCCGTGCCAGGGCAAAAGTCATAGCCACAGTGATGGTCCCGAAAGTTACGGAGAGGATGTGCCCGCTCAATACGTTGAATCCCCACAAGGCATGCACGCCGGCATGCAGATAATGGTAAAGGGGCTCGTGCCCTGAGGCACCGGTGAAGTAGATGGGAAAATTCCCTCTCAGCACCTCGCCGGAGAGGGCATGGATATTGATCAGTTCATCGTCGCGCCACCCTGGGGGCACATCTTCCAGGCAGCACAGGCGCAGCCCCCAGGCCAGTAACACAATGGCAACCGCAGCCCACCTGCTCATTTCACCTCCACCTCGCCGAGCACCACATGGTCACTCACAGGAAGGCCGTCCACTACAACGGCAAGGCGTCTCATATTGTGGCGCAGGTAAAGCCCGGCTACCAGGCGGTAGTTTCCTGGGGGCACATCGGTGTTCACGGGAACCTGGTGGAGCTGCGCGAAGCTGCTGTATGGTTGCCAGTTCCATGCCGGTGCGTCCAGTCGGTCCTCCTGCCCGACTATCTGGCCGGATTGGTCGAGCAGGTGGACAAAGATAGCCGCTGTGCGGCCGTAATCGTGAGCTGGTACGGGACCGGATGCGTCGGGGTCTATGACGCGCCACAGCGTCATCAGCGTAATGTACTCGCCAGGGTGGACGGGTTCTCCAGGGAGATCGCAGGCCACCAGTTCGACCGCGTTGCCGAAACGCGCCGGCAATGGAAGCTCCGTGCCCTCCACTGCGACGGTTGCAATGTCACTCTGAAAACCGGCCAGGGCTTCTAAAGGATCCCACGCGAAGACATCGAAGTACGGGTCAACGTCGTCGGGTCGCAGGTGAACCCGCTCGACAGGGCGCAGGTTAAGCCTTGTGGCAAAGTAAGGAGCGAGCGGGGCGTTTGTTGGCAGGATAAGCAGAGCCTGCCGCGCTGCCGGAAAGGTGAGCGCCCGCCGGGCGTCGCACCAGTATATCTGGAGATCGTCCCTGTGTATGCGCAGATCAGCAATAAAGGGATCGAGGGGCAGGTCCGGGAAGGGAGATGAAAGGGTGACGGCGCCACTGTATGGTGTCTCGTCCAGGTAGTCGGTGACGGCGACCAGATTGTGGAAATAAGCAGCGCGTGTCTCAGGCCACTGCCCCCAGCGCAGGAAATAGTCCCGAAAAGTGCTCACGCCTGTGGCGAGGATAAGCGCCGCCCAGGCTATGCCCACGACCCGGGCAGCCCACCGGCCGCAGCGGACTGCTGCCAGGCGACCCAGCTTCACTGCGACCAGGGCGGGTGGCACAAAAACCGCCGGGAGCATCCCTGTGCTGTGCAGTGTGCTGGTCCACCCCCCGACGATCATCGTCGGGAGCAGGCCTGCTGCGATCCATAGTAGAGTGAAAGCATGAGCTGGCCTGCGCCAATGCCCCAGGCACAGGCACACCCCTGCGTAGAAGAGCAGGCCCACAGGCGGGCTGAACACCGGACGCCCCGGCACATTATAGGTGATAAACGAATCGCCCCGTACGGTGAATGTAGCCAGCGCTTCCGCGACGGTATGGAGAAGCGGTCGGGGGTTTCCCGCCGCCAGGGCACGCAATGTGGTCGCCAGGGTCATAGAACGTTGCCAGGCATCCGGATCGAGCAGGTGAGGTGCTGCCAGAGCAAGTCCAAAGGCCAGCGCACAGATGTACGGTCTGGCATACCTGTGGGCGCGGGAGCGGTCGGTCAGAAATATAAGAACACCGAAAGGCGCCAGGGCGGCGGTGACAGCACGGGCAGTTTCGTATGTCCACAGTGCACCGGCGAGGAATAGGGCGAACAGCAGCCAGGCCCACCAACGAGAGCGCAGCGGCCGGTCGTCGAACATGGCCAGCCACAAAAACCACATCGCTCCGGTGAACAGCGCCGGAGCGGGCGAGGGGTTCAAAGCGAAGCGAGATAGCATTACAGGCCAGCAGGAGACAGCAGTGAGGGCCGCTGTTCCCAGCGCGGTCCACGGATCGAATGCTCTGCGCACCCAAAGGTAGCCGAACATTACCGTCAGCAGGCCAAAGAATGCGGAGTGGAAGCGCAGTGCCAGGTCGGAGGGGCCGAAAAGGAGCATGAAGAGCGCGCCGGAGTACATCGTGAACGGTTCATTGGCATATCCATAGGGCGCTTTGACCTGGGATGGGGCGCCCCGGTAGACGGCCCTGACAAAATATCCCGTATCTGCCTCATCATGAGTCATCCCCGGTGGAATCTCGCCCAGCTTATACATGCGCAGAAAAGCGGCCACCAGCAGAATGGAGATCAGGAGCCATTGTTGGAGGCAGAAACGGGCTGCCGGTTTGCTCACCTGTTCACCACCTCCACGGATGTCAGAAGCACACGGTTGTCCACTGTGGTGCCGTTGACCAGCACCGGTAGCCGCTCGCCATCCACCAGCCCATACAGTCCAACCTCGATCTGGTAATGTCCAGGCGGCGCATCGGTGGCAACGGGAATGGTGTAAGGGTCTGCAATGACAGTACCTGGGGGCCATGTCGTGGTGGGCATTTGCCCGTTAAGCGGCTCATTGTCCTGCTGTCCCCACAGGAAATTGCCAGTGACCGGGTTGTATTGCTCACCCAGCAGGTGTGTGAAGACTTTGTAGCGGATTGAGACGGTCGCCTCAGTCTGCCAGTAGAGCACCAGTTCCACGTGCCCACCAGGCCCTACCACCGTCTGTGCCAGGTCGTAACCCAACAGGCGGATGTGCTCTCCGAATCGCACATCAAGCGGGTGAGAGATGGTGGCGGTGTTGGCACGCTTTGCCGGC
>DAOTYA010000091.1:0-13688 GCA_034435075.1 Anaerolineae bacterium
GTCGGTTGTAGGGCAACTGCTCGCAGTTGCCCTACACTGTTGCCTGTAGTGCGGTGTCAGGCGTGGTCTGGAGACCGGCTCGAGCCGGAGGATGCAAAAATATGACGGACACCCGCCTGGCTCCTGCGTGATACCTGTTTGCCGGCGTAACTTGTATACTGGACCTATTCAGGCCGATTCGACCAGATGTGACTGTCACCTCTGACCCTTCAAAACGGGGAAGTGCTGTGTAGTATTAGCCGGTGTAATAACACCGCACCGGGTTGCCCCTTCCCATCTCCGTCAGGCAAAGATTACACGATACACAGGTGGCCTTCTCACTCTCGCCACGGCGGAATTTGTCGGGCAAATCAGCTTCTCTTATCAGCGGGCGCGCGATAGAGATAAAATCGGCCTCTCCCTGCTGCAGAACCCTCTCCATCACCTCCCGGGAACGGAAGCCGCCCACCGAGATCACAGGAACGTGGACAGCAGCTTTGATCGCCCGGGCACCCTCCAGGTTATACCCTTCCTCCAGGCGTACTCTGCCCTCCATAGCCCTCAGCAGTGTCCCCAGCGCCATCCTCTTGGGCAGGCTCAGTCCCTCCAGGATCCGCTCAATCGGTATGCCGCCTCGGGCAATGTAAAAGACCGATTCGGTGAACCCACCGCTGACCTCGATAGCATCCACTCCCTCCCGCACCATCTTCCTGGCCGTATCCACTGCCTCGCTCGTGGTAAACCCGTTTCTGATAAAGTCCTCGAAGTTCAGCTTGACCAGCAGCGGATAAGCCGGTCCCACAGCCCTCCTGGTGCGACGGACTGCCTCCAGAGCAAAACGCTGCCGATTTTCCAGGGTGCCGCCCCAACGGTCCTTGCGCTGGTTTGTTGCTGGCGAGAGGAACTGGCTGATCAGGTAGCCGTGAGCGCAGTGCAACTGTACGGCATCGAACCCGGCCTCTACGGCCCGGACGGCCGCCGCCGCGTAGGCATCTAACACGGTCTCGATCTCCTCCTCTGTCATTTCACGAGGACGCGTGCGCAGGAGTTTATCGGGGACGGGAGAGGGGCCCAGCGGTGGATGTCCTATGAGACTCTCATCGGCGACCCGTCCGGCGTGGTTTAACTGCGCAGCAACCAGTGCACCCTGATCGTGGACCTGGCGGGTCAGCTCCCTGAAACCGGGGATCAACTCGTCCCGATCCAACCTGGACTGGTTAGCATAAGCCACACCAGAGGGATGGACACCGATATACGCCGCGATCACCATAGCGACCCCACCCCCGGCGATACGGCGATGATATGCCCGCAGCTCCTCAGTGCATTCCCCGTTGGGACCGGACATACTCTCAAAAGTGGCTGATTTGATCATTCTGTTGCGAAGCGTCATGCCACCGATGTGGCCTGCTTCAAATAAATGCGCCATGTTTCACCTCCGTGATCCGGGAATCAGATGATTTACAGGACATCCGGGCTTGCTCTAACCAATACGGTTCAGTTAGTACTACAACCGCACTTCCCCGTTTTGAAGGGTCAGAGGTGACAGTCACCCTGGGCATTCCAATTGCTTATCTGAACTGTATTGGGGCTAAAGCCCGGCACTACGAAAGACCGCTGGCTGCCAGAGCAATGATACGTTTCCCCACCAAAGCCAGAGCGTGGTTGATGCCAGCCTGAAGGTCCGCCAGCGTCTTAATCCCACTCCAATCAATCCCCAGTTCCACCACCGTCTCCGCCACGGCCTCAGAGATACCGGTGACGATGGTTTGCGCGCCCTTCAGCCGCGCTGCCTGGATGGTCTTATTCAGATGTTCGGCCACGCCGCTATCCACTAAGGGCACTCCTGTAATATCCATGATCACCACCCTGGCTCGATACTGATGAATGCCGGCCAGCAACGCGCGTGTGATGTTGCGCGCTCGCCTGGTATCAATGGAGCCTATCAGGGGCATGATTATAATCTCATCGGTGAGTGGAATGATGGGAGTGGAAAGCTCCTCAATCAACCTGCTCTGCGCAGCGATAAGTTCTTCGCGCAACTGCGCCTGCTCCCGCAGGCTCCTCTCCAGCTCCAGACGGGCGGTCTCATCCCTGGCGATAGTGGCCAGTCCTATCAGGTCGCCATTGGCGTCCCTGATGCCGAACATGGTCACAGCAGCCGTAAATGCGCTCCCATCCTGTCGTAGCTGCTGTAGCGTCCCTTTCCATATGCCGACCCGGGCCTGAGGAATGATTTCCTCTTCCAGACGTTGCCTCTCTTCGGGAGGCGTCATCAGAAGCAGGTCGGCGCTAACCATCGCGTCGTGAACGGAATCGAAGCCATACAACGAGGCAAAAGCAGCGTTCACATAAAACGGCACCAAATCTGGTTCTACGATACTTATGGCATCCCCGGCATTTTCGGCCAGATCGCGGAAAATCCGCTCTTCCTCGACTGTTTGCAGTGCCTGCCGGGCCTGCTGGAGCGCAAGCTCAAATTCACGCTGGTAGAGCAGTTTGTAAGCAGCATACGTGGCGACCGCTTCAACGGCAGGTGCAAAATCGGCCGGTGACCCATTGTCGTCTCGCCAGCCGGCCAGAATGAAGCCCAGAGCGCGGTGATCGGCCATCAACGGTACGACGGCCGCCCGACGCAAATGCAGCAAATCGGTCAGCCACACATCCGCTTCCGCAGGCAAAGGAGAGGAAGTATGTAACCAGCGGATCCCCTCCGTCGCAGAGATGTTCTTCAGTGGGAAATCTTTCCAGGGATACCGCATTGCCAGGGGCAAAAGTTCGCGCCCACTCTGGTCCCATGTGGCCGTCACTTCCACCAGTTCGACAGCGCTGCCGTCCGGCCGGTGCTCGTACAGGAAGACCGTGCTGTGATCCGCGCAAACGCCCAGAAAATCGCATATCGCTCTTGCCAGCTCTGACCGGTCCCGTGCGGCAGCCAGTGCACGGCTGTACTCCAGAAAAGGTTGAGGAAACAATGAAGATGAACCAGGGTTCATTGCTCTCCTTTCAATTTTCTGGCGATATCCAGAAGCAGTGCTTCCGGCATCAGGCAGTGAGCCTTCCTATCTGCAGCCCCAACTTTCTCAAAGCGGACTGCAGACCTCTCTGCAAGTCGGAGAGCGTCTCGATGCCGCTCCAGTCAATGCCTATTTCCACAATGGTTTCGGCCACCGCGTCGGAGACGCCGGTGACGATGGTCTGGGCGCCCTTCAGCCGCGCTGCCTGGATGGTCTTGTTGAGGTGGGCAGCCACGCCGCTATCCACCAGGGGCACGCCCGTGATGTCCAGAATGACCACCCTGGCCCGGTACTCCCGGATACCTGCCAGCAGTGAGCGGGTGATGTCACGCGCGCGCAGCGTATCTATGCTGCCGATCAGGGGCATCACGATGATACCCTCAAAGAGTGGGATAATTGGAGTAGAAAGCTCTCGCAGTGCCTGCCGCTGGGCCTCGATTATCTCTTGCTGCAACTGCTCGCGCTCGCGCAGTGCTTTCTGCTCCGCCTCGAAGGACTCCCTGAGCCGCTCGCGCAGTTTCATGTCCACCAGGCGTCTGAACCCCATTTCAGAAAGGTTCTTAGCCAGGATGGCCAGAAACTCGGCCATCTTTTGGGTTTCTTCCTCGGTTTTACGGGGCACCCGCCGCAGCGCAGCGATGTACTCCTCCTCATCGGCACCGATCTTGCGCGCGTACTCACGGAAGTGCGCTTCATCAACATCGCCTACCAGCACCTGCCCGACTACCCAGTTGGCAATGTGCCTGCCATGGACAATGATGGGCGCGGCTGCGTCCAGCAGCCCGGCGCTCAGGCAGCGATGGAAGACAACATGGCCGCTTTCTATTGCCCTGCGCCCCAGCACACTGGCGCTGTGGTAGCAGTTCCTGCGGCCGGCCTCCGTGTTCCTGGTGATCCGGCACAGTTCACAGAAATTACTATAGTGTGTGATGGGCGTACCATCGGGGAGCCCTATGGTGGAGGCAAACCCGGTGGCAGCGGTGAAGGCATCCAGAATCTCCTCCAGCGCTTCGCGCTCGATAAGGTCGGTCAGCGAGTACTGGGCCGATGATAGCTCGGCCTCGACGCGGTCATAAAATTCCTGAGCAGTTTCGCTTATAGCCTCCATGTATCCTCCGATCAGGTCTCCCCAGCCTCTGCCTGCCACTTTTGCTGTTGGTAGACGATGGCCTCGCGCAGGCTTCTGACAGTGATGCCACCGGAGCCGGGGACCAGCTCATCTCCACGCCTCCCTTCCAAAAGGCAGCGGGCGTTGTCAAGTGATTTCAGTGCCTGGGGGAGTTGACCATTGCTGTGATATAGATCGGCCAGGCCAAAGTGGCCAAGTACGGAAAAGCGGTCAATGTAGACCACTTTCTTCATCATTTCGATCGCCTCATCGAGCCGCTCCTGATGTTGCAGGACCAGGGCAAGGACGTAGTAGGCATCGAGTGCGAGCTTATCCTTCTCGATGGCCCTCCTGCACCACCGCTCGGCCTCAGCCCAATCGCCCAGATTAGCACAGGCCTCGCCGAGCAGCGAGTACACGGCTGTATCCTCGGACCCGGCCTCAACCATTCCCACCAGCAGCTCACGCGCTTCTTCCGAACGGCCGTAGTTAAGCAATTCCCTGGCTCGCTCCAGCGGGTGCACATATCCCAGCCGTTCGAGCGAGTGAATGTACACCCGGTCCGGTGCGGGCGCTGGCCTGGGGCTTACATCAGGCCATCCAACCAGTTGCTTTGCCCCGGTCAGCGCGGGAACCTGAGCTGGCTTCTCGGTTGCAGGTATGAGGCAGACAGGCTCTTCCTTAGACGGCAATTGTTCGGGGCGCTGGTACAGGATGGCATTGGGGAAATTGTGCGCCTTGAAGCGCTGATAAATCGAGAGCGAATGCTCAGCATGCCCCACCACCAGCCAGCCACCGTAGGTAAGACAATCGTAGAAGCGTTCCACGATACGACTGGAGACCTGCTCGGTGAAATAGATCATCACGTTACGACACACGATCAGGTCCATCAGCGTGGTATTGGTCTCATAAGAAGGGTATACATCTTCCACCAGGTTGAGCCTGGCAAAGGTGACCATACGTTTCACCTCGGGGATCAGCTCATAACGGCTGCCATTACGGCGGAAATAACGGTTTCTCCACTCCCTGGCCCGCTCCTCGCGGAACGCCCACTCGGTATAGATGGCCTGGCGCGCTGTATCCAGTGCCTGGGTGTTGATGTCAGTACCAAGGATGGTGATGGACCATTCGTCAACGTCGGGCAGCAGCTCACGCAACAGGATGGCAATGGAATAAGGCTCCTCACCGCTGGCACAGCCGGCACTCCAGATGCGCATGGTGCGCAGCACTGTGCGGCGACTGATGATTTGGGGAAGTACATGGTAATACAGGGCATCCATCTGCCCTGCATCGCGGAAGAAATGGGTTTCGCTTATCGTGAGCGCGTTCGCCAGCCGCTCAAAATGGACCGCACCTACTTCCGGGTCGAGCAACAACTGGTAGTATTCGTTGATACTGGTGCAGGTGGAAGCAGCAAAGGCCTGCAGTACTCCACGCTCCAGGTCGGCACGGCGGTTCTCCGGGAAATGGAGGCCACAGCGCTCATACACCAGCTTGCTGAAACGGAGGTAATCGCCATAACCAAAGGATGGCGTGATTTTGCCGGTTTTCAGCCTGCTCTGAGCCGACGCCCCTTGTATCACGGCTGGACCTCTTCAACCACGATCTCCGATGGAGACGCCCCCTCGTCCGCTGTAGAAGTTGCCACCGGTTCGGGGAGTGAGGAAAGTGTGCCTGCCAGCTCATCCATACGCTCAGCCTGAAAAATGTGCGGCGGGTCCAACAGCAACACCATCTCTCCTTGAATGTGGGCAATACCTTGCAGAATGGGAGCATCACCCAGCTCACAGGGCAGGATGTCAGTCACGCGAAAGATAGAACCGGCAGCAAGATGAACGACGTCCACCACCTCGTCAACGATCAGGCCACACATCTGCCCGTGCAGTTGGATCAGGATAATGGGGGTATACAAGTGCAAGGCCGCCTCAGGCAGGCCAAACAGAGAGCGCATATCAAGCACCGGTACGGCGTGGGAGTGCACATTGATCACCCCTTTCACCACTTTATCAACCTGTGGGAGGGGCGTGATTGGGACCAGCTCAATGATGCGCACGATAGACTCGACAGGCAACGCGTACATCTGCCTGTCCAGGCGAAAGGTTATCACCGTCTGTTCTTGTGATGAAAGCGTGTTCTCCATATCAATCATCATTCCGGTCAGGTGTCCGTCGGGGATGGTTCCTGATCAACAGCGCGGCGATTTTGCCCCAGCCGCCGGATGGCCGGAAGCAGCTCCGCCCCCATATCGGCCTTAGGCACGAACTCGTCCACCCCGGCTTCAAGTGCCAGCCTGCGGTATCCATCTGTGCCAAGCAGGGCCAGAGCAATGACCCTGGCATCAGGCAGGACTTCCCGCAGGCGGGGTACAAAGTCCAACCCCTCCGGCAAACTTGTTACGGCGCTATCGAAAAGCACAACATCCGGCCTCAGTTCCCTGGCCCGGCGCAGCGCCTCTTCCCTGTCCTGTACCGCGCCCACCACGACGATGTCATCCTGCCCCCTCAGAAACCTGGTCGCGATTCCCAGGAAGGTTGCATTATCATCCACAAGCAGAACAGAAATTCGGTTTCCGCTCATCACGCACTCCGTAACCCGTCGCCTGAGACTCCGGTTTTAAGGTAATCTTACCGCATTTTCTATGCCGTTGGGTTACGGTTGCGTTACGAATCAGTTTATAGCTCCTGGCAGACATAAAGTCCCTTTAGTATAGCTCTATCTGGATTTACTGTCAATGTAACGTTTACATCGGGGTGTCCGTCACTTTTTTGCGCGAGAGTGTACGCGAATATTGTAGGACAACTGCTCGCAGTTGTCCTACAACCAGGTGGACGCAAAGATTGCAAGGCAACTGCTCGCGGTTGTCCCACACTGTGGCCAGTTGTAGCAGCATCGGACGCGGTCTGAATACCGGCCCGAGCCGGGTGGACGCAAAAATATGACGGACACCCACCCGGGTGGGAGACCGTCATATATTTTTGCGTCCCCCGGCCCGGACTGCAGGTTTGTAGGACAACTGCGAGCAGTTGTCCACACTGTAACGCCTGCTTGCCGGGGGCAGGAGAACATGCTATAATCTACCTACATAAATGGTCTGGCACGGAGACCCGGCCAGACTTAACACTACCCCAAGTGAATGAAGATGGAAGTCTACATAAACGTTGTTCAAATCATCATCAGCGTGGCATTGATTGCCGTGATTTTGCTACAGGTCAGGAGCGGAGAGTTGGGAGGCATCTTCGGAGGCGTTGAGAGCGCAGTTTATAGAACGCGGCGAGGAGTGGAGCGCCTGCTCTTCAACGTCACCATTGGCCTTTCCATAGCCTTCTTTGTCATCACGCTCATCAACGTTATCGTCACCGGGTAAACACGGCTGAACCTGTACCGTGACCCGTCACATCCTCTGGCAGAGCATACTGCTTATCGTAAGCGGCCTCCTGGTCGGACTCCTCCTGATATATCTGGCCGCTAACTATACCACCGTAACCCGTCCTGGTTATGGTGGCACTTATGTTGAGGGCATCGCAGGTACCCCCCACTACCTGAATCCTCTGCTGGTAGGAGCGCATAATGAGGCCGAGCGGGATGTCTGTGCCCTTATTTTCAGCGGCCTGACGCGTTTCAATGCCTACGGCGAAATAGTGGCCGACCTGGCCCGCTCCTGGGAAGTCTCCCCCGATGGGTTGCGCTACACCTTTCGCCTTCGCCCTGATGCACGCTGGCATGACGGCCTGCCCGTCACTGCCGACGACGTGTTGTTTACCGTCGGTCTGCTGAAAGACCCCGAGTTCCCCGGCCCTCCGGAGGCCGCCGCAGCAATATGGCGCACGGTTGACGTCGAAAAGGTGGATAGCCGCACCGTGCGCTTTACCCTTGCCCAGCCCTACGCGCCGTTTCTCGACCTCACCACAATCGGCATCCTGCCAGCTCATCTGCTAAAAGGGATCCGCGCCACCGAACTCATAGAAACAGCGTTCAACCTCAATCCTGTCGGCAGTGGTCCATTCCGCCTGAAAGAGATAGGGATAGAAAACGGAGCAATCACCTGGATTTTACTGGAGCCGTTCTCCGATCATTACATGGGATCATCTTACCTGGGGCATGTACAATTCCACTTCTACCCCGACCATCATACAATGCCCGAAGCTTACGCAAGTGGGGAAATAGAGGGAATCGCCAGTCTGAGGGCTGCTGATCTGCAACGCGCTTATACGCTACCCGGGTTGAACCTCTTCTCGGCTCAGACCGCGGAGTACGAGCTGGTGTTCCTGAATATGCGCCGCGCGGATTCGCCATTCTTTCAGGAGGCCGAAGTGCGCCAGGCATTGCTCTATGCACTGGATCGTCAGCTTATCATAGATCAGGCCCTTGAAGGACAGGCAGTTGTAGCCCACAGCCCTCTCATACCGGGCACGTGGGCATACAACGACAGGACCCCGCAATACACATACGATCCGACCATGGCCAGAAAACTGCTCGACGAAGCAGGCTGGGTACCCGGGGATGACGGGGTACGGAGCAAAGAAGGACACAGGCTGGCATTCACACTGCTCGCCCCAAATGAAGCTGAAGATACAGAAGTGGCACGCCTGCTCGTTCAACAGTGGGCAGGTATCGGGGTTACCGTCACGCTGCGCAGCGTCCCGTGGCGGGAACTACGCCAGGCCCTGGAAAAGCGCGATTTCGAAGCCGTTTTGACGCAGGTGAGCCTTCCTGGTGATCCGGACCCTTACCCGTTCTGGCATGAGACTCAAATAGATAACGGACAAAACTATGCCGGCTTTGTTCACCGTCGCACCAGTGAGTTGCTGGAGCAGGCCCGCATAGAAACCGATATAGAGCGCAGGAGAGCACTTTATTACGAGTTCCAGGAGCTTTTTGCCCGTGAGGTGCCGGCTCTTTTGCTCTATGTGCCGACGTATACTTACGGCGTAAGTGAGCACATCAAAGGTGTCCAGATAGGTCCACTGCTTATGCATCCCTCCGAACGGTTCAGCTCCATACACAAATGGTGGATTGTGCCACGTCGCGTGTTTGTGAAGATTTCGGAGGAGCGGGGCGGCAGCAGCCCTTGACAACATGGATATTTGATGTAAAATAAAAACGCAATGCCGAAGTGGCGGAACTGGCAGACGCGCTGCGTTCAGGGCGCAGTGGGTGTACGCCCATGTGGGTTCAAATCCCACCTTCGGCACCTGTAGTGACAAAGCGAGGTGGTTTCAAACCACCTCGCTTCTGTTTTGCCTGTCGGCTGGCCTGTGAGGTTGGGCCGGCCAGAGTGTTATCCCCGCTTGCGCAGCTGGTCCAGCATGATGGCCACGACGATAACCAGCCCCTGCACAGCCTGAAGCCAGTAGGCAGAGACCCCCATCAGCACCAGGCCGTTGCGCAACACCTGCATAATGGCCGCACCGATGAGCACTCCCAGGATGGTGCCCTCTCCTCCTGAGAAACTTGTGCCACCCACGACTGCTGCAGCGATGACATCCAGCTCGTACCCCTGGGCAGCCGTTGGCGCGGCGACGCCGAGACGGGCCGTCATCAACACCCCGCCGATAGCGGTCAAGAAGCCGCACAGGGAATAAACCATCAACTTGACCCTGTTCGTGTTGATTCCCGAGAGAGCGGTAGCCGTTTCATTCCCACCCAGCGCGTAGATCCGGTAGCCCCACACCGTGCGCGAGAGGAAGAAAGAGGTACATACAGCTAAAATAAGCATGAATATGAGAGGCAAGGGCACCCCCATACCGGCGATGGGGATATCGTACTGTCCCAGGTTACGAAATGCTTGCGGCAGTTCGCGCACCGGCCACCCGCCGGTCAGACCGTTGCAGAGACCGCGGGCCATCAGCAGAGTACCGAGCGTGGCGATGAAAGGCGGCAGCCTGCCCCTGGTAATCATCATGCCGTTGAGCCAGCCCACAAAGAGGCCGGTAAGCAGCCCTGCCAGCACGGAAACAACCACATTCACCCCGCGTACCAGCAACATGGCGCAGATCAGGCCCGACAACCCCATGACCGAGCCAACGGAAAGGTCCACGCCGCATGTGATGATCACCATACATTGCCCAAATGCGCTGATGGCAATCCATGAGAAAGCGCGCAGGATATTAAAGATATTAGTGCTGGTAAGGAAAGTGTCAGTGTACAGAGAGAGAAAAGCTCCCATTACAAGCAGGATCAGGGCAACTCCGAACTCCTGTCTGCCGATTATGGAACGCCATGTCCTTGCGCGTGCTGTGCCTTTGTCCTTGATAGCGCTCATGCCTTAAATCCTCCCACCACTGCATTTGCGATCTCACCGCTGGCATAGCTCATAATCTTCTCCTGGGTGGCTTCAGCCCGATCCAGGATGGCTGCCACACGTCCTTCCGCCATTACCAATATCCGGTCGCTCATACCCAAAATCTCCGGTAGTTCAGATGAGATCATAATTATGCCCATGCCGTCTCGGGCAAGCTGGCTCATCAGGGCATGTACTTCGGCCTTGGCCCCCACGTCTATCCCCCGCGTCGGTTCGTCCATGATGAGCACCTTGGGGCGGGAGGCCAGCCACTTGGCGACCACTACTTTCTGCTGGTTGCCGCCGGAGAGAAACATGGCTTTCTGTTGCAGATGGGGGGTTCGGATATTCAATTTGTTCACATATTCCCGGGCTGTGCTTTGGATTCTGCGCCGGTTTACCCAACCATAACTGGCATGCTCGTCCAGCGTGGGAAGTACAATGTTTTCCTGAACAGGCAGCTTAAGCACCAGCCCCTGGGTGCCCCGGTCCTCTGGCACGAATCCTATGCCGGCCTTAACCGCGTCCACAGGGGAATATATGTATACTCTCTTACCGTCCAGCCATATCTCACCTGCATCCATGCGGTCCACACCAAATATGAGGCGTGCTGTCTCGGTGCGACCGGCTCCCACCAGGCCGGCCATTCCCAATATCTCCCCTCGCCGCAGGGTGAAACTCACGTTCTCCACCACACCCTTGCGAGTGAGACCCCGCACCTCCATAAGTGGAGAGCCGATCTCCGCCTGCTCCTTGTGGAACATATCTTTAAGTTCCCGTCCCACCATCATGTTGATGACTTTTTCAGGGGTGGCCTCGCCTATATCCATGCCGCCTACCCGGCGCCCATCCCGGAGCACTACCACACGGTCCGCGATGCGGAAAACCTCCTCCAGGCGGTGGGTAATGAAAATCACCGCTATGCCGTGCTCCTTAAGCGTGCTGATGATCCGGAACAAAGTTTCTACCTCATCATCGCCTAAAGCAGAGGTAGGCTCGTCCATAATGATGATGCGCGCGTCCACCGCTAACGCTTTGGCCACCTCGACCATTTGCTGTTGAGCAACTGAAAGGTCACGTACCAGGGCTGTGGAAGGCAATCGCGCGCCGACACGGTCCAGATAGACCTGTGCTTCCTGCTCCATGCGCCTCCGATCAACCACGTTCAGAAGGCGGCCCGGCCCTTTCACACGTGGCTCGCGTGAGATGAAAATGTTTGCTGCAGCACTCTGGTTTGGGGTGAGGTTGAATTCCTGATAAATGATCGCTATCCCCAGTTGCTGAGCATGATGTGGGTTCTCAATTTCGACCTGCTGCCCTTGCAGGAAGATACGTCCGCTGTCCTTGCGATACGCGCCGCAAAGGATCTTCATCAAGGTGGACTTGCCGGCCCCGTTTTCACCCAGCAAGGCCACCACTTCTCCTGCGGCGGCCTCAAAATCCACCCCGTCCAGGGCCTGCACACCGGGGAAGGACTTGGAAATGCCTTCCATGCGCAGCAAAAATTCTTTCTCGTTCAATAGTAGCCTCCTCCAAGAAAATCAGGCCGACAGAGCCGCATGTCCTCCGGCCTGATGACTGATATACAGCAAACGAACACCCCCCGGTGTTTCCAGTTCTCAATCATCATAGCCAGGGCTGGTATTTCCACCCCTCATCCATCATGGCCAGGTAGTGATCCAGGGGGATATAATTTGCCACGCTGTTGCCGGTCCCCAGTAGATAGCCACCACCCGGCAGGCAAACATCAAGCGTGTCGCGCACACGGGCGCGGATGGCCGCCTCATCTGAGCGACAGAGGAAATCCATATCTATCCCCCCTAACAGTGCGATATGCCCGCCCCACTTTTTCTTGGCGTCGCGCACGTCCTCAATGGTATCCTCAAATGAGTGTTTGGCGTCAATGCGCACATCTTCCACCAAATCGCGCATGATCCGGCTTAAGTTACCACACGAGTGAAGTAAGTAGAGCCGCCCGGCATCATGACACATCTGTGCCAGCAATTTATGGCCGGGCAGGACGAACTCGTGCAAGTCATCCGGGCTGATGAGCGTGCCGGAGCGAAATCCCATGTCATCGGTGCCCCAAATCGCCTTGACGCGCTCGAATTGGAGCAGAAGCGCTACGACCTGACGATACATCTCGATCAGCCGCTCGCTGATCGCCCGCACCAGGTCCCGTTGATCATACAGCGAGAGGCAGAGCGTCTCGTATCCCATCAGCCACGATAGTTCCTCGGCGAAATGACCGGTCAGCCCGCCCAGGACGCACATGTCATCCGGCAGATTCCTCTCATACCACTCCAGCGCACGCACGCTTGCCTGTTGCGGATCGGGCCAGGGATAGGCCTCAAATTCCTGCCAGTTGGTGATCGGTCCGGTGTGCTCGTCAATATACAGCCGCCCTGAAGTGCGCTTCAGCTCCGCCACATCCTCCGCACACATCCAACGCAGCGACAGGCTGAAGTTTTCCAGCCCGGCCAGGACGTAGTCGTATCCCAGAAAGCGCTGGATACGAATCTCGCGCTTTTCGAGAAAGTAAGGATCGGCCGCGTCCAGACCGTCTGACAGGTCATAGCGGGCACATAGTGCCTGCTTGACTTCTTCATCCAGGTAGATTTCGATGAAGTGGACGCGGCGGGGTGTCCCCGCGCGTTTCAGACATTGAATAAATGCCTCCCAGTCCGGTTTATGTCCCATATCAGGTGATTTTACCATCGGATCACTCCTAAACAGTGCTACAATGTGCAACGAGTAACTGTATACTGGACCGGGGCCGCTGCGGCCGGCCTACGACCAGGCTACAGGAGCAGTCCGGAGACAGGCTCAAGCCGGGGGAGGCCAGTCATATCTATTCAGGCGGTGACCGTAGGGGCGAAACATTCCTCGGAAGACGATTTCAATCGGCCTGAGTAGATACCCCGCCTCACAGTTTTTCGGAAGGCCTGCGTATAAGGAAGACGGTAGCTTTTGCTCAGTATATAACAGGTCGGGCGAGTTAACAAGTCCCCGGCCAGGGCACAGGTGCTCTGCCCTTACTTTAAAAGCCTGCCAGGTCTCCAAGACCTGGCAGGCCTTCATTCCTCAGAGCACCAGCCAGCAGGAGAATCACCCCTGCCAGCCAGCCCTAAGCCGATTTTACTTCAGGCAGGCGTACGGGTCGGGGAGGGGCTTGGTGAAGTCGCTGGTCTTCCACATCTCGGCCATGGCGTCCACGTTGCACCTGGTGACGATGTCCATGCCGGAGTCGGTCCAGCTCTCAAAGCGCTTCCCGTTGACAATGTAGTCGTAGATCATCTGGATGGTG
>DAOTYA010000092.1:0-2116 GCA_034435075.1 Anaerolineae bacterium
GCCTGAGGTGGAGTGGACGGTGACGAGTGCGGAGGCGACGGTGGATCGGCAGGCGGTGCCGCTGACGGCGCCGGATTACACCTGGGTGGTGCTGGCGGCCGAGGGGGAGTACACCTTGCGGGCCACCATCGCCGGATCCGATCACGGCTCAGTAACGGTTTATGTGAGCACGCCACGTGTTACAGAAATCACAGCGACTGCCACCACTACGGAAGAAGTAGCGGCGGAGTGCCTGAGTGCTCGCTACCTGAAGGACGTGACTGTCCCTGATTACACCCGTATGGAGCGCGGCCAGACGTTTATCAAGACCTGGCTGGTCCAGAATTCAGGCTCATGCGACTGGCCTGCCAGTACTGAGCTTGTCGCGGCCTACTCTCAACTTGGCGGCGTCGGACGGGTGCCGGTCGGCCCGGTCGCGGTGGGGGAAACGGTTGAGATCAGCATCGAACTTACCGTTCCAGATGCTGATGGGACATTTGATGGCCTCTGGTCATTGTGGGCGGACGGCAAGGAGATCCCCGGCGGTAAATTGACGGCAGTGATCCGTGTTGGCGAAGAGGCGGGCGGTTCGGAGTCGCCGTAGTTTACAGATGGTGAGGGTGTTTGAATCCCATCCGCATAACCCTCTCGCCCGCATGCGATGGCGTTGGCATCGTCGCACAGGTTACAGGTCATCAGTCCGGCAGGGCACAGGCTTACAAAAAAGCGGGGGGCCAGTTATGCAGCCCATCCGCGATTTGCCAGGGATTACCCGCTGTGGGCTATCGTTTCCCTTTTCGGTAAGCGCTGGGGTACACTACCACTTCAGCCCGGAACACGCGGGCGAAAAGTCCACCTCCGACGCCGCCTCGGTGATGCTTCTGTCGCCTGCTTCCAGCAATGCCCTGGCCTGCCGGATGCGGTAACGCCTGAGGTAGTTAACCGGCGTGATGCCGATTTCCTTGCGAAAGCAGCGGCTCAAATGCTGCTCGCTGAACCCGACGTGGGCGGCGATATAATCCAGGGAGAGCGGCTCTACATAGTGCTCGTGGATGTAAGCCATCGCTTTGCGCACGATCTGCTGCGCCCAGCCACCAAGTCGGCGTTGGCGGGCCAGCGCTGCCTCGATGTGCTCCAGCGTTTCCTGCACACTGAGCAGCCCCTTCCCCAACACGCTCGCCGCGCCCCGGTTCAGACGCACCATGTCCTCTTCGGTCAATACCCGCCTGGTGAGCACGATCACCGGGATATTACAGCTCATCTCCTCCTGGCGCATTGCCTCCAGTACCCCGAACCCATCCAACTCTGGCATCATCAAGTCCAGGAGTACAAGGTCTGTGCGCTCCTGCCGGATGATCTCCAACGCCTCGCGTCCGTTTCGCGCCCGCAAGACGTGGAAATATTGCCACCTCAAGCCCCTGACAGGCCAGGTGGTCGCGTAACAGGCTCTCTTCCTGTGCGTCCCTTGTCAGGAGCCATACCGGGTACGCCTTGGCCTGGGAAGGGGCAGGGGGAGCCGCCAGGGCCGGCAGCGAGAAGTAGAACGTCGAGCCGCCGCCCTCCTCGCCGGACGAACACACGCCCATCTCCCCTCCGTGTAACTCGACCAGACGCCTGCAGATCGCCAATCCCAGCCCCAGGCCGCCATATCATCGCGCTGCTGTTCGTTCCGACTGCCGAAACTCGTCAAAGATAATTTTCTGCTCATCCGTCGGAATGCCCAGACCTGTGTCCTGGACCGACACGGTCACGCGATCATCTCCTGCCGTCACCGTCAGCGTGACGTGGCCTTTTGCGGTGAATTTGATTGGGGTGCAGTTGCTCTCATTTACCAGAGGGCAAAGTCGCCCAATCTGCGCTCGAATCTCGTTGAATTGTGGCCAGTAGACCGGGAAATTCGCATCATAGCGTCGGGTTTGCACGCGAGTTAATATACACATAACTGAACTTCGCGCGTCGTTTCTGGGGCGGGCGATTGGAAATCGCGCCGGCAGGGGCAGAGCGGCGCTCTGCCCCTGGTCGCTTGAGTCGCTTAACTTGATGCCAACAGGGCGCAGCGCGCTGCGCCCCTACTGTGGCCAATGGTCGGCCTCTGCCGACCGGCGCGTCGGCGCAGGCCGACGCCCGGCGCGCAGCG
>DAOTYA010000093.1:0-7590 GCA_034435075.1 Anaerolineae bacterium
AGTCCGCACGAGGCAGATACTGCAAACGCTGGCTACACTGAGACACCCGCAAATGGCTCAGATGGCCTTCGACCCGCCGGACTGTAGTCCGGCGGGCACAGGCTGAATAGATACAATCAGCCTTTATGGACTGCAGCCAATAGTCGGCCTTCACCGACCTCTGCTAAGTGCCTGTCCGGAGATCGTAACCGACGCATCCCTATGAGTCGGTACAGGCGGCATAGGGATGCCGCCTGTACGGTTTTTCGGACAGGCTCTAAGCGTCTGTTGAGGGGTGTCGGCACAGGCCGACACCTGGCGCGAAGCGCCTGAAGAGGCCTAAAGAGCATACCCCGTCCGCGCCTCATAGCGTGGAGCGGAGAGTTCTGTGCCACGCTATAGTAATGAAACAGGAAATGAAGCGTTCCACCGAGGCCACGATGTTGGTTCCCAAAATGTTCTACTTCTTTTATTTCGCGGCTATGTCCTCTCTGCTGCCATTCCTGGCACTCTACTACAGACAAATGGGGTTGACAGGCCGGCAGATAGGACTGTTGGGAGGGGTTTCGCCGCTGGTGTCGCTTGCCGCGGCGCCGTTGTGGGGCGCGCTGGCCGACGCCACACAGCAGCACAAGAAGCTGATGTTGCTTGCGCTTGTCCTCTCTCTGGCAGCGATGGCGGGGTTGTCTTTAGCCCCCAGCTTCCCCTGGTTGATGGTGGCTGTCATCGCCTTCGCCTTTTTCGGCGCTCCGGCTATGCCGCTTGTGGACAACACCGTGGTGGAGCTGCTGGGAGAGCGCAGGAACGATTACGGCAAGCAACGGCTATGGGGGGCCGTAGGCTGGGGAATAGTCGCCCCTATCGCTGGAGAAGCGATTGATCGCTATGGGCTGCGCTGGGCTTTCTACAGCTATTTCGTACTTATGTCATGCGTCATTGTCGTCTCCTTGTACCTGCCGGTAGCCCGCTCCAGCATCCGCCCCCGATTCTTTAACGATCTGCATCAGTTGTTGACCAATCAACGCTGGTTGTTATTCCTGCTTACCATCTTCATTGGCAGCCTTGGCCTGGCATTCGTCCTCAACTTCCTGTTCCTCTACCTGAGCGAACTGGGCGCCACCAAGACGCTGATGGGACTCTCCATGACGATGGCAACATTGAGCGAAGTGCCGCTCTGGTTCTTTGCCGACCAGTTGCTTTACCGCTGGGGAAGTAAGGGGGCACTCGTGGTTTCGCTGCTGGCCTGTTTCGTGCAGGGGATCGCCTATTCCCTGATGCGGGCCCCCTGGCTTGTTCTGCTCATCCAGTTATTACAGGGCCCGGCCTTCTCGACAATGTGGGCGGCCGGAGTCTCCTATGCCGCCGAGATCGCCCCACCAGGGGTAAGGGCCACAGCTCAGGGACTGTTCGCAGGGGTGGTGATGGGGCTGCGTCCTGCATTCGGTGCCTTCATCGGCGGCGTGCTCTACGACGCCGTCGGAGCGGCGATGATGTTCCGGCTCGGCGGGGCCGCTGCACTGGCCGGATTGCTCCTGCTCGGCCTGACGAGCCGCTTCTCCCGGCCCTCAGCCTGAACCGCATTTGGCAAAAGCCGTGTCACTTTTGCCATCATGCCTGAACCATAGACAACAATGTTCACCTTGTCAACAGATGGCGGTTGCCTATGTGCACATGCTGTAGCCCGGCGGCACGGGCACTCGCCTCAGCCTCCCCGGCATGGCGCAGCGAGGTGGTCGGCAGGTCGGCGCAGAAGAATTGGGGGGCAAACGCAAGCAGGACATAAGGAATGGCCGGGTTGAGGCTGGCAATGAAACGAGCAATATGCCCTACCTCTTCAGCATCCACATAGCCGGGCACGAGCAGCGTGCTGGCGACAAGCGGCGGAGGCGAGGGGCGCTCATTAAAGCGGGCAGCAGCGCGGGCGAAGTTCTCCAAAGTCTGGCTGTTGCTGATCCCCGTAAGCGCATAGTGGAGCCCCTCATTCCAGGCTTTCAGGTCGTACTTGACACAGCCACCAGTTGAGAGCGAGAGTTCAAAAGCGCGTTCCATCAGGCGGGGATGAGCGGTGCCGTTTGTCTCCCAGCAGACGACCACCCCGCGCTCTGCAAACAGACGGCCGGCGGCAAGAGCATGGGCCATCTGGCCGGCCGGGTCGCCCCCGAAGTAGCACACGCAGTAAGTTTGTGCGTTGGCAACTCCAGCCAGTGCAGCCGCGGAGAGGGACGGCGACTTCAGTACATCGCTCTCACGGAAATGCCAGTTCTGACAGAACAGACAGTCCGCAGTACAGGCGCTGTAGAAGACCGCCAGGTTGTGTTTGCCGCGCCGGGTGTGACCGGCACAGAAAGGATCGGCCACGCAGTTTGTGGGCAGCGGATCACGGTACCAGTGTAATAATCCCCGCTTTGGGGTGCCGGCCAGATGTCGCAGCCGCCCCTGGCGTACCTGGCGCAGGCCACAGTAGCCCCGTTCCCCTTCACCGATCACACAATCATTGACACACAGCCCACACCTTTTTCCGCCCGGAGCACGTGGCGGACGCGTGGGAAGTCCGAAGAGGCTGCGCGCCGAGGCGTGGGCCTCATCCGCCAGCACCAGTGCTTCGGTAGAGCCGCTGCGGATACACTCAAGGCACAGGCCCAACTGAGCGCTGATCAGCCGGGAGCGTCTCCCACACAGCCGACACTTATGCTCCGGCAGCGGCTCCTCATCAACCGCGCTCCACTCCATAAGCCTCGTCCCACATCCTGCGGATGAAATCACGAGCGCGCAGGAATACAGCCGGGTCGCTGATATGTGCCGGCTCGATAATGAGCGGTCCTCCATACTGCACATCGTGGAGGGTGCGCATAATGACAGCCCATTCAAGACATCCCTCCCCAGGGGGCAGATGGCGGGGAGCACCCGGTGCGTAATCGGCCAGATGCACTGTCATAAGGCGGCTGTCCATCATGCGAATCAAAGCGGCCGGGTCGGCACCGCTTTCGCCGGCCTGGAAGGCGTCGAAGGTAAAGCCAAGCTGGGGGCAGGTTTCCCTGATGGTGCGCACGTGGTCGGGGGTACGCAGATAACACCAACTGACGTTTTCGATGCATAACGTCACCCCGGCTGCCCGTGCCCATTCTCCCGCCCGGGCAGCGCTTTCCAGGAATGGAGAGAGCAGGCGGGGATCGTCCACCTCGTAACGCAATCCATGCCAGGTAAGAGCGACAGCATCCAGCATCCTGGCGATTTCCAATAATCGCACAAAACGCTCGCAGGTCTCCCTTGCCATGCGCGGATAGGGTGACCACAAGTCAAAGTAAGGTGAGTACATATGGAGGGAGTGGATGGACAATCCCAGGTCACGACGGCGTCTGTCAAGCTCCATCCCAAAGGAGAGCGAATACTCCTCGTCAGTCTGGAGGAAGACCTCGACGACGCGAAAACCCAGCCCGGCGATGGTGACCAGCGCGTCCTCGGTGAGATAGTGTGGGTAGAATGCAGCGGTGGAAAGGCCGATCTCTGGTGGCTTCATTTCATTTCTGTGACGATGGGCAGAAACAATTTGAAAGTGCTCCCCTTGCCCGGGCCCGGGCTTTCCACGCTCGTCCGACCGCTGTGGACACGCGCGACATAGCCGACAAAAGCCCACCCAACCCCCAGCCCCTCACGGCCCCGGCGGAGTGAGTCAGCGCTCTGCTCAAAGGGCTGACCCAGCAAAGCCAGCCGGTCCGGCGTCAGCCCGATCCCTGTATCCTTAACCTCGATCACCAGCCATCCATCTTCCTGAAAAGCCCGCACCCAGGCCTTTCCGCCTGGTTTATTGAACTTGACCGCATTGTGGGCCATCTGGAAAACGGCCTCGCCCAGCAGGCTCCGGTCAGCAAATACAGGGGGCAGGTCCGGGGGAATAAGGCAACGGAAGTCCACGCCGCGAGCCTGTGCCAGTATGGCCACCGGCTCCACAGCCGGCGGGATAACCTCTTCAAGGGGATGGAAAGCCAGTTCCGGTTCGCGTCGCTTGTGGAGCAACTCGGCGAACTTGACGACGCCGTTGATCATCCGGTGCAGGCTGGCTATCTCGGTGGAGAGATTATCAATGGCCTGGCGATACCCGGCAGGCAGGTCTTTACTTTGTTGCTGGAGGAGTTCCAGCGCCAGTCCTATGGCCCCGAAAGGTGTCAGCAACTCATGGGAGAGCACACCGACAAACTCGGTTTGCAGCCTGTTCAGCCTCTCTACCTCCTTTCTGGCCTCCTCCAGCGTCCGCCGTGCAGCTTTTTGCTGAGCAACGAGTTCCCTGAGTTCACAGGCATAAACCAGCCATTGATCAACAGGCGTTGTAGTGGAGGGGGAAGGCCAGCGCGAGGGAGGGGCAAGAGTGCGTCCGGCCAGCATTTCGTTGACCAGCGTGATCAGGTAAACCGGGCTGAAAGGTTTGGTCAGATAAGCATCCGCTCCTGCAGTAATGCCTGCCATTCTGCCACCCAGGTCCGCTTTTTGGGTCAGGATGATAATGGGAATAGCGGCCTTCGCAGGGTCATGTTTAAGCGCCGCGCATATCTCGAAACCCGATTTGCCAGGAAGAAGCACATCGGTGATGATAAGGGCCGGATGAAGAGTGTTAATCAGTTCCAGTGCCTTATACCCATCGTGAGCGAGTACGATCTGTAACCCTTCTTGTGCAAGTGTTGCTGCCAGCACATGTGCCAGCGTCCTATCCGCGTCTGCGATCAGGATGATACGTTTGGCTTCTTTCTCGGTTACTCCCGGGCTGGCCATACCGCCCCCTTATCCAGCCGCCAGCTTAAAAGCACGCCCATTGACAAGTATAGCATGGCTTAGTGCAAACTGCAACGAGTGAGCGACACCCGGGGGATGTCCGGCATATTTTTGCACCCAACCCGGCTCAGGCTTCAGATCGTGTCCGGCGTCGCCATAGCCGACCACGGTGCAGTAAGCTACTTGCATTTGTTCTGCGCTGTGACCAGTCGTAGCGTTGGGTGCGGTCTGGAAACTGCCTCGAGCCGGAATACGGCATCACCTCCGGCAGGTCAGGAGATTGACTTAACCCCAAAAGCGACTACAATAATAGCACAAAAGGGGGTTGCTATGTAGGAGATCGGCATTCGTGAACTCAAAGCGCGCGCTTCGGAAGTGGTGCACGCGGTCAAAGAACGCCGCGCTCGCTATATCATCACCCAGCGCGGCCGCCCGGTAGCCGCCTGGTGCCGCTGGATGCCCTCCCCCTCAACCCGACGCCGAGGAAGTCTGGGTGCGACTGTAAGCACTGGGCCCAGACCCCACTGCCGGTTGACCAGGCCCTGGTGGCCTTTTTGCTGGCCCATATGCAAGACGTGGAGTACCTGGTGGCAGTCCCCGATACCCATCTCGGCGCGCCACTGGTGCTGGCGACCGGGCGGCCGGTGTTGTATATCGGCGGTTTTGGCGGTGCGGATGCGGTGGTTGACGCGGCGGGGCTGGCGGAGATGGTGGCCGAAGGTCGCATGCGCTACGTGCTGTATGGCGATAGTCACCAAAAACGCGAGATCGCTCAATGGCTGGCCGCTTCCTGCGCCGTCGTGCCGGAGTTCAGCCGGCCGGGTCCACCGGTATCCCCGGGGCGGCCGGGCGCTCTGACCAATTTACCTCCTTTGCTATACCGATGCCAGTAAGTTTTTGTGTTTCAGGCATGTTTTGAAGCACGCCTCACATGCTCCGGCAAACTTACTGTAGTCCTGCTGCCCGCCGGCTGGCCGGTAGCGGAATTGCCGCAGGAGAAAATTCATTTTCAGGACTTACGCAGTTCACGAGACTGGCACTTCCAGATTTCTTCCACAGGCACTTCCTGGGATGCGAACCCCCTATGCAGGCTCCCGGCGACCGTTTCCGAAGTGCCAGTCACGTTCAGGTACTGTGTAACTCCTGTCATTTTGCGAAGGGCAGAGCGATAGTTGGACGAAAGTTTGACCGCCTCTTGTAGCACATAGTTCATCTCGTATCCGGTTCAAATGGGTACCATACTCACGATGTGGGAGGTGACTTATGCAGGTAAACATTAGCATTATCGGTGCCGGCAGCGCTGTATTCTCTCTGAGCCTGATCCGTGACCTTTGTCTGACCCCTAACCTGGAGGGGAGCGTCGTCACTTTTATGGACATTGACCGTGGGCGGCTGGACGCTGCCCATCGGCTGTGCGAACGCTACGCTACTGAACTGGGTGTCCGCCTGGAATTGCGTAAGACGCTTGACCGCCGCCAGGCGCTGGAGGGTGCCGACTTTGTCATCAACACGGCCCTCGTCTCCGGCCATCGTGCGATGCAGGAGGGCTGGCAGATTGCCCGACGGCACGGTTATCGTTTCGGCGGCAGCTATCACATCGTCCACGATGAGGCTTTCTGGATCAACTTCTACCAGTTTGCGCTCTTCGAGGAGATCGTACAGGACATGCTGGCAATCTGTCCAGAAGCCTGGCAACTTCTCGTTGCCAATCCGGTGCTGGCGGGGGTCACCTTACTGGCTCGTAAGTACCCGCAACACAAGCTCGTCGGCCTCTGTCATGGCTATCGCGGCGTTTACTATCTGGCTGAGAGGCTGGGGCTGAACCCGGAGAAGATCACTTTCGAGATACCCGGTGTCAACCATTTCGTGTGGCTGACTCACCTCTACCACGACGGGCAGGATGCGCTACCATTGATCGCTCGTTGGATCGAGGAGCAGGCGCCTGCCTATTGGGAGACGTGTGGCCCCTGCGATCCCCTGGGGCCGAAGGCGGTTGATCTCTACAAGCGTTTCGGTGTCTTCCCGATCGGCGATACCGGTAGTCCGGGGGGTGGCGCATGGCCCTGGTGGTACCACGTAGACGCAGAGACCGAGCGACGTTGGAAGGAGGATCCGGCTGGCTGGTTCGACGGCTATTTTCGGAATACGGCCGAGCGAGTGGCCGCGATCGCGCGCTGGGCGAGCGATGATTCGATTCGCGTGACCGATCAGTTCCCGCCAGTGATGTCAGGCGAGTCAATGGTGCCCCTCATCGAGTCGATCGCCTGCGATCTGCCGCGGGTCTACATCGTGAACATCCTCAACCATGGAGAGTACGTGCCCGGTGTCCCAACTGACTTCGCGGTGGAGGTCCCCGCGCTCGTCTCACGGCGGGGCGTCCAGGCCATCCGCACGGGTGGGTTGCCGTCGGCCCTCATTGCCTATATCTTGCACGATCGGGTCGCACCGGTGAATCTGGAGCTGGAGGCATACGAGCGGGGGAGCAGGGAGTTGCTGGAGCAACTTATCCTGATGGACCCATGGTCACGCTCGCTGCAGCAAGCACGCGCTCTCCTGGATGACATCCTTGCGCTGCCATATCACGCGCAGATGCGCGCTCATTATAGATAGAGCTGTTGCAGAGATGGTTCATAATCGGTTGATACTTTAGTTGCGCGCTGGATGCTGCCTGATTGAAATCGGCCTGTTCAGGCGCTGCGCGCTAGGCGCAGGCCGACCATTGGCCGCAAGCGGGGCGCAGCGCACTGCGCCCTCATAGGCATCAATTTAAGCCCTCCAAAGCCAGCAGACGTTGAAAGGTGGCAGGTCTCCCTCGGCCTGTTCACCCGGCAGGTACGGAGGCATTCC
>DAOTYA010000094.1:0-9393 GCA_034435075.1 Anaerolineae bacterium
GGTAATCCCGAATTACTTAGAGCCTATCCGAAAAACCGTACAAGCGGCATCCCTATGCCGCTTATACCGACGCATAGGGATGCGTCGGTTACGTTTTTCGGATAGGCACTTAGAGACGGGCACTACCTGGAAGGGCTTTTCGGGGGCCTGTCGCCACTACGCGCGCAAAGCGCCAGGACTATTCGGTCCAGCAGGAGTTGCTCTCTTTGGGCGTCGCGCGCCAACGCCGTCCGGATGCGGCGGCCGGTTGGGTGACAAAGGCCGGCTGCGGGTCTGTTTGGGGGCAAATAAAACCTAAAATAACGCTCGGGGATCGAGTCTCCAGGCGGGAAATCCGACTGAAGCCCCTACCGGCGTCTGACTTGACGAAGGGGGAATCCAAACGATCACCAGGTGCTGAGCGCTAACCGGACGCGCCCTTGCAGCAGAGATCGTACAGGGCCTGGACCAGCAGCCGATGTTCGACTGCGTGTATACGGGATTCCAGTTCCTCCAGGCTGTCCGACGGGTAGATCGGCACAACCTCCTGGGCCACGACCGGCCCGGCATCCACGGCTTCGTCCGGTACCAGGTGTACCATCACCCCTGTGTGGGTGATCTCTCCCCTTTGATAGGCCTGGTATGCCCGCTCGATCGCGTGCGTACCGGGGAACTGACCGGGCAGGGCCGGGTGCAGGTTTACCACCCGTGAGGGGAATTGATCCAGAAAAGCGGAACTGAACAGATGCATCCATCCTGCCTGCACCACCCACTCCACATCGAAGGCGCGGAGGATGGCAGCCAGTTGTGCATCGTACTCCCGTCGGGCGCGCCCGGCCCTGGTATAAGGCGCCAGCGGAAAGTATATCAAGGGAACCCCATGACGTATGGCCCGCTTGATACCGTAGGCCTCAGCCCGGTTGGAAACGACCAGCGCGACCTCAACGCCGGGGAGCTTACCTGCCTCTGTAGCTTCCAGGATGGCCTCCAAATTGGAACCAAAGCCAGAGATAAGAACAGCGATGCGGGTCATAAAACCTTCTCCGGGGAATCAGAAGAAGAGAGCTTGAATATATCACGCCGGTAATGAGCGCCATCGAAGTGAATGCGCTCCACCGCCTCATACGCACGTCTGCGGGCCTCTGTCGGGCTGGTGGCTGTGGCAACCACCGACAACACCCGTCCCCCAGCCGTGACCAGCCGCTCCCCTTTGCCTTCCGGGTTGACCAGGGCGGTTCCGGCATGGAAAACCACCACATCGGGAATGGCAGCCGCCCCGGCAATGCCCTCGATCTCCTTGCCTTTTTCGTACTCATCGGGGTATCCGCGTGCGGCCATAACCACGCAGACGGCGTAAGCGGGCTTCCAGCGCAACATAACCTGCTCAAGCCGGCCTTCGACACAGGCCAGAAGGACCTCCAGTAAGTCGTTTTCCAGGAGCGGAAGCAGCACCTGGGTTTCCGGATCGCCGAAGCGGCAGTTAAATTCCAGAACGCGTGGGCCGGAGGGGGTCAGCATCAGGCCGGCGTAGAGGACACCCACATAAGGAGTACCCCGGCGCCTCAGGCCCTCTACAGCGGGTTGGAGGATACGCCTGTTTATCTCATCAACCATTTGTGTTGAAAGGTGGGGTGAAGGGGCATATCCCCCCATACCGCCTGTGTTGGGCCCTGTGTCGTTATCACCGACACGTTTGTAATCCCTGGCGGGGATCATCGGTTTAACGGTAATGCCATCGGAGAAGGCCAGGAGCGAGGCCTCCTCACCACTGAGACAGCTCTCGATGAGCACAAGCTCACCGGCTGTTCCAAACACCCGCTCGACCATCGTCCGGTGAAGCGCAGCCTCCGCCTCCTCCAGATTCCGGCACACAGCGACTCCCTTGCCCGCTGCCAGACCGCTGGCTTTGATGACGATGGGCACTTCCTGTCGGCGGAGGTAAGCGCGGGCTGCCTCATAGTCGTCGAAGATGGCTCCCACGCCTGTGGGTATTCCCTCTTCGATCATAAAGCGCTTGGCAAAGGCCTTCGAGCCCTCGATCTGCGCTGCGGCAGCAGAAGGGCCGAAGGCGCGCAGGCCGGATGCTGCGAAGGCATCCACCAGACCGCTCACGAGCGGAGCCTCCGGCCCGACTACGGTCAAACCGATACGCTCACGGGTGGCAAACGAGAGCAGGGCCGGGATATCGGTGGCGGCGATTGGTACATTGTGGGCGATGGCAGCAGTGCCACCGTTGCCCGGAGCTACAAACAGCCGATCCACATGCGGTGACTGGGCCAGTTTCCAGGCCAGGGCGTGTTCCCGCCCACCAGAACCCACGACCAATACGTCCATACATCCCCTCCCTGCAAGACAGGAGTTATCAGGCAATCGCAGGCGCGGGAGCCGTGTTTGCTCCGCGCCTGCCACGTTCTTTAAATGTTGTCAGGAGTTACGCGGTTGACCCGGCGGACTTACCACAAAGGCACCAAGACCCGAAGAATTCTCGGGAAATCTTTGCGCCTTCGCGGTGAAAATGCCATCCATTGCGTAAGTCCTGTAAAATATATCCATTCAGGCCAATTGAAATCGCCCCCTTTGGGCGCTTCGCGCCACATGTCAGCCTGCGCCGGGCAGGGGCGCAGCAGCGCTGCGCCCCTACATGTGCGCATCAATGAGAGGCCTGGTCGGCGAAGATCAACCAATGGCCTGCGGCCCCAAAGGGGTGTACGGGCCAGGCGCACCTGACCCCCTACAGTCACCGCTCCTTTAAATCAGAAGGAATCCACCAGGCTGCGCACGCGCAACGCACGACGCACATCATCACCCGACCACCCTGCTGGCCTGGGGAAAGTCACCCGCGTCTGGCGCCCTGCCGGCAGGTCAAAGTAATTATCGCTGAAGACGACGTCGGCCCCTTCGAGAGCCAGCCAGATAAAGCGGGCCAGCTTCTCCGCCGTCAGCTCCAGCTCGAACTCATGGTCCTTCTCCGTGATGGAGTAGCACAGGCCGGGCTCCTCAAGCTCCAGGTGTTTGTTAGGAATAAAGGGAAGCACCCCTATGCTGAGGCGTGTGCCGTTATGCCAGAGCTCGTATACCAGCACCGCGCGGCGACTCTCATCCCGGGTGAGTCGCCCGGAAAAATCGAGCTGTTCCACAGGAAGCGCGCTCAACGCGGGGATCGCGACATCCTTGCTACCACCCTCCAACTGCGTCCCGTCCATTGTCTCCAGCGACCAGCGGACAGTCCCCCGCCATTCGGTGGTCAGGTCGTTGATGAGGTATAGGGAGGCCATGGGTTTCCACTCCCCTCCAGGATGCTGTTCTCCCGCGCCAAGCAGACGCATGACCATCCTGCTGCTTATGGTAAGCTCGCCGGACCCGAGTGGCTTACCATCCAGTGTTTCCATGGACCAATGGATGCGCCGTGGCTCGTCCTCTGAGATAGCGGCCTCTTCCGGTTTATCAAGCCCGGGCCACCACTCCTCGGCCGTGAGCAGTACCGGGGCATAGAAGCGCCTTGCCGCGTAGTGAAGCGCCTTCCAGCGGCCGAAGTAGTCCAGGCTGGCCCACGAGGCTACCGGCCAGCAATCGTTTAACTGCCAGTAGAGCGTACCCGAGTTAAAGCGGCGGTTGCGCCTCCAGAACTCGACGCCGGTACGCACGCACTCGGCCTGGAGTATCTGCGTGAGATAGACGAGCGATTCGAAGTCTCGCGGCATACGGAAGTGATCGGTCATGTACGTGATAATTCTGCCATTGCCTCCCTCGTGACGCTGGTGATGCTCCATAATGTACGAGGTTATGTTCCAGTCTCGCTCTTCGGCGTAGGTACGGATCGTCTCCAGAGGCGGGAGTGACTGGAAGCCAAACTCGCTTACAAAGCGAGAACGATGCTCGCGGTAGGCCCAGAAGGGACGATTACCATGCCACACTTCCCAGTTATGTGTGTCGCCAGCCCGTACACCATTGGGGTCCACGAACCGCCTGTTCGATGAAGGAGAGCTGGGCCAGTAGGGGTGGTCTGGGTCTTCGGCGGCACATATTTCGGGGAGCATATGGTGAAACATCCGGTCATAGGCTTTTTTGAGCTGTTCCCTTCTGCCTGGACCGTTCCACCCCCAGGCGTCCCAGCCCCATTCCATCTCATTGTTACCGCACCACAAGGCCAGGCTGGCGCGATGGCGCAGGCGACGGATGTTCTCCACCACTTCGGCCCTGACGTTCTCAAAGAAGGACTCATCGTCCGGGTAGATGCTGCAGGAGAAGATAAAGTCCTGCCAGACGAGTATACCGTAGCGGTCACACAGATCGTAGAAGCGCTCCTCTTCGTAGAACCCCCCTCCCCATACGCGCAGCATGTTCATGTTGGCCTCCGCTGCGCTGCGGATGAGGTGCTCCAGATGAGCATCGCTGATGCGGGTGGGGAAGGAATCGGCCGGGATCCAGTCCGCGCCCTTAGCAAAGATGGGGACGCCGTTCACGACAAAGGTGAAAGAGGTGCCGAACTCGTCCGGCTCCTGCCGCAGCTCAAGTGAGCGCAGACCCAGCCTGAAAGTGCGTCTGTCACATAGCTTTGTCTCTCCCCAAAGCGTTACTTCGACATCGTAGAGAGGCTGAGGGCCGTAGCCGTTGGGCCACCACAATTGTGGGTTGTGCAGGCTTATCTCCGCCTTTTGCGGCAGGGGGACGGATTCCTCCCATACTGTGCCGTCAGGAGCGGTCACGCGCAACCGTATCTCAAGTTCAGCCTCCTGCCACTGCTCGACGTTCGCCGCAGCACTTATGGTTACTTTCCCATCCCCACTATGTTGCTGCCGCAGGTGAACGTCGGTCAGGCGGGCAATGGAATATCCCTCCAGCCGCACATCTTTCCAGATTCCGATAGTGGGCAACTTCGGTCCCCAATCCCATCCGAACTGGCACGGGGCTTTGCGCAGGTATGGCCCACCGGGGATGGAATGGGACGGGCTGACCAGAGGCTCAGCAGCCTGTTTCTCGCGTATATAAGCAACCGGCGAGCGGAAGAGGATGTGCAGTTCCTGTTCACCACCGTTCAGCAGCTCTGTCACATCCCAGTGGTATGTGCGGAACATGTTCCCGGCCTGTCCCAGGAGTGTGCTGTTGAAATATACGTCCGCCAGTGTATCAAGGCCGTCGCATACCAGAAGGATGCGCTCCTGGGCCAGTAACTCTGGTGAAGGCTGGAATGTCAGACGGTACTCCCAGTCGCGCTCGGCCACCCACTGCACGCGCAGCTCGTTATCAGCTACGAATGGGTCGGGGATCAGCCCCAGGTTCATCAGGTCGGTGTGGACGGAGCCAGGCACCTGTGCCGGCAGCCATTCCTGACTCCCGGCCTCTCGAAAGTAGCATTTGTCTGGTTTGGTGCAGGTCAGCATTATTCCTCCTGATCACTGAGAGGTGTTCCTACGTATTGCCGCCAGTTGTATGATCTGAATCAGGCGGTCCATTTCCGCGTTAACCGGTAGAAAGAAGGCACTGTCGTCGTGTACAAGGGGGCCTTCGCCCGCGAACTCGCGTAACTGTGCGGCATCCATAATCCAATACCGCGCAATCTGCGCCGTGCCAAGGTCTGCCACTGCGTCGGGATGCGGCGGGTTAAGCACGTGCTCAAGATATGCGCCGGTAAGCGGTTGTGGCGTGGCAAGGAGCAAAGTATGGCTTCCACCTGTATACCATAGCGTTGCCTCGGGGAAAACGCTCTGGAACGTGCGCAGGATGGACAGGTAATCGGCTATCGCCATACTATGTAGCGGCACCCACTGGATGAACACACCGCCTGGAGCCAGGTGGCGGGCAACCTGGCGATAGAACTCTACAGTGAACAGCGCCCAACTGCAACTATTGGAAGGGTGTGTGGCATCGGTGGTGATAATATCATACTGCCGATCTGTCTGCAGCAGAAAGTTGCGTGCATCCTCGACGTGGATGCGCAGACCAGGATGAGAGAGGATGTTGCGATTCTCCAGCGCATAAACCTGAGCGGCCTCGATCATCTCAGGCGAAAGTTCCACCACCTCGATCAGGGGGATGTGATGTGTGGAAATGGCCCCGCTGGCGATGCCATTGCCGAAGCTGAGCATCAAGGCGCTTTGTGCATCACGGTTAAGCAGCGGAGGGAGATGGCCCAGCAGATAGAAGGCGCGCAGGCTGAGGAGATCGGTGGGCACCTCAATACGCCCGTTAACGGTAGAGAACTTTGGGTTCTGCGGGCCGGGACCGAAGACGGCCACGGTTGTCTCCACCCCCTCCTTGTAGAACAACAACCGATCCTTCAGCTCCTGCCAGTACCCCAGGTAGCGAGGCGGAGGGAACGCCAGGGCGACCATCAATGCTCCCGCGGAGATGACCAGACCTGTCATCCGATGATACCTTGTGACCGGGGCAAAGAGCAACAAGGCCACGCATCCAATCCCCATATTCAGGAAGGCCAGGGTCAGTGTGGAACGCTGCAGGCCCAGCAGGGGGATGATGAAAAAGCCGGTCAACAGAGAGCCCAGTACAGAGCCAGCTGTGTTCAGCGCAGTGAGACGACCCATTTTTGACCCTATCTGGTCTCTCTGCTCGGCGGTGTATAAGCTGCTGACGACCGGGAAGATGGCTCCCATAAGCGTTGTGGCCGGGAACAGGGTGATGAAGGAGAGCAATCCTTCGAACGCCATCTCCGCTGCCACCGAGTAGCGGGGAAAGAAGTGCTCGAGTCGCAGGCTGTGCAGGCGACCGAAGATAGGGAGGGCCAGCAGGGCGAGCATTCCGACCCCTATCTCAAGCAGGCCGAAGTGGCCGCAGTGGACAGCCTGCGCCCCACTTTGTTGCCTGCGCAGCCAACGGGTACCGGCCAGCCCACCCACCACCAGGCCGCTGAGGAACACAGACAGCATAATGGAGAATGAGTATACTGCGCCGAGGGTGTATAACGCGAGCATCCGTGCCCAGACCACCTCATATCCAAGGGCAGCGAAGCCCGAGAGAGCGTATGCCCACAGTACAAAGCGCTGTCCGCTGGTGTTAACGATGCCCTGGTTGGGGGTGGCAGGAGCACGTTTGGGCTGGATCATGGCAACAGGCAACTGCCATGCTGCGCCGGCAATGCCCAGGTTGATCAGCGAAGCCAGCAGCGTGGTGACCCTTGTACCCAGGAATCGGATCAGGAAGAGAGCAGCGAGCAGACAACCTGCCACGGAGCCGAGCGTGTTCACCACGTACAGCCTGCCCACTTCTCCACCTACCCGTCCGTCGTATCGTGCACAGGCCCGGCTCATTACCGGGAACGTCGCGCCGATGCATATCGCCGGCGGGGTCAGCACCAAAAGTGAAAGGACCAGCCGCAGCGCGTTAAGGATGGGCGGTGCCGGATTCAGGCTGCGGGCCACTGTGGCGTAGAGGCCGCTCAGGCCTTGCAGCGCGAACGGCGCCGCCAGACCGAGGAGAGCGAGCGCGATCTGCAGCATGGCGAAGAGACGCAAGGGGTTGGGAGAACGGTCGGTCTGCCTCCCAACCAGGTAACCGCCGAGCGCCATCCCGCCCATGTAAGCCGTCAACACAGCACTGTAGGCGTAGACGCTGACGCCGAAAGTTAGCGTGGCCTGTCTCACCCAGCAGATTTCGTAAATCAGGGCGCTGACCCCGGCAAGGAAGGACAGCACCAGCGGTCGCCTAAGTCTCATTATCCTTTGCTCTCTGCCACAATGACTCCAGTTCCTCTATGGCCAGAGCGCTCATATCCAGCCCCTGCGCGCGGGCCATCATTTCCATAGCACGAAAGCGGCGAGCGAAGCGGGCATTTGCCTTGCGCAGTGCCGTCTCCGCGTCCAGGCCCAGCCAGCGCGCCCAATTGACTATTGCAAACAGCAGATCGCCTAACTCGGCCTCCCGCTCCTCAGGGCTGGTGGCTTTCTCCAGCTCGTCCATCTCCTCACGCACCTTGTCGGCCACTCCAGCCGGATTGCTCCAGTCAAAGCCGACGCGTGCCGCTCTGCGGCTGCAGGCATCGGCCTGCTGAAGTGCCGGCAGAGCAACCGGTATGCCGTCCAGCACCGACCTCTCTCCGCCCTTTTCCGCCCGTTTCAGCTTCTCCCAACGCTGCAATACCTCCTGCGCGTTCTTGACCCGCTGCTCTCCCCACACGTGAGGGTGACGATACTTCAGTTTGGCGTCAATACCGGCGATGACATCCACCATTTTGAACTCCCCCGCTTCGGTGGCGATCTGGGTTTGGATGAGCACCTGCAACAGCAGATCGCCCAGTTCCTCCTGCAAGGCCCGCAAGTCGCCCGCATCAATCGCGGCCAGCGTCTCGTAAGCCTCTTCCAGCAATCCACCCCGCAGGCTCTCATGGGTCTGTTCGCGATCCCAGGGACATCCGCCTGGAGCGCGCAGGCGCGCGACCGTGTCCTGAAAGCTCTCGAAGCCGCCGGGGTGAGGAAGCGGGGGTATGTAAAGCGTTGTCAGGTGGTTAATATCCTGGCGGTCGAGTTCGTAGAGGGGCAGGTGAATGAGGGACTCCTCCGGCGTACCGGCTGCCTGCACCAGGACAACCTCATGGTCGTCTGGATACTGGTTCATCAGCGTCAACTTCACGTCACCGGCCAGCAGGCGATCGTATATTTGCGCCACCAGTGCCGGCAGATCGGGGTTCAGCGGCGGGTGGTGGCGGGCTGCTATCTCCAGGGCATCGCAGATTTGCAGGCCGGGCAGGGCGTCCAGGTGCAGTGCAGTGAGTACCGGTTCGATGAAACTAAGCCCTTCCACGATATGCACCGGCAGCCCCTCTTCTCGTGCACGGAGCAGCAGATGTTTCACCGTCGCCTCTCCCACCAGTGGATGGCCTGGCACCGCGTAGATGACGCCCTGCGGACGGCGGCCCAATTGCAGTATCTCTTCGGCGATAGTCTCGTAAAGTTCTGTGAAGCTGCCCGTCTCTTCATACAACCTATCAAAGGAATGCAGTTTCAGCGAGGGAGGCAATCCGGCCACCACCGGATGGCGATCGGTGCGCAGCCACACCTCTGTGGCGCTTTCAAGCACTGTCCACGCTTCTCGTGTCAGGTAGCGAGAATGGCCCGGTCCCAGGCCCAGGATGGTGATTCCTGTCGGTTGCCGGGTGGGGTTATGTTCACACGCCAGGTTCATATTGGTGCTCATGAGAGGATTCCCGGATGATTCATCATACCATGAGAGGAGATGTTGCGCAAATGTTGTGGGGGCGAGAACGTCTCGCCCGTACACCTTTTGGGGCCTGCGCCGACCGGCGCGTCGGTACAGGCCCAGAACCCGCCTCAAACTCATGACGCTCGCGGCAAGGGTGCCCGTCATATTTTTGCATCCGCTGGCTCGGGCCGGTCTTCAGACCACGCCCGACGCCGCACGACCGGCCACAATGTAGGGCAACTGCTCGCAGTTGCCCTACAA
>DAOTYA010000095.1:0-25929 GCA_034435075.1 Anaerolineae bacterium
GAGCTTCCCACTGGTGTCGCAGGCGTATAAAGTGCACCTGGCTTAACATTGCCAGCCCCAACAGGAAGTAAAGTAACACGTTAAGCACCAGCGTCGGCACCGGCGGGCGCTCCTCATGCAACAGGCTGGAAATGCCGAGCCTGGCAAGTCCGGAAACAAGCAGCAGCACCCCGCCCCCCCAGAAGAAGCGGCTGGTAATGCTCTCGGACGGGGGTACGTAAGAATGGTGGGGGACAGGCGGCTCACCGATGCGCTCAAGGTCAGCCAGCGTCCTGGTGGCGGCCCACCAGCAGGCGAGTACAAGCAAGAAGCCGAAGACGGTGGCAGGGTCCAGGATGTTGAGCGGCTGATGTGGCCAGGTGCGTAGCTCTGCCAAGATGTCGCCCCAGCTTTCCCCTGCATACCTGCTCGCTTTCAACAAGATGAAGAACAGGACAAGTTCTATGGCGCGGAAACGGAGAAGGTCATCGCCGCGAATCTCCCTGGCACGGATAAGGCGGTAGGAGTAGCACCCCTCCAATGCAGCCAGAACACACCCCGAAATCAGGTACAGACCGTGCCAGGACGGCAGGTACACGTTCACCAGCTCCACCACCGATGCGGCAACGCACCCGGCCATAATGGCGAGCGCCAGCGGACGAAAAATGTTTTCCACCCAACATTCGCCGTGTCTCAACATCGGGCCACTCACCTCTGTGCCTCTTGCAGGGCAGCGTCCAGTTCCTCTGCCTTCCATATCCTGTAGACGGGTACGCCCAACATGTCAGCCCGTTTGCGCAGCTCCGGTGACGGACGGCCCGGCTGTATCAGGAGCAGTGCTACAGCGAAGCCGCTGCGCCGCAGGTGGACCATGTTATCGAACAGGGGCTCGCTTTCGCGGCCGGTAATGATGGCCATAGTGGCCCCCCACGGTAACTTGAGGCTCTCCTGGCGTAACAGCTCTTCAAAGTCCCCCGCGTCCGCAAGCTGAACCCGTGCCAGCACTTCCAGAATGCTCATCAGGTGCGAGCGCTCGGGACGGGGGGGCAATGAGAACCTGGCCTGCCTGTCCAGAAGCGGATCCCATGCTTCAGTACTCAGTCCGGCCGGCAGCCCCTCCCTGACGATGATATGGTTGGCGAGCGAGGCGGCGGCGACGATGGCCAGTTCGGTTGCTGTGTAAAGTTGACGTTGCCCGTAGTCCTGGCGGTCAAGGTCCAGGCAAATAAGTGTCTCGCGGGCAATGGCGGGCTGATATTGCTTGACCAGGAGATGGCCCGTGCTGGCTGTGGCCGTCCAGTGGATACGGCGCATCGAATCGCCCATCCTGTAGTCGCGTACGCCGGTGACCCGCGCAGGGTCCTCAAAGAGGGGAGAACGGGCACGCAGTACCGCCAGCGGCGAATGGGTGGGGAGTCCCAGCTCCTGTAGCGGTAAAATCTTGGGGTAGACGATGATATGCTCGGACGCGAGTTCTATCTGGGCGCGCGTCGTGATGCCCAACAGATCGCCACTTTGTAGTGTGAGCGGGCCGATAGTATAGTAGCCCCGCCGATAACAGTTAAGATAGTAGCTGAAGGAGTGTTGGGAGCGTCCCCCCAGGGAGATGACTTCATTGTAAAATGGCGGGGCAGCCAGCTCTACCGGCAGCGATTCGTGGACTTCCAACCAGGGGACAGGCAGACGGCCAGAGTTGCGCATCCTGATCTCAACGCTGACCCTGTCGCCGGAGAAAGCATGGTCCACAAAGCGACGTTGCACCTGCAGGCGTTTGATTGAGTAACGTACCCAGAGACGTGAAAGCAGGTAGACGAGGGAGAGCAGATAGACGATGGTGAAAAAGAAGTCCACCCGCAATACAGCGGCGATGACAAAAAGCGCCAGCAGAAAGGGCAGGAAACCACGCATTGCACCTCACATCATTAGAGACGCCTCAGTTCGCCGATGTCTACCCCGGTGCGTTCCAAGATCTCGCTCAGGATGGCTGTGGCGGTACGTCCGCGCAACTGACTTTCCGGCCTGATAATCAGGCGGTGAGCCAGCGTGACAGGCACCAGGCGCTTGATGTCATCGGGGATCACATAATCGCGGCCGTGCAGTGCGGCGAGCGCCTGAGCGGTCTTATACAGGGCCAGAGAGCCACGGGGACTCGCTCCTAAGGCCACATCCGGGTGAACACGAGTGGCCTGCACAATGTCCAGGATATACTTCTCCAACGCCTCGCTCACATGCACTTCGGTGACCAGCTCGTGCAATGTCAGCAGCTCGGTACCGTCAACAACCTGGCCGATCCTCTCGATGGGATGCTGCTTCCTGAGGTTGCGCAGGATCAGGATTTCGTCCTCGCCCTGGGGATAGCCCAGCGATATACGCATCAGGAAGCGGTCCAACTGGGCCTCCGGCAGGGGAAAGGTGCCCTCGTATTCGATCGGGTTCTGGGTCGCCAGTACCAGGAAGGGCGTCGGGAGCGGATAGGTGACGCCGTCCATGGTGACCTGCTGTTCCTGCATTGCCTCCAGCATGGCTGCCTGTGTGCGCGGTGTGGCCCGGTTGATCTCATCGGCCAGGAGGATGTTGACAAAGATAGGACCAGGCCTGAACTCGAAGGTATTGGTCTGCTGGTTGAAGACGCTCACGCCGGTGATGTCGTTGGGCAGCAGATCGGGCGTGCACTGGAGGCGCTTGAAGGTAATGCCCAGGCTTGCGGCTATAGCACGGGCAAGCATTGTCTTGCCCGTGCCAGGCACATCCTCGATAAGCACATGGCCCCGACAGAGTAAAGCGACCAGGAACAGTTCGACCTGTTCCCGTTTGCCAACGATGACCGTCTCCACGTTACGGATGACACGATCAGCGAATTGAGTGACCGGATTCATAAGACACTCCTTGCAGCCCCGGTGGAGATACGCACGATGCTGTACGCCGTCACCTCACCGCTCAGGCCTTTAAGTTGCAGACCGGTGACTGGCACTGCCTCCACCTGATCCTTGATACGGGCGTATGTCTCCTGGCAGACCAGTACCTGGCCGGGCTGGGCCACACTGCACAGACGGGCGCCCAGGTTGGCCGCCCGCCCGATCGCGGTGTAATCGGTGCGCTGTGGACACCCCATCTCGCCGACGGTCAGTTCGCCGGTGGCGATCCCGATCCCCAGGGCGGCAGGCTCAATGCCATGCCTACTCCAGCTTTCCATAACCTCCCGGTGTGCAGACTGCATCTCCAACCCGACCCGGACCGCGCGCAAGGCGTGGTCCTCCTGCGGGAAGGGGGCACCGAAGAGAGCCATCACTCCATCGCCGGTGAACTTATCGAGAGTGCCGTGGTAGGACAGGATGACCTCTGTCATGCGGGCCAGAGCGTCATTGATAAAGTTCACCAGCAGTTCCGGCCTGGTTCTCTCAGCCAGGCTTGTTGAGCCGCGCAGGTCAGAATAGAGCACGCTCAGCACTGCCCGTTCACCACGCAGAAACTCCACGTCGGGATTATCCAGCAGCCTTTGCAGCACCTGCGGGTCCACCGAGCGACCCAGCACCTGGCGCAGACGTCGCCGTTCCAGGCTCTCGAAGATGGCGGTATCCACCTGGCTGCCAATGGCATAGAGCAGACGACGCTCGTCGTCCATAAAGCCGCGTGAGCCATGCCGGTTGGCAACGCCCAACACGCCAATGATCTCGTCGTTGAGAATCAGCGGAATGCACATGATGGAACGGATCGGGCCTTCAGTCTGAGCATTCAGGTTGTAACAGAGTAACTCCCCTGATTGGAGCGCTTCATTGGCTACCCGCTCCACCATTTCACTGTAAGATGGTGTGCGGTAGAGATCGTCGTGGGTGGCAGCGCGCAGTTCCAGGCGACGCTTCAAGTGGTTGTAGAGCAGGATGTAACTCATTTCGGCTCCGATCGTGGAGCGCACCTCATGGAGTACCAGGTGCAGCATCTCGTCGAAGGGGAGCTGCCGGTCGCGGATGCGGTCTATTCTGTAGATTGTCTCCAGCTCTTTGTTGCGCTGTCTCAGCTCATGCCAGTTGTAACCCTGGATCACAGCCGAATCTATTTGAGACTCGGCCACCTGCAGCAATTCCATATCCTCCTGCCCGAATGGGAGAGCTGAGCGGGCAAGCAGGATAATGCCCAGACGCTCATTCGTCCTGAAAATAATGGGCATGGCAGCTACATACAGGTCTTCAGGCAGCCCGGCAACCGTCGTTAGAGACGTGAGATCCTCACTCTTCCAGAGCATAACCCCGTCGGCTTCGATGACGCGGCGTGCCAGTTCGCGGGTGATGAGCGGCCCGAACTGGCCCGCTTGCTCACCACGGTCAACGATGGCCTTCAGTTCCAGTTGTCCCGTCTCCTGGTGTACCAGGCCCAGCAGACACAGCCCGGCCTGAAAGTGGTCCGCCAAGACGGTGGCGATGCCCGTCAGCATGGCAGAGAGTTCCGGCAATCCATCGCGGACGCGGTCAATCGCCATAACCAACTCAAGCTTTCTTTGTTCCAGCCGTAGCCTTGCCTGCAGCACAGCCGGGCTGTTATGATTTACAGCGGGAGTATCCATAACGTTCTCCACAGTCACATTGCACTGCGTGCGTTTGCGATGATTATACTGGGAACGGGTAAGAATTGGACATTTAACGAACTATTCAGCCTGCCCGTGCTGTGCCGGGCGGACCACAGTCCGCCCGGACCAGACTTTGCAGACACTGACTACACTGAGACGCCCCCAGGTGGCTATTCAGCCTGCCCGTGCTGTGCCGGGCGGACCACAGTCCGCCCGGACCAGACTTTGCAGACACTGACTACACTGAGACGCCCCCAGGTGGCTCAGGTGCCATCTGCTCCGCCGGACTGTGGTCCGGCGGGCGCAGGCTGAATAAATACCATTTAACCACGTGCTACCACGCTCAGGAAAAGTCCAACATTCACCCGTGCGCAGTATAACTCCGTTTCTATGAGTTCCGCCGGGTAGTGCCTGTCCGAAAAAATATGTGGGGTGAGTTTTTCAGCCTGCCTGGATGGACTGGAAGGCCGTCCTGTACAAAGCACACCGGCCTGAAAATTACCTGACAACATTCTATCACGGTATATAGCTTCATGCAACGCGGTCCGCGAAATCGGTTTCACCTCGGGCTGCCTCAAAAAAATCGGTTGCCTGGCGGTGAATGTAGGGCGCAGCGCGTTGCGTTCCTGCTACCGTGGCCATGGACACCGACCCGAGCCTGGTGGGCGCAAAAATATGGACGGACACCTCCCACCCATTCGGTCTTCCCAGAACTCCCCAACGTCGCCTTCACCTGGCTCTGGCGGCCTCCGGATCGTGCCAGGGGTACTGCGAACTATGGACTGCGGATTGTGGACTATTGAATACCAGGTTGAAGTGCGGGGAAAAAGTGGTATCATTTAGCCGGGTGCCCGTCATATTTTTGCATCCGCTGGCTCGGGCCGGTCTTCAGACCACGCCCGACGCCGCACGACCGGCCACAATGTAGGGCAACTGCTCGCAGTTGCCCTACAACTCGTCGCCACGGCCAGCCATAGCCTGCTCTCGCTCTCTTCTCGCGCAAAAAAGTGACGGACACCCCATTTAGCCCATCTTTCTACGCAGAAGCAACATAAGTGATGTCTTCATTCACCTTCTATGATTGGTTGCTGGCATTTTTACCCATACTGACCATCCTGATCCTGATGCTGTGTTTCCGGTGGGGCGGGGCGGAGGCCGGGGCAGTGGGATGGGTGATGGCGGTTTTGATCGCTGCATGCCGCTTCGGTGCCGGATGGCAGTTGCTGATGTATGCACAACTGAAGGGCCTGTTGCTTACCATTTACGTACTGTACATCACCTGGGCAGCGCTGCTTTTCTACCGCGTCACCGATGAGGCCGGCGCCGTCAAGACCATCGGCACAATACTTACTCGTCTTACCCCGGATCGTGGACTGCAGGTGCTGCTGCTGGGATGGGCCTTCAGCTCCTTCCTGCAGGGGGTCGGTGGCTTCGGCGTGCCCGTGGCGGTTATCGCGCCTTTGCTAATGAGTATGGGATTCCCTCCCCTGGCTGCTGTCGTCATCCCCTCGGTCGGCCACGCCTGGGCAGTGACTTTTGGCTCGTTGGGGACCTCCTTCTACGCGCTCATCGCAGCGACCGGGCGGAGCGGGGCGGAGTTGGCCCCCTGGTCGGCAGCGCTGTTGGGACTGGCCTGTTTCGCCTGCGGTGCCGGGACACTGTGGGCAGCAGGAGGCTGGCCGACCCTCAAAGTGGGTCTGCTTCCGCTCTCGCTCATCTGGCTGGCAATGAGCACGGCGCAATTCCTGACTGTCACCCACGGGTTATGGTCCATCGGCGCAATGGTGGGCGGGCTGACAGGGCTGGCGGTAGGGATAGCCTGGGCACGACACAGGCATAAACATGACCGGGGTGATCAGGGAAGCCGCCAGGACAGCCATATGCCGTCTGCTCATGCCCTCTTGCCTTATGCGCTGGTGGTCATCGTTGTGCTGGTGGCGGAGTTGGTGAGGCCGGTACATGAATTTCTGGGACAGGTTGTCATCCAGGTGGAATTTCCGGAGCTGGCCACTGCCAGGGGATGGGTGACTCCGGCCGGGCCAGGGCGCACCATCAGCATCTTTGGCCACGCAGGAGCGCTGTTGGTCTACGCTTCGCTGATCACCTGCGGGGTATTCTGGCGACAGAAGCACTACAGGCCAGGAGCGGCGAGGCGCATAGTCCGTTCTGTGGTAGAGAAAGCGACCCGCTCCAGCCTGGGAGTTGCGGCCATGGTCGGGATGGCCGTGACCATGGAACATGCGGGCATGACGCATCTGCTGGCGGAGGGGCTGGTGCGCCTGGCTGGGTCTGTTTTTCCCTTAATCTCACCGTTCATAGGTGCTATCGGAGCCTTTATGACCGGCTCCAACACCAACTCTAACGTAGTCTTCGGTAGCCTGCAGCAGCAAGTTGCCGTGCTGTTGGGAATAAGCCCCCAGATCATCCTGGCCGCTCAGACGGCCGGTGGCGCGATCGGTTCGTTGTTTGCGCCAGCAAAGGTGATCGTTGGCTGCAGCACGGTAGGGCTTGGAGGCAGGGAAGGGCCAGCAGTCGAGGCGACGTTACGCTATGGGCTGGTGATTGTCGCCGGAGTGTCACTGGCGACGGGCGCGCTTATCTACCTGAGATGAGGCAGGCAGGAGGCGGTGACTGTATGGGCGAGGCCTGCCTTGTCCGCACACCTTTTGGGGCCTGTGGATTTGCATCCGCTTTCATTGCCCTCCAGACACCCGCTCGATGAGAGGGCGTAGTGCGCCGGAGGTGTCCAGGTCTGATGCCCTTGTAAACGAGCTGCGTGCCTGCTCACGGAGGCCCATCGCTTTGTACACCAGCCCCAGGTAATAATGAGCAGATGCCAGCAGTGGGTCCAGCTCAATAGCCGTTAGCAAGCTCTCCCGCGCAGCCTCGTATTCACCTGTCTGCAAGTAGGCCCGGCCTTGCAGCTCGTAGACCCAGGCCTCGCCGGGAGCGAGTGCAAACAGCCTGGCCAACACGTCGGCGATACGTTCGTCACCGATCAGGTTGTGGTCCAGGTAGAAACGAGCCAGTACTTCCCACAGCCTGGGGTCTTGAGGCGCCAGTGAGGTAGCCTGGCGCACCCAGATTTCGGCTTCGGTGTAGCGTCCTTCGGCCGCCAGTGCCAGGCCGATCTCGGTGCAGGTGGCCGGGTTAAGAGGATCGAGAGCATAAGCCTGCTCGTATTCGGCGCGGGCAGAGGAGAGGTTACCAAGGTGTTTATAGTGCAACCCAAGCAGAATGTGGGCTGCTGGTGATGCAGGGGCTAACTCGACGCCGCGCGCCAGGTGGTATGAAGCCATCTCCGGGTATCCCATCCGGCTCAGCGCATAGCCAAGGTAAGCGTGAGCATCGGCGTAATAGGGATGAAGCGTAACCGCTCTGGATAACTGGCAGGCCGCCAGGGACCACTCCTCGTGCTCAATAAGAACCCGGCCAAGCAGAACAGCCACATAAGCTGCCCCTGCTGTTTTCTCTTCGTCCAGTATCGCCGCGATCTGCTTTGCCAGCCCGGTATCCGCCAGCGAGAGGTGCTGTCTGGCGAGCCGGTTATCCTCACCTGCCAGCAATATCCCCAACCGCTCGTGTGCCACTGTGTCACCTGGGACAAGGCGCAGGATGGTTTCATATTCCATGCGCGCGGCTTCCCAGTCACGCATCTCCAGGAGCGCCCGGGCCAGGGCCTGGCGGGCTGCCGTGTCATCCGGCTGGCGAGCAAGCAATTGCCTGGCGTGTGTGAGCACGGCGGGCCATTCGGACCGCCAGGTATACAGGGCGATCCATAACCTGGCTACTTCGGGCTGTGTCGCACCCGCCCGTGCTGCCTGTGTGATAGCAGCCTGCGCTTCATCCGGGCGGCCCCACTCCAGGTAAAGACGGGCTGCATGCAGGTAAGCCTGTGGATCACGAGGACGTATGGAGGCCGCCTGTTCATACAGCGCTGCAGCCGCCGTGCGTTCCAACCTGGTGGCATGTTCGTCGCCCTGGCGTATGAGCATGAGGTAAGCAGGATACAGAACCCCGTAGGGGTGCAGGAGAACGATTGCAGCCATCAGGGTGAGCACTATGAAAGCTACGGATGTATGCCTGTGACCGTATATGTTCGAGGCCAATAGTAGCATTCCTCCTGATTGGAGACCGGTCAAACTTGATGTAACGTAATCCAGGTCTCGCCAGATGTAAAGCCCCTCCCTGAACAAGATGTCAGCAGGAAAGGTTCGGCACCAGGTTGAGGGAATAGCAGGAGATCCCGGTGACCAGTAGCAGGATACTTTTGGGGGCAGTACACAGGCGGTGAGATTTCGAAGCAAATCCCAATCCTGGGACGGAGTCGGGCAAGTAGGGGTACCTACCCCTTTAGCCGGCGCAAACGAGGTTCAAACCGGCTGAAGCCTCGACTCCGGGCGGGAAAGGCGGTATCGGCGTTAGCCCAGATCGCTGCTTCGAACACCTGCGGTCTGAAACTCTTGCCAGAACCTGTGCACGGTGGTAGAATGACACCCCGATATCAGCCTCGGCCGGCAGTGTATACGGTGAGACTTTGGATTGTGATCACCGGGCCACCTGGATCTCACCCACAGCAATTAAATCCCCGAGGCTGTCGCCTTCACTTGTTGTGACAGCCAGACGTTCTATTGTTGGGACAATGTATGCTCCGGTAACAATTATGTAGTTGCCGGGGAGCGCATCATGTGGCACAAACAGATGGTGGGTTTGCACCAGCAGGTCACCGGTACGCCAGTGTTCTGGAAGCACTGCGTTACCGTCATCAACAGCGACAGGCCGCCCTCCAGCATCCCATAAATGGGCCATAAACGAGATAGGGGCATAAGGAGACGCAAGCACCCGCCACACCGCTGTGAATAAGACGGGCTCCCCGTGATCAGCGGTCTGGGGCGAGAAAGTGATGCTTTCCAGGCGCAAAGTCTTTCCCAGGATGAGGGGAGATGAGAGCGTGGTTGTGGCTGGTGACTGTGGTCTCCAGCGGAACACTGTAAAAAGCAAGTCGCCCGGGTAGTTCTCCTGGCGGTAAACGGCCTCCAGGCTGCCGAACGTGGGCAAAGTGACGGGAGAGCGACCATCCTGGGAGGGGATCAACAGCCAGGCATCGCCGCCCTCACGGGCCACAGGCCACCCCCGGTTGCAATCAAACGGGATCAGGCGAAGTGCTTCTCCGCCACGTATTCCCCTTTGCAGTTCCTGTATCAGATCGAGAGGAGGGCGGTCATCCAGTATAGACAAAGGGGTAGGCGAGAGGCACACGGCTGCCCAGCGGGGCGGGTCAGGATCGGGCAAAACCCGGAATACCCAGATCGAGTTACCAATACGGGCAACCGGAGAATAGGAGCGAAACCAGGAAAAGAGAGAAGGGTTCTCCCACAAGTATTGGCCGGTAAGGTTGGTTGCACTGATGGCGTAGATTCCTGGCGCCGGTGTGATCGGGGTAAATCTTTCCTCATCGGTGGCAGCCTGCGAATTGAGTGGCCGATATTTGATGCCGTATGTTTCAGGAGGAATGCTACCGAAATAACTCAAATAAACCTCGTCCACTCCATGGCTTTCCATCCACAAGCGCAGCTCTTTCAAATCCTGTCCCCAATCCAGGTTAGAATCCGTGAAAAAATGTATGCCGCCTTTCGGCCCACCAGCAACCTCATTGAAGTAGGTCAAATAATGCGGATAACAGTTCAAACTCCCGATGCCCAGCCACAGCAAAAGAGAAGCTGCTATCCAGGGCCATCTCCGGCTCAAGCGTTTCAGTGCATAAGCGGACAAAATGATTAAGGACGGGATAGCAGGTAGCAAATGGCGATAACCGATGTTAAGGCTCAGTCGAGTATACGCTATGAGCATCCATAGGGGAAGAGAACAGGTGGCCAGGATATACCAGCGTCTCTCTCTCACAAGCCATATAATGCCGAGCAGAGATGCAAGCAAAAAAGGCACAGGCGTCTTAACTGCCAACAAAAGTGGGAAGTAGAATGTCCAGCCCTTAAAAGAGCGCTTACCAAGCATATAGCCAGGCCAGCCGGCAGCCTGTACAGGCCCGCTGACTAACGTTGTTGTCGCCAGGGTTACGCTCTTTCGCAGAGGTGATAATAATGACGAGAAAGGAATACCCTGCATAGAGAATCCGGAAAGTATCCAATGTGTCAGAGAAGCCACGATAAGAGCAGAAGACAAAACGAGTACCTGATGGCATAATCGTTTCCACAGGGAGCATCCAGGTCGGCTCCAGAATGCAGTTATCAGCACCAGTAGAGGTAACAGGATAGCGCTGAATGGTTTGCTGCGCAATGCCAGATCCAAACTAACGCCCGTGGCGATCACAGATATAATGGAGTGATGATTCAGAGCGCGATAATAAAGGTATAGTGTGAGAGTGAAGAAAAGGGTCGCAGCGAGATCGGTGGTGCACAGACTTCCGTGAGCCAGCATATTGGGGTCATAAGTCAACAGTCCGAGGGCCAGAATCCCGCCGATGCCCTTGATCATAGCCTTACCCCACCGGTACAGAATTGCTCCTAAGATAAGTGTCAGCTCCATAACGATAGCACGAGCCGGGAACAAAAGAGTGTCCACCGGGAAGCCGAGTCTTCGGAAAAACTCATTGCGGCAGCTTACTGCGGTGGATGGCGACGACTCGAACGTGGGAAGTTCAGGGGCAAAAAGGCAGGGAAACCCGGCCAGCCAGTAAAAAGGTCGGTCGCTTCGAAAACCGTATCTCCATACCAGGCATCCTTCAAAGAGATGAGCGGGTTCATCAAATGTTGGAGATTTTGTCGTTATGCTGCTGGCCATTTGGGCAAACAAAATCAAAAGCAGGACAAGTCTGCCCCATCTTTCTAAAATTCGCATCGGGTTGTTCTCCTTTTTTAAGAGCCTATCCGGAAATCGTAACCGACGCGTCCCTATGCGTCGGTATAGGCGGCATAGGGATGCCGCTTGTACGGTTTTTCGGATAGGTTCTAAGGAATCGGCTGCGGCAGCAATTATAACATAGCTGCCAGGGAGCTCAAAGAATCGGAAGTTCTGTTGTCGGACTGCTGGTCATTTCGAGCATAGAAGTTGATGCGAGCACAACCTATGGTGAATACTCAATCCAGGATCAGCACGATAGCTCCTACGGTGCTACTGCTTATCCTTTGGACATTGACTTTGCGCGCAGCCTGCGCCATCTCACTTACCATAGACGAAGGACTGCACATCGCCAGCGGCTACACCATCTTGCGCACCGGCGATTACCGTCTGATAGAGGAGCATCCGCCGCTTACCAAGCTCTGGCTCGCCCTGCCACTGCTCGCTGTGCGTGACCTTCCCGATCCTCGCTCATTGCCCGCCTGGACCGAGGCCGCCGCCCCCACGACGGAAAGCCTGCCACTTCTGCATATGGCTCAACAATTGATTTATCCCTACCGCCCGTTGGACCGCCTGGTGCTGCCGGCGCGGGCGATGGAGGCGCTGTTGGCCGTGTTGCTAGGCGCAGCCGTCTTCCGTTGGGCAAAAGACCTCTGGGGATGGAGAGGGGGGCTGTGTGCACTCTTTCTGCTGACCTTTGACCCCAATATTCTGGCTCACGCTGCCGTTGCCGGTACTGACCTGGGCGCGGCATGCTTCATCGCGCTGGCGCTATTCAGCCTCTACCGGTTCTTGCGCCGACGTACAATGTCTCGCCTGATCCTGGCCGGCATCACCCTCGGACTGGCTCTTGGGAGCAAGACCTCCGCGGTGTTGCTGCTACCGGTGGTGGCCTTTCTCGTGCTTTTGGTGCTGCCCCGGCGAAAATTCGCATCTCTGATATGGCTTATGCTCATCGCCGGGCTTACGCTATGGGGGCTTTATGGATTCGAGATCGGCTCTATACATAGTGTTCCCTTTCCCGTGCTGGCGGCAAGCCACGCCATTCCCTGGCTGCGCCTGCGCGAGCATATGGCCGGAGGACATGCGGCCTTTTTGATGGGGGAGAACCGCACACACGGGTGGTGGTACTATTTTCCGGTCGCGTTCGCGCTCAAGACCCCTTTGCCGACTCTTGCTCTCCTGCTAGTAGCAAGTCTGCAAGTATGCAAGTCTGCAAGTTCGCACATCCGCCAGTCCGCCAATCTGCAATCTGCAATTCGCCGGTGGGGACCGCTCGTTTTGTTTCCTCTCGTCTACGGGTTGAGCAGCCTCTTCAGCCCTCTGAATATCGGTTATCGCCATCTGTTGCCCATTTTGCCATGCATCTTTATTCTCGCATCACGCAGCGCGCAACACGCAACACGCAATACGCAGTACGCAACACGTATTTCGTATTCCGTATTCCGTATTGCGTGTCTCGCCTGGCTATTCGTTGGCACGCTGCTCATCTCCCCGCATTACCTGGCCTACTTCAATGAACTGGCCGGCGGCCCGGACAACGGCTGGCGGTATCTGGCCGATTCAAACACCGACTGGGGACAGGGCTACAAAGACCTGGCCCGCTTTCAGCGCGAGCGTGACCTTGGACCGGTGCGTCTTTCAGCGTTCATCTTCTACGACCCGGCGATATACGGCGTGCAATACGAGCCGCTGACACCGATACGCGGCGATACGCCGGCGATCTTCCCCTCCCGTTTCAACCCACCGCCGGGGGATTACGTTATCAGCGCCACGACGCTGGACGGTATCCCGTTGGTAGACCCGGAGATGTTCGACTGGTTCCGCAAACGGGAGCCGGACGCCCGTATTGCCCACGTGTTGTTCTACTACCACGTACCGCCGCAGGAGTCTGCTCCTGCCTGGCTGGCCCAGTGCACGGCGCCGGTGACCCCGCTTTCGCCCCAGGCCGCTGCCGAGGGTTTGGGCCGCAGCGACCTGCGCCTGGCCTGTTTCGATTGCACCACGGCGTGGCTCTACCCCGATGGCGGTCGGTCGCCGGGGTGGTATGCAATCTTTAGGGGAAGCGAGACAGATACAGATTTCATCCGGGCGCATGCTTCCCGCGCCCGCCTCACTTACGAGCAACGCAGGCCGGGTATCCTGCCGTCCTTCAAACTCTACGAGTGGTCGTCTCAGGGTGTAGCCCTGCTGATGGATGGCGTCCAGACCGGGCCGATGATTGCGGCCCCGGCCGAATGGCCGCCGGGGCAAGCCTGGGTAGAGGGCGCTGTGGTCACCGCGCCGCTTTCGCTCTCCGGCCCGCTCGAGTTCCTGGGTTATCGCCTGCAGAAGAGCACGGTGCGTGCGGGCGAAACGCTGGACCTGTGGTCCTATTGGGCCGTGACAGATGTTCCTACCCGCCCGCTCTCGCTGATGGCCCATCTGGTAGACGGTGCGGGCCATCCCGTAGCGATCGGTGATGGATTGGGCGTGCCAATCGAGAGCTGGCAGGCGGGTGACACCATCGTACAACGTCACCTGTTGCCCTTGCCCCAGGATACCCCTGCCGGCGATTATGCTATATATGTTGGTGCTTATTGGCTGGACAACCTGGAACGATGGCTGATCATTTCGGAGGGACAGGCAGTGGGCGGTCAGATTGGACTCACCCCCATGCTCAAGATTGCGCCGTAACGACTGATATGACGTATTTCGTAGCCGATTGTACCAATACGTATAATATGGACTTTATGGAGCGATTCAGGCTCTCGCAGGCATTGTCCCACATTCGGGGCCGTCTGCTGGACATTGGTTGCGGGTACAACAACCTGGTGCGCAGGTATGGAAACGGAGTTGGAGTTGACGTCTACCCATGGCCGGGGGTAGATGTGCTGATCGGGGACGATTCACGGTTGCCCTTTCCAGACGGTGTGTTCGATACGGTCACTATCATCGCCGCACTGAACCATATTCCTGACCGGGATGTTCTGCTGAATGAGGTCAGACGCGTCTTACGTAGTGAGGGGCATCTGATCCTGACTATGATCGGCCCGATCACGGGTTGGCTGGCTCATATCGTCTTCCGTCAGGACGAACGAACGCGTGGTAATGTGAAGCATGGAGAACTAAGAGGGATGACCGTACGTCAGATCACTCGTCTGCTATCCAGTGCAGGATTCGAGATCTCCGTGCATAAAACGTTCGAGTGCGGCCTTAACCATTTGTATGTCGCCCGTAAGCGAGACCAGGAGAGGCAGTATGAAGTTATCCGTCATCATTCCTGTGTATAATGAACAGCAGACCATCGGTGAAGTCATTGACCGCGTGTGTAGCGTAGACATTGGAGATATGGAGAGGGAAGTTATTGTAGCCGATGATGGCTCGACCGACGGTACTATTGACATTATCAATCAACGCCGGGAGGCCTACCCCTTTATCATCAAGGTGCATACTTCTCTCATCAACCTGGGCAAAGGCGCCGCGGTTCGCTTTGGGCTTGAGTATGCCACTGGCGACGTGATCCTGATTCAGGACGCGGATCTCGAGTTGAATCCCCAGGAATACGGTCGTTTGCTGGAGCCAATCTTGCATTGCAGCGCCCAGGTTGTCTATGGCTCCAGATTCCTGACCCGGTCTCCCAATATCCCTGTGCGCACCTTGCTGGCAAACCGCTTTCTGACTGCTCTGACCAATCTGCTTTACGGAAGTCATCTCACAGATATGGAGACGGCGTACAAGGTTTTTACCCGCCAGGCTATCAAAGGTCTGCGTCTGCGCTGTGTAGGTTTTGACATTGAGGCAGAACTTACTGCCAGGTTTCTGTTGGCAGGGTATCGTATCTATGAGGTGCCGATCTCTTACAACCCCCGCACAAAAGACGAGGGCAAAAAGATCAGATGGACAGACGGTGTGGAAGCAGTCTATACGTTGCTGAAATGTCGCCTGTGTGCAGGGTAATGAACAAAATAGTAGCATACTGGATGATACTGAGGCCAATTACCCGTGCACCTCTTTTCTGGCTATCTGTTCTTTACGTTGCAGTCGGTCTGGTGTACGCCTGGGTCACGCCAGTGTTGGAAAAGCCAGACGAGAATGACCATTATGGTTACCTGCTCTACCTGCGCGAACATCGCACGCTGCCCCCTCTTTCCTCTTCCGAAAAATGGATGCGTGAGGCGATGCAGCCGCCTTTATACTACATAACAGCAGCAGTATTGACCGCCTGGCTGCCCGACGATCCCGATCTGTACGAATTGCTTGGCTCCAATCCGTACATCTCGGCTTCTGTTCCTGGCTACCGGAATGACAACCGGAACTATTATCTTCATCCCCCGCACATGACGCCACTCGTGATGGGCGCCCGGCTGGTTTCTTTGATTTTTGGCCTGGGTACTATGCTGGTCACATATTTCCTCGCAGCGCAGATATTCCCTCGTCATTCGGGTGCCCCTATCACCGCGGCCGCTCTGGTCGGCTTTCAACCAAAGTTCCTGTATATTGCCACAGCCATCAACAATGATGCTGCCGTCACCTTCTTCGGTGCACTGACAGTAGCCATCATAGTACATCGCTTGCAGAAGGGCGAATCTGTGAAAGAACGGCCGTCCGGAAACCATCCGGGCTACCCGCGAACCTGCCAGGACATGCGCTTTAGCATATGCCTGGGTATTGTTCTGGGGCTGGCAGGTTTGACCAAAGTCAGTAGCCTGGTATTTTTTCCCCTCGTGGGCCTTGCACTTTTACTAATCCACCGTAACCTGCGCCTGGCCCTTTTCCGTGACGGGCTGGTCATCATAGCGATTGCCGTGCTTATCGGTGGGTGGTGGTATGTCCGCAACGCGATACTTTACCACGACCCGTTCACGCTCAAGATTCTGAGCACATTCGGGTATGTTGGGTATCGGGGATTCTGGGAACGACTGCTGCCCGATCTCCGCAGCATCGAGTACACCTTCTGGGCCAACCAATCTCGCACGTTCATCAGCCCGATCCTGCCCGATCTGATCCTGATTTGGTGGGGACGAGGCAGCCTGGCCTTACTGATCCTGAGTTGCCTGATCAACGGTAAGCGTATTTGGTGTAATGCGAGGGTCTGGATCACTTTATTGCTTTGGCCGGTCGCGTTTCTACTTCTATTGGTTGGATATTGGACTCGCAGTAGCCCGTGGCCGTTTGGTCGCCTGCTCTTTCCAGCACTGACACCGATATGTGTGTTGTTTGTATGGGGTTGGTATTATAGCCTGCCGGAAAGCTTGCGACGCGCAGGCTTGATGCTTAGTATGGCAGTGGTGATCGTGGTAAGTACCTGGTTACCTTTCGTGAGTCTTTACCCACTGTTCCATCCTTCACCGGAACGACGTGCGGAGCAGGTTGCTAATCCGGTGGGGGTCGTCTATGTCAGTGCTGATACAAATACGCCAATCGCCAGGTTGGTTGGCTATAACCTGCGTGCCCGGTATGCTGTTCCTGGGACTTACTTCCCACTTGAACTGTGCTGGGAGCCACTTGGTCATACCGATGTGCCTTACGCGGTGTTGGTGCACTTTCTGGATCTCAGTCAGCACAACAAGGGGCGCGAGCCAGCCATTTGGGGAAGTCGGCGAACGTATCCTGGACTGGGCAGTCGTCCCACAGATCGCTGGCCTCTCCATCGAATTTTCTGTGATAATGTCCTGGTGTGGGTCCATCCCGAAGTGCCGGCTCCGTCGGGTGCTGCAATAGAAGTGGCACTCCTGAATCCCTCAACCAGCCAGCGGCTGCAGGTCAGAGATGCTCAGGGTGAGCCTGTCGCATTGGCGTTTGTGGGCAGTGTGGCTATATTATCCCCTGACGAGGTGATGGTATCTGAGCAACCAGCACTCTATGTATTTGACGGTGCTATTGGTCTTACTCAAGTGCAGGTTTTGCACGATACAGAGTCAGTCATCACCCTGACGTTGACCTGGAAGTCCTTGCAGCCTGTGCCGTATGATGCGATGGTTTTCGTTCACCTGGTGGGACCAGACCACATTCTGCTGGCCCAGGCTGATCGCCAGCCACTGGATGGACGTTTCCCGACATCTTATTGGCAGCCCGGTCAAACCATTACCGATGTGCTTGGCCTGCCGTTGCCTCCGGGTGTAGACATTAAGGATTTGACACTGCGTTTGGGCATGTACCGTTGGCCCTCATTAGAGCGGCTACCGGTTACAGATGCTGCAGGGACGCCTCAGCCAGACAACGTTATTGTGCAAGATGCTCATCGGGCTCGTTAGCCAGGTAAATGAGTCTCTCCAATGCTTATTACTACCGCACTTCCCCGTTTTGAAGGGTCAGAGGTGACTGTCACCTTGAACCCGTGCCGATGGTTGGCTTTCGCGAACCTGCTTCTTGCTGCTAAGAGCCTATCCGAAAAACCGTACAAGCGGCATCCCTATGCCGCTTATACCGACGCATAGGGATGCGTCGGTTACGTTTTTCGGATAGGCACTAAAACAAAGTACCGAAAAGAGGGCGATCTGGCGGCCCGAACAGGACACAGGTGACCTGTATGCGTCACTAACGGCTTGACCGATCTCTGATGACGCCTTATAATGGCGGCATTCCCAAAAAGGAAGGCGAGAGGAAACGGTCTTTACCGAACAAACAGGGAATGCATCTGTGGCTGGCACTTAGAACCTATCCGAATAACCGCATAAGCGGCATCCCTATGCCGCTTATACCGACGCATATGGATGCGTCGGTTACGTTTTTCGGATAGGCGCTTAGAACCTGTCCGAAAAACTGTACAGAGGTGGCATCCCTTGCCGCCTATACCGATGCATAGGGATGCATCGGTTACGATGCATAGGGATGCATCGGTTACGATGCATAGGGATGCATCGGTTACGATTTCCGGATAGGCTTTTAAGCGCTTGCGAGTGACAGACGCTCAAGGAAACCTCGATCCGACAACATAATCCCGATGTGTGAGTAAGACAACCGTGCTTTGGATCAAGTTTACAGGCGCAAGTAAGCACAAAGCGGCAGGGCTAATCCTCCTCTGCTTCATCGCCCTGGCCTCCCTCTGTGGCATCGTCGTTCCCCCTTTCGAGAACCTGGATGAGATCGAACACTTCGGCGCAATTCGCTATGTCGCTGACACAGGACAACTACCGGTGCACGGAATACCGGCAGCGGCAGAGTATCACTACCGCCAGGAAGCCTCCCAGCCGCCGCTGTATTATCTGCTTTCGGCCGGGCTGGTGCGGTTGCTGGGGCTGGATGCCGATGATATGCCCCCATTGCGTTTCAACCCCCGGGTCGTCTGTGGACCTGTTGCGTTCAACCTGTATGATAACCGGGCGATCCTGTATCATGATCCGAACCGCGAGGCCTTTCCCTGGCGTGGCACCTTGCTCATGCTCCACGTGTTGCGCGTCTGGTCTACATTGCTCCAGGGGATTACGGTACTCGGCGCGTATGCCATGGGCCGTCTTGCGTTTCCGAAACGTCCTGGAGTCGCCTTACTGGGCATGGCCGTGGTCGCCTTTAACCCCCAATTCCTTCTGGTCGCCAGCGGCATTAACAACGATAACCTGGTTACCCCACTGGCGACAATTGCGTTCTATGTGCTCCTGTGCGCCTGGCGTGATGGTTTTTCGACATGGCGGTCGCTCGGCCTGGGATTGCTGATTGGGCTGGCCGGCCTGTCCAAATTGAGCGGATGGGTCTTGCTGATCCTCACTGGTGCTCTCCTCCTGTTCCGAGCAGTCCGGAAAGTCAGGGAGTCAACGGATTGGCGAGCTGGCGGTTTAGCAGGCCATATGCTATTCGCTATTCGCCATTTACTATTGGTCGTTCTGCCGGCTTCGGCTGTCAGCGGGTGGTGGTTCTGGCGCAACTGGCGGCTCTATGGCGATCTCACTGCGCTCAGGCCGATGCTGGCCCTGGTCGGTGAGCGCGGCTCGCCGATCTACCCGCTTCTGGAGGCCGGACTGGTGTTCCGCTCTTTTTGGGGGCAGATTGCGTGCTCTTTCTATCCAACGGGATTCTATGCCTTCTACATTGCCTTCACCATACTGGCGCTCAGCGGGCTGGCGTGGGGATGGCGGCGGTTGGAGCGCGCAGAAAAGGCGGCAGCGGCCATTCTGACCGGCTGGTTCCTCCTGATCGTAATCAGTTGGGCGCGCTGGGATATGGTGACTCCGGCCCCCGGTGGACGGCTGCTCTTTCCGGCGTTGCCCGCCGTGGGGCTTGTATTCGCACTGGGACTTGATGGCTGGTCGGAGAGTCGGCAAGTTTGCAAATCGGCAAGTTTGCGGGTGCGCAGATTGTTATGGCTCATTTGCGTTATTGCTCTGCTGGCGATGGCACTGTGGTCCGTTGCGGGTATCCTGCCCGGCTTTTTCGCACCGCCACCGCGCTATGCAGATGCGAACGCCGTACATCCACAGCACCCGCTTGATGCCACGTTGGGTGAAAGTGTGCGGCTTTCAGGCTACGATGTGGTATTGGAGGATCGAGGCCCGACACTCGACGTGACGCTATACTGGCAGGCACTCGCCCCATTGGCCGAGGACTACATCCTGACGCTGCAACTGGTCTCGCCTGTGCCGGGGGATACGACGCTGCGTTTGAACTATAACTCCTGGCCGGGGCGCGGCAACTATCCGACCACGGCCTGGCGTCCAGGCGAGGTGATCGCCGACCGTTATCGTCTTCGTCTGCCGGCGGCCGATTTTCCCACCCAGGCGTGGGACCTGCACCTGGCCCTCTACCAGGAGGGGACAGGAGACAGGTTACCAGTTCGGGTGGGGGGTGTGGCTATTGGCGATCATCTGGTGCTGACCCGGCTGCGGGTGCCGGGACGTCTGCCGGATTGCCCGGAGGAAGGGAAACTGACCTCTGAGGTACGCTTCGATAATTATGCCACCTTGACTCACGCCCGGATTGCGTTTGATCCGGAAGATGCCCGTGTGATGTTGTGCTGGAAAGCACTGACGCCGTTACCCGGCGACTATACAGTCTTTGTCCATGTGCTGGATGATGGCGGCGTACTGGTCGGCAGCGGCGATGGCCCGCCGATGCAGGGTGCTTTTCCCACTTCGCTATGGCGACCTGGTGACATGGTCCTGGACTTCCATCATCTGACCATAGATGAAGGCACGGCGGTTGCGCGCATCACCGTTGGGCTGTATAACCCGGCGAATGGCTCACGTATACCCGTATCTGCGGATCGCATTCCTGTCCCTGATGCTGAGGTGACAGTATGGACATGGCATCCCTGAATGTGAAACAAAATCAATTGGGGCATAGTACACAAAAAATCCTGTTCAAAGCATTTTTATTGGTGGTTCTGGTAGTTGTGGGCGGATGGCTGTTCAGAGGCGACGCCGTGGCGCGTGCTCCAGATTTACCCGGACAACTGCTATCGGGCCAGTCGTCGGCCAACCTGCTCATCAACGGCAGTTTTGATGATCCGGCCTATCCCTTCCGCTGGCGGTATCCCAACCATTTCGTTGCCGGTGGATGGATCCGTTGGTGGATCCACGGCACCGTCATCCCAGAGTACGACGATGTGCGACCCTGGCGCCCATACAAATACGACGGCGAGCATGCACAGGCTTACTTCAAATGGGGGGCCTCTTACATAGCGGGGATCTACCAGGTAGTTAATGGGGTGACGCCCTGTGTACCCTACCGGTTCACCATGTGGGCCCGCAACCACTCGATTGAAGGTGCGCTTCCCCACGCACGTATAGGGCTGGATCCTCAGGGGACGCAGTTAACCCCCAGCGATGATGACTGCGCTGTCAAAAATGGTCTGCCCCCCCTGACAGTCTGGTCGGGGGAACAGACGGCGCTCTTTAAATGGGAAGAGCTGACAGTGGAAGCAGAGCCATTGGGGAACCGACTCACGGCCATTCTCTATGCCGCGCCTCGACCTTCGAGCAACGTCACGCATTACTACGATACATTCTGGGATGCCGGTCGGCTGGTAGAACTCCCCTTTCCTGATGGCAGATTGCCAGAACCACCTTCCTGGACTCCTTCAGGATTCATCCAGAACCTGCAGACAACGATCCTGCTGGATACACTGCTTATTACCTGGGATACGCCCCAGCCTGCTTCTACCCAGGTGTGGTATCAAATAACGGGCCCCAGACCTCCACGCAGCCTGAGCGAGACAGCACATGAGCCAGCTTCGATGGTCCAGGAGGCATACCCTCTGACCACTACGCTTGATACCACGCCCGTTACACAACACAGGGTCCTCATCGAAGGGCTGAAAGCTGACGACACGGTGAGTTTTGTTGCCCTCTCCCGACGCCCTACAGATGCTGTCTGTGTCACAGAAGTTTCCGACCCCGGGCTGGTGGTTATATCGGACCCAGACGTTCTGGAACCGGAGAGCTGGGCACCCTCCGGGTTCATCCAGAACCTTTCTGCAAAGGTCTTGCTTGACCGGCTTGTGATCACCTGGGAGACGCCGGAGCCCTCAGTTGCACAGGTATGGTACGACATCATCTCTCCTCCGTCGCCGCCTCCTACTTCATCCGGTACACTTTCGTACACTACCTTCGTTTATCTGCCTCTGGTAGTGTCCGGCTTCGGCGGCTCGCCCGGGTATTCACTCTTCACCCCCCTGGAACTCACAAGATCAACACACCATAAAGTGGTAATTGAGGGCCTCAGTGCCGGTGACACGGTGCGCTTCGTTGCTCTCTCCGGGCGAATAGTAGACTACCGGTTGGTTACGGATGTTTCGGCTGAGCAACGAATCACCGTACCTGACCGTGTCCCGCCACCGGTTTCATGGAATCCTTCCGGGGTAGTCCAGAACCTGGTCATTACCGCGTCTTTCGGTAGCCTGACCGTCGGTTGGGATACGCCGGGCTTTTCTTCGACCACACAGGTCTGGTACAATGTCCTGCTGCCTTCTACATCACCAACCGGTACATTGGTGTACACTTACTATGTCTACCTGCCGCTCGTGATGTCTGGCAGCCAGGACAGGAATTACCAGTTCGCAACACCGCTCGATCTGAAACGGACAACCTGCCACCAGGCCAGGATCGAGAATCTGCCAGATGGTGCAATAGTTACTCTTGTGGCGCTTTCCAGTGATGTGGTGAATGACTCGGTCGTCACTGAGGTATCTGCACCGATCCGGATAGAGGTGGATACTTCGCTGAACGGCATGGTTTACCCCTTGCCCCCCGGGCCTTAGCGATGTACAGGCGGCTCACATTCCTGGCGTCACATCGGCTTATCTGTCTGCTCACCATGTTTGTCGTGCTGACAGCATTTTATAGTCTGATGACGCCGCTTTTCGAGGCGCCGGACGAGGTCTGGCACTACGCTTATGTGCGCTACCTGGCTGAAAAGCACAGGCTTCCTCCCCTTGATGGCGATGATAGCGGCGCATACCAGGAGGCAGGACAACCCCCAATGTACTATGCGGTGGCCGCGCTGATCAGTGGGCTGGCTCCAGACAATGACCTCGAGGAACTGATGTGGCACAATCCTGGCTTCGGTTATCAGGCCGGGGGAACGGTAAACGACAACAAGAACATGCTGATCCATACGGAGGCAGAGCGGTTTCCATGGCACGGAGCCGTGCTGGCGATCCGTCTGGCCCGCGTTGCCTCACTTGCGTTTGGTCTGTTGACCGTTGCGATGGCCTGGGGACTGGGGGAGGAGGCGTTCCCTGATCATCCGGCCATGGCCTTCGGAGTGGCCGCGATGGTTGCTCTGACGCCGCAGTTCCTGTTCGTCTGTGGTGTCGTGAACAACGACAGTGCGGCTGCGGCCACCGCCACCCTTGTGCTGTGGATGCTCGCCCGCGTGCTGAACCGCGGGGCTACGCTGTGGCGCAGCGTGACCATCGGCATTGCAACCGGGCTGGCCGCTCTAACCAAGACCAGCCTGCTGCTCCTGCTCCCTCTCGCTCTCCTGGTATTGAACACAGTGACCCTTCGCCATCAGGGGGTTCGGAGCGCTGTTGCATTATCGTCGGTACTGCTGCTCATCGCCTGTGCAACGGGCGGGTGGTGGTACGTGCGCAATGCCCTCCTGTATCATGACCCTCTGGCGGTGCAGGTGCATATGAACACCCCTTGGGGGCGGGCCGTTCCGGCCTCCATCAAAACGATTTTGGCTGACTTGCCCGCGGTATATCGCTCTTACTGGGGAGCTTTTGGATGGGGACACATCCAGTTTCCTGTTGGGGTTTACCTGGCCATCGGTGTGGCGCCGGTCTTAAGCCTGACAGGCTGGATCAACGCGCTGCTACACCGTTGCCTGCCACGCCGGTGGGCGATCTTTCTGCTCGCGCTGACCTGGTGGATGCTGATCGGCGCCGCTTTGCTGGAATGGATGCGCCGGGTCGAGGCCCCCCATGGAAGGTTACTGTTTCCCGCCATCGCTGCTCAGTCACTGCTCCTGGCAGGAGGGTGGGCTGCCTTGCCGCGAATTCCTGTACCGCAGGGAGTGTTCATCTCCCTCTTGATACTTAATCTACTGACCCCAGTGATGGTGATACGTCCGGCGTTTGCCCCTCCTGAACTCTTATCTCCATCAGAGGCGGCCAGAAAAGTACAGGGCACGGAGCTTATCTACGGAGACGTAGCCCGACTGTTGGGCGTCTCTCTGGATCGTACCCCGGTCAGTCCAGGCAGTGTGCTGAAGGTCCGTGCCTGTTGGGAAGGGCTGGCAGCCATGAAGCAGGACTACACTGTGTTCGTGCACCTGATCGGCAGAGAGAACGCGCGCGTTGGAGAGCGTCATACTTACCCTGGCCTGGGCCGTTTCCCAACTTCGCGCTGGCTGCCTGGGCGGGCCTTCTGCGATGTGTACCGTGTGCGGGTCAGCGACTGGGCGCCTGTGCCCGAGCTATATGATGTGGTCATAGGCCTCTACGACGCGGGTACGGGCGAGCGTCTCCCTGTCCGCACATCCTGGGGAGGTGAGGTGGGGCTTCCCGTCGTGGCGCAGGTGCGGGTAGCCATGCCTGGTATGCCCGCCGGACTCCCTGGCGATGCCCATCCGTTGAGCTATCGGCTTGGCGCGGAGATTATGCTCATCGGGTATCGGCTTTCAGGCGAAATACGCGGTGGGGAACCGCTGACGGTAACACTCTACTGGCAGGCAACGGGGACACCTGCCGGGGATTACGTTGTCTTCATCCACCTGCTTGATACAGAGGCAACCGGCCAGCCGCTCATACTGGCTCAGGATGACCGTCCGCCCAGATACGGTCGCTACCCCACATCAGCCTGGCAGGCGGGCGAGGTGATCCCCGACGAACATGTCCTCATCATCCCACCGCTCAGTGATGCCCGGCATATACAACTGATGACAGGGATGTATCACCCCGCCACATTAGAGCGGCTGCCCGTCAGCGGCCCTGAAGGTCCGCTCCCAGATGGCCTGATCCCGCTCCGTTGACAGGGTGAGTGGTTCCGCTTACCCCTGTGCCTGGTTGCGCGCGGTCAGTGTCTCGACTGTGATGCATCCAGCAGGACACTGCCGGACGCATTCCAGACAGCGAACGCATAGCCCGGATGAAGGGTTTTCATACACACGGATGTCCATCGGGCAGACTGCCTGACAGCGGTCACATCTCAGACATGCTTCTTGCTGCACTGTCAGGCGGAAGTAACTGACGGGGTTAAGAGGTGACCACAATGCTCCCAAGGGGCAGACCCAGCGACAGAAGGGTCGGGGGGTCACGCTCATCCATAACATAAATGCGCCCAGAAGGACCAGCTTGAGCCGGTAAAGCGCGCCGATCAGATGACGTATCCCCGCATTGAGCAGCACCACCGGTATACCCGCTTCCAGGGTACCCGCCGGGCAAAGCTTGCAGAACCACGGTTCACGGGTAACCAGCGGGATGATCACTACAAGCACTGCCAGTAGCAGGTAGCGAGTCCAGTTATACCGGTTCCGCATTCGGAGTTTGGGCACGGGTAGCTTGTAGAGTAGCTCCTGCAGCAGGCCAAACGGGCAGAACCAGCCACAGCTTCCTCGCCCGATCAGCGCACCGACCAGCGCGACGGTCCCCACCACGTATAGTGGAAACTTCATACGCCCGACGAAATGCTGAATACTCCCGATGGGACATGCGAAAGCCGCAGCAGGGCAGGCGTGACAGTTCAGTGCCGGACAGGGCATGCCCCTGGTAAAGTATTGAGTGAAATGAGAGTTCAACGCCAGCGCCGACAGGAACTGCACGCTGCTACGTCGTTGCCCCAGTCTGGCCCACACTGATCGCATCTCTCTTACCCCAGGCCAATGCAGGAATAGCAGAGAAGAATGGCATTGTGCAACACAATCCGCCACTGGCCCAAAAGCAGTCCCGCCACTATCGCGGCCAGGGCCAGCAAGATAAATATGCGGTTCAGCGCGTAAGCTTTCAATCTGCGCATTGCTCACCTGTTATGCCTGTACGTGTACAACGTTCCCAGTGTTGCCGCCAGGATCGTGAATACCACCATCGCTACCATCGGGCAAGAAGAGGATCCCTGGGTCAGAATAAGGGGGACCCGGGTGGGCGTGGGGGTGGGAGAGGCTGTAACCTGTCTCTT